>JAITRE010000015.1 GCA_031288555.1 Oscillospiraceae bacterium
ATTGGACTTTCTTTACTTTCGGCAAATTGTTTAAACCCATCAAATAGCAAGGTTTCTGCAATGGAAAACGAAAATTTTAAAAAAAATAAGGAAACTAACATTTCGATTAACGAAAACCAGGTTCCTGCAGTTCCTCCTTTGCAAAACAATGAAAACCATCAACTTCCTTTAAATGAAGGAACTAACAGTGAAGAAAACGCTGAGCAAGAGAATTTACAAAATGAATACTCTCAATCTTCTAATGGAGGAATAATTAATTCAAACTTTGAATCTTCTAATGAGAAAATTAATCCAAATTCTGAATTTAATGAGACGAATAATAAGACATCACAAACTAGTAACGAAAACAGTGTAAATAAAGAAGACACAGTGCAAACGAATGAAGATAATAACAAAATAATAGCAACTAATGAAGAAAGTTTAAAATTTGAAGATGTTTTTGATTTTTCTATAAAAGACAACACAATCTCTATTGCCCGAGTTAAAGAATTTTATAAAAATTTGATAAAAGAAGTTTCTCTTCCTAAATTTTTAAATATTAACAACCAACAAATGAAAATTGTTAGTATAGGTTTTTATGCTTTTTCAGATTGCACCGAATTAATAAAAATTATTATTCCTGATTCTGTTCTTCAAATAAAATATCGTGCATTTGAGTTCTGCTATAAATTAACAACTGTTGTTTTACCAAGCACCATAACAATCCTGGAAAATTTGAGCTTTTATAACTGCTATGCATTAAGAAAAATCGTTCTTCCAACACATCTTAATTGTATAGGTCTCTCGGCTTTTCAAAACTGTGTTCACCTAACAACAATTGTTCTATCAAATTCCGTTACGGAAATTGGATTTAATGCATTTCACGGTTGTACAGATTTAGAAGAAATTGCCTTGCCAAATTTCATTATTAAAATTGGGCTTGGAGCATTTAACAGTTGTACAAATTTAAAAAAAATTACTTTGCCAAATTTCATTACTAGTATAATGGACAGAACATTTAAAAACTGTGTTCACCTAACAACAATTGTTCTGCCAAATTCAATTACTAGAATTGGATCTGAAGCATTTAACGATTGTACAGATTTAGAAGAAATTGCTTTGCCAAATTTCATTATGGAAATTGGATCTTATGCATTTAACGGTTGTACAAAATTAAAATCAGTTAATCTGACAAACTACATTTCTGTAGAATTCGACGCTTTTGCAAATTGCAGAAATCTTGTAAACCCTGAAATATCAAATAGTGCTGTTATAAACCAAGGAAGTTTTTGTGACTGCGTTAATTTGCTCACAATAATAAGAAACCAACTCGAACGTGACAATAAAAACGTTTTTTTAAGTTATTCTACAAAGGAGCTTTTCTGTGACAATAATTTTTTAAAAACATTTCAAAACATGAAATACTGATAATTTCTATTTTTAGTACTAACAGTATTTTATATTGTGCAGCGCAAAATTGCACTTTTAAAAAGCCTCTTTAATTTTAATCTTTTTTATAAGTCTCTTATTGCTCCAAATTAAAAATTATTAATTTAAAGTATTGCTTTTAAGATATTTTAGTTGTAAAATTACCTCACTTGTTAAATTTTTACAAATTTATTATAAATGAGCAAAATTTTTAAGAGGAGTTTTTAACTATGTTTATCAAAAAAAATACTAGATCAGCAAATTTTAAAAAAGCAGTTTCTTTTTTTATTGGACTTTCTTTACTTTCAGCAAACTGTTTGAACCCATTAAATAGCAAAGTTTTTGCAATGGAAAACGAAAATTTTAAAAAAAATAAAGAAACTAACATTTCGATTAACGAAAACCAGGTTCCTGAAGTTCCTCCTTTGCAAAACAATGAAAACCATCAACTTCCTTTAAACGAAGAAAATAACAATGAAAATGGCGGGCAAGAAAATTTGCAAAATGTAAATGAAAACTTTCAAGCTTCTAATGAGGAAATTAATAAAGACTCTCAGTCTAATCAAGTGAATAACGAAGAAAATCAGAATTTAGCAAATCAAAATCAAATTGGTCCGCAAAATGCAAATTCTTCATTATTTGAAACAAGCAACTCATATTCTAACGATGAAACATCACAAACTGTTAATGAGAGCAGTATAAATGAAGAAGATATAATGCAAACGAATGAAAACAATAATATAATCGCAACTAATGAAGAAAGTTTAAAATTTGAAGATGTTTTTGATTTTTCCATGGATGAAATAGACAACACAATTTCTATCGTTGAAGTTAAAGAATTTTATAAAGATTTAATAAAAGAAGTTTCTCTTCCTAAATTTTTAAATATTAACAATCAACAAATAAAAATTGTTAGTATAGACTGCCATGCTTTTTCAAATTGCACTGAATTAATAAAAATTATTATTCCTGATTCTGTTTTTCAAATAGGATGTTATGCATTTGAGTTCTGCGAAAATTTAACAACTGTCGTTTTTCCAAACTTTCTTACTACTATAACGGACGGTGCATTTCGATACTGTACTAGTCTGTCAACGATTATCTTGCCAAACTCTATTATAAGCATTGAACATAGCGCATTTAATAACTGTACGAACTTAGAAACAATTATCTTTCCAAATTCTCTTACCGCTATAATGAGCTGTGCATTTAAAAACTGCACTAGTCTATTAGCAATCATTTTACCAAACTCTATTATAAGCATTGGATATGATGCATTTAATAACTGTACAAACTTAGAAACAATTATCTTGCCAAGCTCTATCAAACATTTACAAGATAGCACATTTTCCTTTTGTAAAAATCTAACAACTATTATTTTGCCAAATTCCATTACATTCATCAATAACTTCGCTTTTTATAATTGTAATGAATTAAAAAATATTAATTTTTCAAAATCTATTTCTCACATTAGAAAATTTGCTTTTAATCGTTGTATAAATTTAACAGTAATTGTGTTGCCGAATGCTACAGTTAGTATAGACGATTGTGCTTTTAAAAATTGCATTAGATTAATGAGCGTTTTTTCACGACATCTTAATTTTATAGGATGCGACGCTTTTGCAAATTGCGAAAGTCTCGTATGCCCTGAAATATCAAGTAATGCTATTATGAAAACAGGAAGTTTTTGTAATTGTAAAAATTTACTCAAAATAATAGAAAAACAACTTAAACGTGATTCTCCAAACATTTTTGAACTTTGTTATAAAGGAGATGAAGGAGATGATCTTAAAGAAAAATTTTAAAACTGGTTTTTAAAAAAACGTTTCGCTATATAAGATGCTGCTAATTTCTAGGTTTAGTATTAGCAGTGTTTTATGTTGTGCAGCGTAAAATTGCACTTTTAAAAAGTCTCTTTAATTTAACTCTTTTTAAAAAGTTTCTTTTGCATTAATTTCTATTTTTTAAAACTTCTCTTTATAAATTTTTTTCTTAAAAATATTAACAAATTTTTTTAGTTTAAAGTCACAGTGCTAATATGAGTATGTTATATAATCTAATAAATCAGATTTTTAAAATTAAATTTAAGCGTTAAAATTTTTATGATAATCTTCTTTTTAAAAAAAGTTAGCAAAGTTTTTTAAAAATTTTAAACAAAACTGTAAGTAACAACTGTTTAATTTAGTTTTAAAAATTTAATAATTAATTGTTTTGGGTTTAAAACATATTTTAAAAATTTTGCTTGAAACTAAAAATTAATAGTTGAAACTATTGCTTTTAAAATGTCTTAGATGTAAAATTATATTTAATTTGTTAAATTTTTACAAATAAAATAATTTTTTCCTTGTTTTAGTTTGTTAAGAATAAGCAAAATTTTTTAAAAGGAGTTTTTTATTTATGTTAATCAAAAAAAATATTAAAAAAGCAGTTTCTTTTTTTATTGGACTTTCTTTACTTTCAACAAACTACTTAAATCCATTAAATAGCAAAGTTTCTGCACTTTCATCTTCAGAAAAAGGGAGAATACAACAACGTGTTGACTTTTTAAAACGTTACAAAAAATTTTTGAAAAAAATAGAACAAGAAGTAGAACAAGAAGAAGAAGAAGCTCTGCAGCTTAATAGGCCTTTTACGGAAGAGCAAGAAGCAAAGCAGAAAAAGATAAATTGTCGCAGACTTTTGATAGAAGAAGAATACAAAGATTTGAAAAAGGCAAAAGAGAAATTAGAATCGGTGCCAGAGCAGCGTGTAACTCAGACAATAGTAAGAGTCGAATGTTCTATAGGAAGGTTCGAACTTTTAAAAAAAATAATGACAAAAGCAAGAGAGAAAGAAATAGCGGTAACAAGAGAGGAAATATTAGATTATTATGAACTTTTGAAAGAACGTGACAGTTTTTTGGAGGAAATTTTTGATTAAGAAAAATTATAAAAATTTAGTAAAAAAGTTTTCTTCTTGAATTTTTATATGTTAACAATCAATAAATAAAAACTGTTAGCACGGGCTAAGATGTTTGGTTTTTAAAAATTGCATCAAATTGGCAAGAAATTATTGTTATAAGACTCTGTTGCTGAGACAAAATTTGCTGCATTTGTGTACTGATAGTTTTTTCTGTGGTAATTTACTTAAAATAGTAAAAAATTAACTTAAACGCAATTTTTTGAAAATTTTTATACATAAAATTTAAAAGTTGACTTTTAATAAAGATATGTACTCGTTAAGTGTAGGTCTAAAAATATAAATGTAATCAGTTTAATCAAAAATATTTCACAATAAATTAGAATTTCTGTTCTACATCAATATTGCTAATAATTTGTTTTTTACAACAAAAGTTTTAATACTCTCTTTAGGCTTTCTTTTTGTAAGTTTTTTAAACTTTTAGTTTTTACTTTTTAAAAAACCTTTCTTTCAAAATTAATATTTTAAAATTAAATTTAAGCGTTAAAATTTTTATGATAATCTTCTTTTTAAAAAAGTTAGCAAAGTTTTTTAAAAATTTTAAACAAAACTGTAAGTAACAGCTGTTTAATTTAGTTTTAAAAATTTAATAATTAATTGTTTTGGATTCAAAACATATTTTAAAAATTTTGCTTGAAACTAAAAATTAATAGTTAAAACTATTGCTTTTAAAATGTCTTAGATGTAAAATTACATTTGATTTGTTAAATTTTTATAAATAAAATAATTCATTTCTTATTCAAATTTATTAAAAGGAGATTTTATCTATGTTTATTCAAAAAAATACAAAAACAATAAATTTTAAAAAAGCAATTTCTTTTTTTATTGGACTTTCTTTACTTTCGGCAAATTGTTTAAATCCATTAAATAACAAAGTTTCTGCGATGGAAAATGAGGGTTCTAAAGAAAATAAAAAAACTAGTAGTTTTACGGGCGAAAGCAAGCCTCTTGTAGCTCCATTGAAAAACAATGAAAATCAACTTCCTTTAAACGAAGGAACTAACGGCGGTGGAAACGGCGGACAAGAAAATTTGCAAAATGTAAATGAAAACTTTCAAGCTTCTAATAAGGAAATTAATAAAGACTCTCAGTCTAATCAAGTGAATAACGAAGAAAATCAGAATTTAGCAGATCAAAATCAAATTGATTTTCAGAATGCGAATTCTTCATCATTTACAAAAAATGAACCGTATTTAAAAAATGAAATAATGCCGCAGACTACTAAAAAAGACAATAAAAATGAAAAAAAAAGTATATTAAAAACAAATGAATTACCTGATGAAGGATCTATATATAAATATAAAATAACTTGTTCAATCGATGGAGAAAATTTAAAATTTGAAGATGTTTTTGATTATGCAAAAGAAAAAAATGACACAATTTTTATTCATGGAGTTAAAGAAAACTGTAGAAATTTAATAAAAGAAGTTTTTTTTTCTAACCCTTTAAATATCAACAACCCGCAAAAAAGACTCACTAAGATAAACCATCGTACTTTTTCAAGATGCAAAAAGCTAGAAAAAATTACCATTCCTGATTCCGTTTCTGAAATAAAATATGATACGTTTGGAAAATGTAAAGAATTAAAAACTGTTATTTTGCCAGACTTCAAAATAAAATCTATCGGTAAGTTTGCTTTTCATGGTTGTGTCAAATTAAAAAATATTAATTTCCCAAACTCTATTTTTCGCATAGAAGAATTCGCTTTTAAAAGCTGTGTGAGTTTATCAACAATTATATTGCCAAAAACTTTAATCATTATAGATGATTCTGCTTTTAAAGACTGTGTAAAATTAACATTTATTTTTCCAGAACATCTTAAATTTGTAGGACCCGACGCCTTTGCAAATTGCGAAAATTTTAAAAACCCTGAAATACCAAACAGTGTCATTATGAGTCAAGGAAGCTTTAGGGGCTGTGACAATTTGCTCAAAATAATAAAAAATCAACTCAGACGTGATTATGAAAACATTTTTGAGCTTTGCAATAAATGATCGTTTTAAGGAAATTTTAATCATCAAAACGATTGATTTTAAAATATTTTAGTTGTAAAATTACCTTGTTTATGTAAATTTTTATAAATAAGGTAATTTTTTTCCTTATTTAAATCTATTGAGAAGAGGTTTTTCTGTGTTTATTCAAAAAAACACTAAAACAGCAAATATTAAAAAAGCGGTTTCTTTTTTTATTGGACTTTTTCTACTTTCGGCAAATTGTTTAAATCCATTAAATAACAAAGTTTCCGCAATGGAAAATGAAGATTTTTTTAAAAATAAAAAAACTAGTAGTTCGGCAGGCAAAAACAAGCCTCCTGTAGCCCCCTTGCAAAACAATAAAAATCAATTTCCTTTAAACGAAGAAACCAACGATGGTGGAAACGGTGAAGAAGAAAACTTGCAAATTTCTAATGATGTGGCTAACACAAACCCTGATTTTAACGAGACAAACAACGAAGAGAATCAGAATTTAGCAAATCAAAGTCAAGCTGATTCACAAAATACAAATTTTTTATTGCTTCCAACAAGCAACTTGTATTTTAATGATAAAACATCGCAGACTGTTAGTAAAAGCAATTTGAGTAAAGAGGAAAACACGGTACAAACAAATGAAGACAATAACGGAATAATCGCAACTAATGGGGAAAATTTAGAATTTAAGGATGTTTTTGATTTTTTTATAAATGAAAAAGACAAAACAATTTCTATTGCCGGAGTTAAAGAATTTTATAAAAATTTGATAAAAGAAATTTCTCTACCTAAATTTTTTAATATTAACAATCAACAAATGAAAATCATTAGTATAGGCTGTTATGCTTTTTCAGACTGCAGTAAACTAATAAAAATTATTGTATCTGATTCCATTATTCAAATAGGATGTTTTGCATTTGAGTGCTGCGAAAATTTAAAAACTATTGCTTTGTCAAACTCTATCATAAAAATTGGATCTAAAGCCTTTCATAAATGTATAAGTTTAGAAATAATTGTTCTGCCAAACTCCATCGCATACTTGCAAAAAGACTCATTTTCCTTTTGTGAAAATTTAACAACTGCTATTTTGCCAAATTCCATCACATTTATCGATGAGTATGCTTTTTATAATTGTCATAAATTAAAAAATATTAATTTCCCAAAATCTATTTCTCATATTGGAAAATTTGCTTTTAGCGGATGTATAAATTTAACAACGATTGTGCTACCAAACTCTATAATCAATATAAATAGTTGTGCTTTTAGAAATTGCATTAGATCAATAATTATTTTTCCAAAATATCTTAATTTTATAGGATTCGACGCTTTCGCAAATTGCAAAAGTCTAGAAAATCCTGAAATACCAAATAGTGCCATTATAAATCAAGGAAGCTTTTGTAACTGCGATAGTTTGCTTAAATTAATAAAAAAACAACTCAAACGTGATTATGAAAACATTTTTGAGTTTTATCACAAGGGGTTGTCTTAAATAAAATTTTATTTTTTTGTTTAAGTTATTTGATTTTTTACAATAATTTTTACAAATTTTAAAGAGCCTCTTTTGGGCTCCTTTTTTATAAGATTTTCTACTTTAATTTTTTTAAAAACTCTTTTTGAAAAGTTAGTCCTTATTATAAAAGTTAAAGCAATTGCTTTTAAAATATTTTAGTTGTAAAATTACAACACTTGTTAAATTTTTATAAATAAAACAGTTTTTCCCTTATTTAAATTTGCTAAAACAAGTAGAATTTTAAAAGGAGTTTTTATTTATGTTTATTCAGAAAAGCACCAAAACAGCAAATATTAAAAAAGCAGTTTCTTTTTTTATTGGACTTTTTCTACTTTCGGCAAACTGTTTAAATCCATTAAATAGTGAAGTTTCTGCGTTTTCACCTACAACACGTCAGTTAAAAAACACTGAACGTAAACATCAAATGCTTTTAATGAAAGCAAAAACGAAATGTTGCAAATCTTCTATGAAGTATCTGAGAGAACAGTGCAGATTTTTGATAAAAGTAAAGGAAAAAAAGAAAACAGAACAAGTATCAATGTTGCAGGAGTTACCAGAGAAATTAGAACAGTTGCATTACAAACTTTTTATTAAAACAAAACAAAAATAAAAGATGTAAAAACTGCAGAAAAAAATTAAAAAATTTGCAAACGCTTTAATTTTTTTATAAATAAAGAAACAACACGATTTCTTTTGTTAAAACGACGCTAACCAACCTTATTCATTCTATTTTCTTCATGTTCAGTTGTGTTTTTTAAAAAACTTTTATAAACAGACACAATTTTTTTTGATAAAAATAATAATGTAAATAAATTCGGTAACATCATACAAATGCTAAACAAATCACAAAACTCCCAAACTGTTCTAGAAGTTAGGCAAAAACTAAATGCAACCATTAAAATAATTACCACTTTATACAATTTAATATATTTGGTTTTATTGTCACCCAAAATATGCTGCAAACATCTTTCTCCTTGAAAAGCACAGCTGAGTATTGTCGAAAATCCAAAAAGAACCAATAACAAACAAATCATAATTTCACCAAAAGAACCTAAAACGGATTTAAAAGCAATATTTGTAAGCATTTCACTTTGGTTACTTATATTTTCTGCACCTGTAACTAAAATACATAATCCTGTTATACTGCAAATTACAAAAGTATCAATAAAAACTTGAAAAATTCCCCACATCCCCTGTTTAACAGGTTCCGCATTGCTTGACAAGGCGTGTATAATAGGAGAAGTTCCGAGCCCCGCTTCATTAGAAATCAATCCTCTAGCAGAGCCATATCGTAATGTTTGCAAAGCAGCACAACCTATAATAGAACCTCCAACTGCTCGAAAATCAAAAGCATTTGAAAAAATACTTACAAAAGCGTTACCCAATTTATCTAAATTACAAAATACCACCGTTAATCCACATAAAATATATAAACAAGACATAAATGGTACTAATTTTTCTGTTACGCTTGCAATTCTTTTTATTCCACCAAAAATTACAACAGAAACTGCAATAGCAATTGCAATTGCTGTGATTACACTTGAAATTCCAAACGACTCTTTAAAAGAAGTACATATAGAACTCGTTTGGACAACTCCTCCGTTAAAAATTCCAACAGCTACACACGCAATACAAAAAACAACTGCAAGCCATTTGCACTTAAGAGCATCTTCCATATATACCATAGGTCCACCATAAAAACCTTTTGATCGACTTTTTCTTCTATATTTTATTGCCAAAACATTTTCAGCAAAAGCTGTCATCATACCAAAAAAAGATGCAAACCACATCCAAAACAAAGCCCCCGGTCCACCAAACAGCACAGCAGCGCTTACTCCAACTATATTTCCCGTACCAACACACCCACCAAGAGCCGTTGTCATAGCTTGAAACGGAGATATACTGTTTTTTAAATTTGAATCAGTAGATTTAACAAATTTCTTTCTACCTAAAAATGTTCCAAAAGTATATTTTGTCCAAGTTTTCATCTTCAAAATTTGAAAAAAATTTAATTTAAAAGTAAACCAAATTCCAACAAAAAGTACAAATATAATAGTAATAGGACCCCATGTTATTTGATTAATCTGACGTATTATTTTTTCTAAAGCATCCACAAAATTTAACACCACTTTCTTATACAGTAAAGCAAAACTTAACTTACAATTTTAAAATAGTTAGCTAACTTTTAAACAATAAACGATTTATTTCTTTATTTTCTCTGCTTTAAAATATAGCAGTATCTATGTAATTTTCCGTAAAATTTTCCAAAAAATAGTAATATACTACAAATTGCAAATCAAATTAAAAAATAAATGTATATTCTTCTACTGATAAATAATATTGGTTTTTAATTTTAAAAAACACAACATAGCTTAATATAATAAACTTCACTTTATTTTTTAAAAATATAAATAAAAAACCTAGGTCTATTATAACATAAAAGGCAAATTATTTCAAATTTAAACAAAAAAATCAAGTCTCCAACATCGCATAAAGTCCAGAACATCTTTTAGTTTTTTTGTCGTTACTAATCATTTTAGAAGCTATTTCTTTTCTTCCTATAAGAATTAAAAGCAAACGAGCCCTAGTTATACCAGTATACAAAAGTTTTCTATAATAAAGTTGAGATGGCCCAGGAAAAATTGGCATAATTACCGCTTTATACTCACTACCCTGACTTTTATGTACTGTAGATGCATATGCAAGTGTAAGTTCTTGGGCTTGTTCAAAACTGTAGTGAACAATGCGTTCATAAAACCTAACGTCAATAACTTCTGATGTTTTATCTATTTTGATAATAAAGCCAATATCTCCATTAAAAACACCATTTCTAATCACACCATTAGAAGAATCAGATTCCAAATCATAATTATTTTTAGTCTGCATTACTTTGTCTTCTTCTCTAAAAATCGTTTCTCCTATTTTCACTTCAACCTTGCTACCACTGCTAACATTAGCAGCATCCTGCAAACTTTTATTAAGATTATTAGCCCCAAGTAAGCCTTTTTTCCCAGGACAAATAACTTGTATATCTGTATAAGAAGAGTATCCATATGTTGTAGGAAGTCGATTTACATACAAATCTATTATAGTTCTTTCTATGCTACTGGCATCGTTAATATTCAAAAAGAAAAAATCACTATCCGTCGAATTAGTTAAAAGGTCATCTCCCTTAATTACTCTGTGAGCGTTTTTTATAATCAAGCTTTTTAACGATTGTCTAAAAATTTCATCAAGATGAACAATCGGAATTTTTTTGGACTTTACTAAATCAGATAGAATATTGCCACATCCGACTGAAGGAAGTTGGTTCTTGTCGCCAACTATTATAAGTCTACAGAAAAAAGGAAGAGCTTTAAGTATACCTTCAAACATAAAAATATCGACCATAGAAAATTCATCAATTATAATGGTATTATATTTTAAAAGATTCTTTTCATTTTTTCTAAAAACTTGAACATTGCCCTCATTTCTTTCAGCCTCTAAAAGCCTGTGAATAGTCTTTGCTTCAGTGTTAGTCAATTCTGACATTTTTTGTGCAGCTCTCCCAGTTGGTGCAGTTAAACAAACTTTTTCACAGTTTTCTTTCAAAATTTTTATAATCGCCTTGAGTACAGTAGTTTTCCCCGTCCCAGGGCCTCCTGTTAAAATCAATATTTTGTTTTCAAGAGCTAGCTTAATAGCTTTTTTTTGCTTTTCTGCATACTTTATTTTATTAGCCCTTTCTATTTTATTTATAAAACAATCAACTTTTATTGAGTTTTTTGAAGGAACTTTTAAAACTGAAAAAATCCTTTTGCAAATATACTCTTCACATTTAAAAATCTCAGGCAAATAAATAAGTTCAAGACCATCAAAACTGTAAGATTTAACGCTAGAATCTTTAATCATCTCATCAAGAGTGTTGTCAAAAAGTTCAAATGGCACATTTGTAAACTCATCGCAAGCCTTTAATAACAGTTTTCTTGGCAAACAAGTGTGTCCTTTAACTTTAGAATTGTATGATAATAAATACGTAATTAAAGCTTTAACTCTTATTAAATTACAATAATCTTCATTTTTACCAATAAAAATTTTGTCTGCTTTTTTAAAATCTATATAAAACGGATCTAAACAGAGAATATAAGGATTTTCTTTTATAATTTTCAAACTTTCATTGCCAAATTTTTTAAAAATCTTCACCACATCTTGAAGTTCTACTTCAAAACTCGAAAGATAATTGATAAGTTCTTTTAATTCAAAATTTTCGCCAAATTCTTTTGACATTTTAATTGCTGTTTTCTTCGTTATACCTTTTATCATACTCAATCTATCAGGATCATTTTTTATTACATCTAAAGATTTATCACCAAACATTTTAACTATCTCTTTTGCACGCGAAGACCCAATACCCTTTATTACACCAGAAGAAAGATATTTCTCTATAGAATCCTTTGTTTTAGGCATAAACTTTTTAAAACTATTAATAAAAAATTGCTTTCCAAAACTCGGATGTTTTTTGAAATATCCCCTTATTTCTAAACTTTCACCAACATTTATTTGCGCCATCACACCAACTGCAGTTATAGAGTTTTCTTTACTTTTTACAACCAAAACTGTGTACCCGTTGTCAGTGTTTTTAAAAACTATTTTTTCTACTATTCCTTTAAATTCGCTAACAATAGACTTAAAACTGCTATTTTCTGACATTTAGCTACTCCCTATTTTAAATATACCTTTGTTACGCCAATCCCACCCTCGCCAAACCTTCCTAAGCGAAAATCTTTGACATTAGGGTGGGACTTTAAAAAATTAAAAACTCCTTTTGCTAAAGCCCCCGTACCTTTTCCATGAATTACTGTCAACTCATCCCTAGAAAATAGTAACATAGAAGCTATAAATCTATCAAGCTCTTCAATAGCATCCAAAACATAATAACCTCTTAAATCAATTTCTCTCTTACCAACAAAAGGTGAATTTCTGATTAAAGCTTTTGTAACAATTTTTTCTTTTTTCTTCTTAATTTTCTTATTTAGCAATTCAAGACGCGAAATATCAACTCTCATCTTCATATTACCAGTTTCTACTTCTATTGCATCGCCATCAACATTTAAAACCTCAGCTTCTCTCCCTAAATCAACTATAAAAACCGAATCTCCAACCTTTAATTTTTCAGGAATCTTATGTTTTTTCTTCTCTTCTTCAATAAAGCTCTCTGAATCTAACCGCTTAATATTTTTTTTGATTTCGAATTTGCATTTTGAAAAATCATAAAAATCCTTTGCCTTTTTAAGTTCTAAAAGAAAATCTTTCGCTTGCCTTCGAGCATTTTCTATAATTTCTCTAGACTTTTCTTTTGCACTTCTTAAAAACATTTCTTTCTCTTTTTCAAGCTTATTCTTCTCTTCAAAAACCTGAGTTTTCACTTCTATACTTTGTTTTGTAAGATCTGACAATTTTCTTTCTTTAACAGCTGCCCTTCTCTTACTTTCTTCTAAAGATTTAAAAACTAAGTCCAGCTGTTTATTTTCTAAAGAAACAAATTCATGAGCTTTAGAAATTATATCTTCTGAAACACCAAGGCGTTTTGCTATTTCAAAAGCACTAGATCTACCAGGAATTCCTAAAATTAATTTATATGTAGACATCAAACTTTTAGTGTCAAACTCACAACAAGCATTTTCCACTCTCTGAGAAGAAAAAGCATATTCTTTAAGCAAAGCATAATGTGTTGTAACTAGCAACTTAGACCCTTTTTTCATTAAATATTTTATAATTGATAAAGCTAAAGCAGCACCTTGCTCAGGATCTGTGCCCGCTCCTATTTCATCAATAAGAACTAAACTACTACCGCTTGAAAGCTCAATTATTTTCACTAGTTTAGATATATGCCCTGAAAATGTTGAAAGAGACTGCTCTATGCTTTGTTCATCCCCAATATCTACTAATAGTCTATCAAAAATACAAACTTCGCTATCTTCCTTAGCTGGAATCATCAAACCCACTTTTGACATTAAAACAAAAATACCAACAAGTTTTATAGAAACAGTCTTGCCGCCCGTATTTGGCCCCGTTATTATTAAACAATCAAAGTCCTTTCCTATTTCTATGTCGATCGGCACAACTTTTTTTTCATCTATAAGAGGATGACGAGCTTCTTTTAACGCAATTACCCCCGTATTATTAAGTTTTTGTAAATTGGCTTTCATTTCACAAGCAAGTTTTGCTCTTGCAAAAATCATATCAATTTTAATAAGCATTTTATAATTTAAAAGTAATTCACAAGAAAAATCACAAACTTGCTGTGAAAGTCTTGAAAGAATTTTTTCTATTTCTCTTTCTTCTTCTCTTTTTAAAATCGCTATTTCATTATTAGCAATAAGCACTTGCTTTGGCTCTATAAATAAAGTAGCTCCACTGGACGAAGAATCGTGTACAAAACCCTCAATTTCTGATTTAAACTCAGACTTTATAGGAATAACAAAGCGTGAACTTCGTATGGTAATAACTGGTTCTTGTAGAATTTTTTTATAACAAGAAGATTTTATAATACCCTCTAAAATATCTCGAATTCTTAAAGAAATACGTTTCTTTTCTCTGCGTACTTTTAAAAGTTCGATAGATGCCAAATCCGAAATTTCATTTTCTGAAATAATACACAATTCTATCTTTTTCTTAAGTTCATTATTACAAATAAGCGAAGAAAAATTTGAACTTAAACTTTCACAAAAACAAAAATCATTCTTACTATATTTTTTAACATCATTAACAGCCGACAAAACAAGCTTAATATCCAAAAGTTCCCTTGGCGTAAGGTTAGCTGAACTCTTAACTTTTTTTATAAAAAATTTTATATTTTTTATATTTGCCAAAGGAGGGCTTCCAAAACGAATAAAAAAATTAAAAGCGCTATTGGTTTCTTCTAACAACAAAGAAGCTAAATTAAAATCATTTTCTTGCAAAAGATTTAAACTAAGCTTTTTTGATTCCTCACAAACGCATTTTAACGATAATTTTTTTAAAATTTCTTCAAACTCCAAACTTTTACTTCCTAAATTCTTAATATTTTCACTCATTTTCCACACCTTTGAATAATTGTTTAATAAATAATCATTTTAAAAACAAAATATTTATTTAAATTTTAATTTTGTAAATTTAGTACAACATTTTATAAAATAGAAAATCATAGTAAATTGTTCTATTTTCTACTTTTATTTTTTAAAAATAAATCTTGTATTTATAAAAATTTAAAATAAATCACTTTGATCTTTTATATATTATATAATTTTTAACACATAATTTGTACTACAAAAGTTATTAAATTTCTTTTTAAAAATAAAAAACTTATGAAAATTAATTTTATAGCAAAAAAATATTTCAAAAAATAAAATATAAAATTAAAAAAATATTTTTGTTCTTCATTTTATTAATTTTTAAACTTGTAATTTTAACTTAACAGTAATTTAAAAATAAATTTAATTAAAATAAAAATTAAATTTTCTACAAAAAATATACTCAAGCTCTTCAAAAGCTTGAGTAATTATACATTTTAACTTTAATTTTTTAATTAATTATTGTTGTAATAATCATAGTGGTGATGGTGATGGCCATTTTTATTATTTAACTGATTATTTTGGTTTTGATAATATAAATTTTCATTATATTTCTTTTTTAATTTTAATATATAAGATTCAATAAAAGAAAAATTTTCGTTTTTTTTCTGCTTTAAATTTAAAAATTTATTTTTGAGAGTTTTAAAACTTTTTTTGATAGATTTAATTTTTTCTTTAAAAGCCTCATATTTTTTTATTTTTTCTTTAACATCAATACTTTCTTTGTCAATTTTTTCTAAATTTTCAAGAAATTCTGTTTTTTCGGACGATATAAACGATATAGACGATATAGACGATATATTAGAATAAAGTTTATCTACATCTTTTATAAAACTCTTTGCCTCTACTTCAAACTCATTAATAAAATTCAAATACGAAGAGCAACTATTTTTTTCTTTTTTATTAATTTTATGTTTACGTTCCTCAAAAATACCTCTTATTTCCTCTTTAAGCAATTTAAAATATTTAAAATTTTCTGTAATATTTTTTTTATATTTTTGTAAGCTCTTTAAAAAAACAACACTCTCTCTGCTTTCAAACCAGTCTTTTAACTCTCCTTTAAGATTTTTCTTTATTTTAGAAAGTTTTCCAAAAATAACACAATTATTGGTTACTTTTAGAATATCAAACTTTGATTTTCTAAAGTAAGGAAAGTTAAATAACGAAAAACGTGAGATTAAGCTTTTAAAAATATTTTCATATTCTTCTTTAACATTTTCTTTTAATTCAAAACAAAAATAATCATTTTCTTTTTTTATTTTAATATTTAATAAATCATTTGATGCAAAATAATAATCTTCACAATTTGAATCTAAATTAAAATAAAAATACTTATTTTCTTTATTAATAAAATCTTCAACAAAACATTTAAGAATATTTCCTTTATAAATTGTAATAACAACTTCATCATCTTCATCATCAGGCAGATCTATAAGTAAACCCTTAGCTAATATCTTCTTTGTCCCATCAAGTATAAGCTTGTCAATATCTATTTTACTTGTAACCTTATCGAACTTTATTACAAAATCACTATTTTTTTCTTCGTATTTCTTTACTGATTTTTTTTCTATTTCTTCTATCTCTTTAAAGCACGCTTTTTTAATTTTTTTAACATTTTCTTTTAAGTAATTATAATCTACTTTGTAAACAGTATTAGTTGAACGACCTACTTTTTCCTGTGATTTTATTTTAAAAACATTAGAAATAAGTGTTTTAATATATTTTTCCCCACATTTTTTAAATATACAAGATTCAATTTCAGAAGCCATTTCATCACTAATTTGTTGAGCAACTTCTGAATATTTTAATGCCGACGCATTAATAGTCTTTTCAGCATAAATACTGCTTGAAATTAAAAAAGCTCCTGTTAAAGTAGCAGATAAAAATTTCTTAACGAACTTTTTCCTACTTAAAATTCCATTTAATTTTTTATTTCTTGTTCTTTTATTCATTTTCTAAATTTCCCTTCCTTTTTCTATATAACTAATTTAACAGACAACCATCTGCTACACACAGTCACTACATGCCACACATATATAATACAATATAAAAAGAATTTTGTCAAATTTTTGTTAAATATAAAATATTACTTCCTAATTTTTTCTTTTAAAATTAATTAAATAAATATTATATTTAAAATATTTTACTAACCTTCAAACTATTGAAAATTTAGACATTAAAAATTGTTCTCAGCACTAACAAATTGAATCTTTAAACATTTAAACCTTAAAATATGCCCTAAACAAATCGCGCGCTATATCTTTGTAGCGATGGTCAAATGTTCCTCCTCTTTCAATAGTAGAAGCAATAGCTATCATATCTTTTCCGAATTTTTCATTATCTTTGCATGGAGCCCAACCTATAAAATTTTTATGATCCTTATTTGATGGATTTTGAGCAGTACCTGTTTTAAGCGCAACCGGAACAGGAAAACTTTTAAAATAAGACCTACCAATACCTATGGTACTTCCTAAATACATAGCTTCCTTTACTTTATCTAGATATTCTTGTTTTACTCCTAAATCAGCAACAACTTCAGGATTTTCTGGACTATTTTCAAAAAGTGTTTCTGTTCTGTTGTAATTAGTAATTTTTTTAATAAAGTGAGGTCTTAAGCGCTTACCATCATTAGCGATAGTAGCAACATAAACAGCCAGTTGCAAAGGAGAAAATAAATTGTCTGATTGCCCTATGCACGCGTAAGCAGGGTCAGAAACAAACCATGTTCCGCCTTTGCTCTTTCTGTTTTTTGGACTTGCCAAACTACCACTTGATTCCGGCACCTCAACTCCTGTTTTCTCACCAAGTCCAAATAAGTGAGCGTACTTATCAAAAATATCAATACCCATTAAACTGCCAGTATAAAGAAAAAAAGAATTGCACGACTGAACAATGCCTTTTATCACATCAGTTTCATTATGATGCCCCATGCATCTTGTAAATTTATTTGTACCCGGTATAACTATTCCTCTTCTACAATTAATCTTCGTGTTAAAATTAATTATACCTTCATTTAAAGCAGCGCAAGCCACAGCAGGTTTAACAACAGATCCCGGCTCAACACAATAATTAATAGCTCTGTTAACCAAAGGTTTTTTTTGAGTGTCGGTAACAAGATCTTTGTAGTAATTTTTATCAGAGTATCTTTCAATGTCAAAAGACGGATAACCAGCGCAAGCAAGAATTGCAAAATCTTTAACTCTTATAACGATCACTCCGCCTGACGTTCCACTTTCTGAAATTGAAACATTTCTTTCCACAGACTCTTGGGCAACTTTTTGCAACTCGCTATCTATTGTAAGATAAATAGTTTTGCCATGCACCACTTCTTCATTATTAAGTTGAGAAACAATTCGCCCTTCTTTTGTGGTTTCTACCGTTTTTTTACCATTTTTGCCTCTTAATTCTGATTCCATCGATCTTTCTAATCCAAATTGACCTATTTCATCATTAAGTCCATAGCCCTTAGACTTTAGCGCTGTATAATCTTCTTGTGTAAGTTTCCCTACAGCTCCAATTATATGCGGCATGAGCACACTATTTTTATGCGTTCTTTTCATCTTACTTGTAATTTTATAACACGGGTTCGTTCTTGAAATTTCAGAGACAATAGAAAGCATTTCTCTGCTTATATTATTTTTCGAAAAAGCAAAAAATTTAGATCTTGAAGACCAAAATCCTGCTTTGTCCATGCTGTAAAGAACAGATAATATCTGCCTTTCACGTTCTTTATCATATTTATTTTCGGGAACTTTATATTTCAAAAACAAATTTTTATAGCAATCACTAGCAGTAGCATAATTATTTAAATTTAAAATTTCAGAACTTTTTAAAATTTTAATTTCACTTTCCATTTTATTATCGCCAGGAGCGTCTTTCATAAAACTACATTCTCCGTTTTTTTCCAAGCATATAGGTAATTCATCTATATATTCTTCATTTCTTTGACTAAACAAATCTAAAAGAAAATTAATTTCAGCAGATAATTCTTCATTTTTTGCATTGAATCTGTCAAACGAAACTTGATAAATAACTTCATTAACAGCAAAGTCTTCTCCATTTGCATCTAAAATTTCTCCTCTTGCAGCTTCAATAGGAATGCTGTATATGTTGTTAAAATTTGCTCTTCTTCTGTAATATTCTCCATTTAGTATTTGCCAATCTACTAATCTATAAACAAATGCTGAAAAAACAAATAACGTTGTTATAAGAAAAAAATAATACCTTACTTTGGAAACAGAATTTTTCATTTATTTTTAAAACCCTCTACAAAAATAATCTTTTAAATTTTAATTTTTTGGAAAATAAAATCATAAAAAAATTTAAACAAACCGTTTTGTTTTAAAATTTAACCAATACTTTTAAAACAAATTAGTTGCAATTAAAGTGTTTTGCATCTCTTAACTTAAATGTAAAAACACTATTTAATATATAAAATAACTGTGAAAAGACCCACGTATAAAGAGTGGCTGGAATACAGCGAGATAAATATGCATAATAAACATGACTATATTTTTGCAAAATATACAAAACAAAAAACTGCACATGCGAAAACAATGCTAAAAAAACAGTAGACACAATAAAAAATGAAATCATATTTTTTTGTAAATAATACTTTGAAAAAGTTCCTACAAAATAACTTAAAAAACAAAGTAAAGAAGTATGGAAACCCAAAAACACCCCTGTATTTATATCTATTAAAAACCCACAAATAATGCCAAAAACCGCTGACGGTTGACCACCTTCAAATAATACTATACCGCAAAGCAATGCTACCATTAAATTTGGTTTTCTTCCCATTATATCTGGAATTAAATTAGGCGCGCTCGACACTGCAGAGAAAAACAATATTTCCAATAAATAAATCACATATCTTATTATATGAATATTGTGCTTTTTCTTCATCTAAACTCCTTTTTTAGATAATTGTTTACAAAATATGTAGCCAAAACGCATTGTTAAAACATTTGCATCAATAAATTTAAATCGTTGCTATATTAACAACTAACAACTTAAAATAATTCTCAATTAAAAATATAAAAATTGCTGGCAACTTGATCTTATCATTTTTAAAAACAATAATCAAGTTAATCAAGCGCCGCATTTTAGGCTAAAATATCTAAAGTTTTATGTTTGCAATTTTATATTTTTTACTTTAAAATGGTAAACAAGATTAAATTCTTAATAAAAATTTAATTTTGTTATTCATAAGGTTTAGGTGATTTTTATAAAAAGAGTTTTTCTAGTAGTTCTAGACGGCGTAGGAATAGGCGAAATGGACGACGCTGCTTTATATAATGATAAAGGGGCTAACACGCTTTTGTCGGTTTCAAAAAGCAAATATTTTTCTATTCCGAATCTTGTTAATTTAGGTTTATTTAATGTAGATTCTATTCCAATTAAACTTAAAGTTGATTTCCCCTTAGCTTCGTTCGCTAAAATGAAAGAAATTTCTAAGGGAAAAGATACTTTAACGGGTCATTTTGAAATGGCAGGTCTTGAAATTTCGAAGCCTTTTTCTGTTTTTCCAAACGGATTTTCTCATGAAATTATTGAACGTTTTGAAAGTTTAACTGGCCACAAGGTTGTTTGCAATAAACCTTATTCAGGAATTAGTGTTATAAAAGATTTTGGAGAACATCATATAAAAACAAAAGATCTTATAGTTTATACTTCGGCAGATAGCGTATTTCAAGTTGCCGCGCATGAAAATATTATTCCAATTGAAAAGCTGTATAAATTTTGTGAAACAGCAAGGAGCGTTTTAACAAAAGACTACAATATTGCAAGAATTATAGCTAGGCCTTTTACAGGAAGTTTGGGGTGTTTTAAAAGAGTAAAAAGAAAGGATTATTCGGTTTTGCCTCACGATGTTACAATGCTTGATCAGCTAAAAAGTTCTAAATTTGATGTTATTGCTGTTGGGAAAATAGGAGACATATTTACATATGAAGGTGTTACTGCCTGGAAACATACATCTTGTAACAAACAAGGAATAGATGATTTAATTGATAATATTCAAAATAACTCATTTGAAGGTTTGTATTTTTTAAATTTATCTGATTTTGACACTCTTTATGGCCACCGAAATGATTTTGATGGTTTTGCGAAGGCTTTATCTAAATTTGATAAAAATATTAGTTTAATAATAAATTCATTAAAAAAAGAAGACATGCTAATAATTACAGCAGATCACGGATGTGATCCTTGTTTTCCTTCTACTGATCATTCTCGTGAACACGTTCCTCTTCTTGTTTGTGGACCTAAAATAAAAAAAGGTGTTAATTTAGGAATAAGATCTACTTTTTCAGATGTTGGCAGCAGTATTTTAAATTATTTTGGAATAAAACCTAAAATAAAAGGTACTTCTTTTTTAGATTTAATTCTTCCAAAGGAAGAGGTGCAAACGTGAAGAAAACTAGTATTATACATTTTAAAAATTGGTCATTTCATGGAGTTTTGAGTTTTTAATTTATTTTAACTCAAATTTTCCATCGAAGTGACCGATTTTCTAAAACTTGCTATATAATTCTACATGATTTTAAAATTTAAAAAAGGAGGTGAACAGTTTGAAAAAATCATTAACCATTCATAACGAAGCAACTTACGAAGAAATAGCTGACGTTGTTTTAATGCCTGGAGATCCTCTTCGGGCTAAATTTATTGCAAAAAAGTTTTTAAAATCACCTAAGTGCTTTAACAAAATAAGAAATATGTTGGGGTATACAGGAACTTACAAAGATAAACAAGTTTCCGTTATGGGAAGCGGAATGGGAATGCCATCTATGGGGATTTATAGTTACGAATTATATAATTTTTATGATGTTAAAAAAATAATTCGCATTGGAACAGCAGGAAGTATAACTGAAAACTTAAGTTTAAGAGATTTGGTTGTTGTTATGGGCGCTTGCAGTAACTCAAATTTTATAAATCAATTTTCTTTAAAAGGTACATTTGCCCCAATTGCAAGCTACAACTTGCTCAACAAAGCTGTTAATTGTGCAAAAGATAAAAAAATAAATTTTATGATTGGTAATGTTTTTACAAGTGACTATTTTTACGGAGAAAACGAAGATACTGTTAATTCATGGAAGAAAATGGGTGTTCTTGCTTTTGAAATGGAAACAGCAGCTCTTTATATTAATGCTGCGGCAGCTCAAAAAGAAGCGCTTTGTTTGTTAACTATTTCTGATTCTCTTTTAACAGGAGAATCAATCTCTCCGAGTTTGAGAGAAGAAAGTTTTACGGAAATGATGGAAATTGCTCTTTGTTGTGTAAATTAAAATTTACTTAATGTTTGGAGGATTTTTATGAAGAAAAATTTATTAACATACGCGTTAATTGTCTTGTCTATTGTTTTTTTATCTAGTTGTTCTATAAAAGAATCTTCAAAATCTGAAAATACTGTTTTGCGCATTGCTATGGTCACTGATGGAGGCGGAATTTCAGATCAAGGTTTTAATCAATCTATTTGGGAAGGTTTAAAAGAATTAGAAAATCAAAATAAAGCCAAGGTTTCATACTTAGAATCTAAGAGTAATGCTGACTTTTCAAATAATTTTGATAAACTTGCTGAAAAAAACGATATAGTTATAGGTGTTGGTTTCACTATTGAAGACTCGATCGTTTCTGCAGCAGAACAAAATAAAAACACGGAATTTATAGCTGTAGATATTACTCCTAAAAAGAAGGTTGAAAATCTATGTTCAATCGATTTAAACGCACATGAGGCTTCTTTTTTGACAGGATATATTGCTTCAAAAATGACTAAAACTGGCAAAATTGGTTTTGTTGGGGGAATAAAATCTTTTCCTATCGATCAATTAAAATGCGGTTTTGAAGCTGGTATTCTTTTAGGACAAAAAGAGCTTAATAAAAATATAAATCTACAAGTTCAATATGCGGGCAGTTTTAGTGACACTTCAAAATGCAAAGCAGTTGCGCAATCCATGATTTCATCAGGTTGTGATATAATTTTTCACGCAGCAGGTGGTGGTGGTTTAGGAATATTTGAAGCTGTTAAGGAAAGTAATAACAATAACAGTAATGAAGTTAAAAATTTTGCTATAGGAGTAGATAAAGACCAATCAATTTACGCTCCAGAATATACATTAACTTCTGCCATTAAAAATTTAGGTGAAGCTGTTAAGCATGTTTGCGATTATTATATAAAAAATGGAAAATTTGAAAAAAATGAGTTTAAAATGGGTTTAAAAGAAGAGTGTGTGGGTCTACCTAAAAAAAACAAAAACATACCTGAAAATGTTATGAAAGAAGTAGAAAGTATTATTAATAAAATTATTTCTTCAGAAATCAACCCGCCAGATAATGAAGCCTCTCTTAAAGATTTTGAGAAAAAACTGCAAAACAAGTAAATTCACACATTTTTCTTTGTACTTACCGCAACGGAGTTGATTATATTGCTAAGCAGAATAAGTTCTAAATTTGCTGTTCAAATGAGAGAAATTGAAAAGTCTTTTGGTTTTCAAAAAATTTTGAATTCATTTAATATAGATGTTGAAAAAGGAAGCATTCATGCTGTTCTTGGAGAAAACGGCGCCGGGAAAACTACGCTTATGAATATACTGTATGGGATATGTAAAGCAGATAGCGGGAAAATATTTTTGAACGGAAAACTTGTGAATATAAAAAATTCCCGCATTGCAATAAAAAATAAAATTGGCATGGTCCATCAACATTTTATGCTAATAGAAAACTTCACGGTTTTAGAAAACATTATTTTAGGAAACGAAATAACAAAAAAATTTGGAATTCTTGATATTAAAAAAGCTCGTTATCAAATACTTGAAATTTCAAACAAATATAAGCTTAACGTAGATTTAGATGCGAAAATCGAAAACATTTCTGTAGGTATGCAACAGCGTGTAGAGATATTAAAATCTTTGTACAGAGGTGCAGATATTTTAATTTTAGATGAACCCACTGCTGTTCTCACACCTAACGAAACTATTGATCTTATTTCTACTGCAAAAGAGTTTGCATCAGAAAACAAAACAGTTGTAATAATAACTCACAAATTAAATGAAATTAAATCTTCTTCAGATGTGTGCACAATTATAAAAGCCGGAAAAAATATAGATACTTTGAATATTCGAAGCACAAGCCAAGAAGAGCTTGCTACAAAAATGGTTGGCCGTACATTTGCATTGGCTGTTGAAAAAAATAGAACTAAAGCTGAATTCGGAGAAACCGTGTTGAAAATAAAAAATCTAAATGTAGAAAATAAAAAAGGAATATTAGCTGTAAAAAATCTGTCTTTTAAAATAAGAGCTGGTGAAATTTTAGGTTTAGCAGGTGTTGACGGTAATGGTCAAAAAGAACTTGTGGAAGCGATTATTTGTGGTATCAAGTCTAAATCTGGTTCAATAGAAATTTGTGGTAAACAAATTCAAAACACTAGTGTGCAGAATGTTATCAAAAACGGAGTTTCTATAGTGCATGAAGATAGAAAAAAACTTGGTTTAATACTCGACTTTACTGTTGCTGAAAATTCTATATTTTCAACCTATAATTTAAAACTTTTTTCAAACAAAGGGATTCTTAACATGAAAGCAATTCATAGCTTTGCAGAAAAACTAATTGAAAACTATAACATAAAACCTCAAAAATGTAGTGAATATTTAACTAAAAATCTTTCAGGCGGTAATCAACAAAAAATAATAATTGCTAGAGAAATAGCTAGTAATCCTAAGCTACTTATAGTTGTACAACCAACAAGAGGGCTAGACATAAGCGCTGCTTTATATGTAGAAAAAATTCTTATGAAAGAAAGAAACAAAGGAAAAGCTATTCTTTTAGTTTCGTTTGAATTAGACGAAATTATAAAATTATCAGACACAATAACAGTGATATATAACGGGTCGATAATTAAAGCATTTACTCAAAATAACTTTAGTAAAAACGAAATTGGAGTTTTAATGGCAGGAGGTGGTAGAACTGAAAATTATAGTAAAGACGCTTAAAAAACCTTTTCCCTCTTTAATGTTTTCTATTCTACTTGGTTTTTCCGTATCTATTTTAATACTTGCTTTAACAGGGTATTCTCCTTTTGAAGTTATAAAATCTTTGCTAAATGGAGTTTTTTCAAAACCAAAATACATTTCTAACGTAATTATAAAAAGTACACCTATTATATTGACAGGAATAAGCGTTGCTCTTGCATTTAAAGCCGGATTATTCAATATTGGCGCGGAAGGTCAGTTTATAGCAGGAAGTATTGCTTCTGTTGCAGCAGGAATCTTGTTTGATTTACCAGCGTTTTTCCAAATTTTAGTAGTACTATTCTTTGGAGCTTTGTTTGGAGCTTTGTTTGGGTGTTTAGTTGGTTTTTTAAAATCTAAATTCGGAATTCATGAAGTTATAAGTGGAATTATGCTTAATTGGATATCTCTTCACATTTGCAATTTTTTTGTGAGCTTAGAAATGTTTCACAAACCAAATAGCAACAACAGCTTCGCTATTCGTGAAACTGGATATACTGATTTAAAAAAGAGTTTTTCTTTTCTCAAAAATTCTTCTTTTTCAGACATTCTTAAAACCGACATAAATATTGGTTTCTTTTTTGCCGTAATATTAGCTATTTTGGTGGCTTTCTTACTTAATAAAACAAAAAACGGTTATGAGATTAGAGCAATTGGATTTAATTCAAAAGCTGCAAAATTCGCGGGTATTAACATCGAAAAAAACATTATAAGCGTAATGCTTATTTGTGGAGGAATTTCAGGATTGGCTGCTTCTTTAACAATAACAGGAGTTTCTCCCCATTGTGTTTCTATTTTAAGTGGCTTTGAAAATAACGGTTTCAACGGATTACCAGTTTCACTTATTGCTTATAATTCGCCAATAGGATGCATTTTTTCAGGTTTATTTTTTGGCATTTTAATCTATGCTGGAAAATCTATGCAATCCGAATTAAGTACACCCTCTGAAATAATAAACATTATGATAGGCATTATAGTTTTTTTTGTTTCTGTTGCAGGAATTTTCCCTTATTTGCTCGAAGGAATTTTTAAAAGGAGAAAAAAAAATGAATAGCTTTTTATCTATCATATCGATCACACTTATGTACTCAGCTCCACTTATTTTTAGTGCATTAGGGGGAGTTATATCTGAACGTTCTGGTGTGATAAACATCGGAATAGAAGGAATGATGGTAACAGGAGCTTTCTGGGCAACTTTTACGTGTTGCTTTACAAATAATCCTTGGTTAGGATTTTTAATAGGAGGAATTTCAGGCAGTTTGCTTGCGTTATTCCATGCTATTGCTTCTGTTTTTTTAAAAGCAGATCAAACTATTTCGGGTGTCGCGCTAAATCTTATTGGCCCTGGTCTTGCATTTTTCTTTTGCGGATTATTATTCGACGGAAAAACTGCAACTAACCCTATTACGAATAAACTTCCTAAAATTTTTGGAAATAACAATTTTATCTCTGAATTTATGGGTGTTTTAAACGTAGATATAACAGTTGTAATAGCATTAATTTTAACTTTTGTAATATGGTTTTTTTTATACAAAACAAAATGGGGGCTTCGTGTACGTGCAATAGGAGAGCATCCTGTTGCAGCCGATGCATTAGGTATTAATGTTTTAAAGTTGCGTGCGTTATGTGTGATTGTATCTGGATTTTTAGCAGGTTTAGGTGGCTCATCAGTCACATTGACTATATCATCCCAATTTAACCAAACATCAATTAGCGGTCAAGGGTTTATTGCTTTAGCTGCTCTTATATTTGGAAAATGGACCCCCTTCGGCGCTTACTTTGCTTGTTTATTTTTTGGTTTTTCACAAGCTTTAGCTATTAATTTTGGAGGCTATAATTTTATATCTCCCACATTGTTATCTTGTCTTCCATATTTTTTTACTCTTTTAGCCCTTATGTTCGTTGGCAAATCTGTTTCTCCAAAATCTAACGGCATCCCTTACAAAAAAGCTTAGAAATTTATTTTATATTGTAAATACCTTAAGTTTGTAATTTTCTTTTAATTTAATACTAGACTAGCAAAAATAAAAATTGTAAATAATAAAATAGCTTTGTTTAAAAATATTTTTAAAAATCAAAGCTATTTTTTAAGATTTAGACTTTTTTTTTTATAACTTTTAGCAATCTATTGTTAATTTTATATTATTTAAAATATAGCACACACTAATTTAAGGTATTTTAAAAGTTTTACATACTTGTTCTAAAAAAGCAAAAACTAAAAAACTATAAATTCAAATTAAAATCAAAAATAAAATATTTTTTATAAAATCTTTTTAAAATTTTAAAACACTTTTATGTTTTTAAAGTTTTAATTTTTTATTTTAAAATTCTACAACTTTCCTCAACACTAACTTTAAAAAATTTATTTAAATTTAGTATATTTACTGAAAAAATAAGTATATTTAAAATTTTTTTATATATATGTAGAAATATGCATAAAAAATTTATTTTATGCTTTATTACTTGTGAATAAAAAAACAAATAATTTATTTTGTTTTATATACTTTTTTTGTATTATAGTGTAGAATAAATAAGTATTATGTTTTTTATATTTTAGATTTAATATCCTTAAATATAATAAAATGCAACAAAAAATATAAGGAGTTGAGCTCAATTTATGAGTAAAAAAAATCTTTCGTTTAAAAATTTAAAGGTAAAAAAAAATATAGCTGTAATTATGTCTATGACTATGTCACTTAACTGCGTTGTTGCCCATGCAGGACCGGTAAAACATAAAAGAGGAAAAAATCACAACAAAAATCAGCAAACAACAAGTGTATCTGACACCAAACATCAATCGCCTCCCCCAGCTGTTGAGAAAACACCAACACAAACCGAAAAACCCAAGGAGCAGCCTTCTAACCAACCCATCACCAAAGAAACTCAAACAGAAAAAAAGTCTAATTTTCAAACTGCTTCTAAAACACAGCAAAATCAACAAACAAACAAACCTGACAAAGAAACTCAAATCATGGCTAAAACGCAAACAAACGAACCCACAAAGTTTCAATTCTATGAATATCCTTATTTTCAGAATAAAAAGCAACAACAGAAAATGGAAGAAATAACTTTTCATAACGGAAAAACTACCGAAATTCTGCCAAATTTTGAAATACCAAACGGTCAAAATAAAAAAGAACTCATGATTTGTTATGATGCAAAAACTCCTATAAATAAGGATACTAATCATAACGCTATACCTGTAACAATTAAAATTATAGACGGTAAACCAAATGGATTATTTTTTAACGAAACAGATCAAGACTATTTAAACCCAACAATAAAATCTGAAGACTTTGATTTTTTTATGAAAGCATACGAAACTATAAAAACAATGCAGCAACTAAACGAAATTTGTG
>JAITRE010000008.1 GCA_031288555.1 Oscillospiraceae bacterium
GAGTGAACTAAAAGAGGAGGAAGAAGAAGATGATGAAGAAGAAGAGGAAGAAAAATTAAGAATTTGATTTATTTTTTCTTCGGACTTACAAATTGATTTTCCTGTGTAATTTTCCAATATACTAAAACTACTTCCATCCAAACGATGTATTATTGGAAAAGTAAAAGGTTGAAGATTATAATCTCCAATATCTGGGATATCTAAAGCATAGTCATCCAATACCCCTTCTAAATCTATTCTCGAAGGTGAACTCGTTTTTTTAAAAAATTTGAACGACCTGAGTCTCAAAAAATTCAATACTTCATTTTTCCAAGTTTTATGATATGAAAATCTAAATCTCTTTTCACTCCATTTATCTTCAAAAAAGGTAACTGAAGCACTTCTTCCACAACCACATATATTTTTTTGTGGTTTTATTTTAAGTAGATTTTCAAATGTGCTCCTTATGCCATAGAAGTCGTCCTGTTGATTTAAGAAATTGTATAAATAAAAATACCCTCCATTATCCACAAAAATCTTCTTAGTCTGATAAACATTCATTTCTGCTTTACCTGGACGTTTTTCACCCAAAATAAATTTTAGAGAAGTTGTTGATTGTACACAGGCATATGCAAATACTCGATCAGTATTACATCTTAGAATAAGTTCTAAAGTTTTTAATGTTTGAGCAACACCCTTTTCAAAAGATTTTGGCAACTTTCTTTCAATTAATAATACGCATGATCCTAGAATAGCTTCTAGGACTAGTTCTTTTTTTTGATTGGTATCGCCAAGACGTAAACAAAGATCTGTGTATAATTGTTTATCATATATAATTGCATCAGGTTTATAATTTTCTATATCCATCTCTGTAATAATAGAAAACCTTTCAGGAATCATATGTGCCAATATTAAGTTTTCTAACCGATGCATATTTTTTTCTTTTAATAGAGAAGGTTCAATTTCGGTTTTATATTTTTCCAGAAAAATGGATAAATTTTTATTTTCTAATATAATAAAATCAGATATAAAATTCTGCTTTACTTCCTTTTCACTTACTCTCTCTACAAATGTATATACATCTGTGCCTAACTTGTTTTCTTCATCTGAATTAAATTTTTGATAATCTACAAAAACATCAAAGTTTTCTTTTACTATATCATTCACAACAGTAACGGGTGGTAGATGCATCATATAAATCGATTTCTTTTCTGAAGCTTCGGTTCCAATTACATTCGAAGGTTTTTTGGTAACTTTTGATGGATTTGAGGAAGGAGTTTTGTTAATAGTGGATGTACTCTTTAAAAAACATGGAGTTGTTTCACTTGAAGTAGAACTATCATTTGACTCATCTTCATCCGTAAGAGATTTATCATTACTTTCTATAATATCACTTTTTTCATTAAGTTCTTGGGTATGGGGTGGAAATGATTTGCCAATTTTTAAAATCGGTTTTCTTCTTTTTGTATCAACACAATCAAATTCTTTAAAACAAGAATTGTACCACGAATTCTTAAACTTCATAACCAAAGAATCAAAATTAATAAGTTCTTCATCTTCATTAGTAATTGCTAAATTTTCGGGAATATCAAATATATAATGACATTTAGAGCAGATATAAGTCTCACTAATCACAAAATTTTTTTCATTTTCTTCTGAATCATTTTTTTTTACTGAGAGTTTATCTATGTTTGCTTGAACAATGATGGGTAATTTGAAAAAGTTTTTACACTGATGAGGAAAAGAACTACAGTCACAATCGAATCTAATGTGTTTTAAAATTTTAGTTTCTTTAAACACTTTGTGACATTTACCGCAAGATAAATATGATGGAATAGGTAGATAATAATTCTTGTCATTTTCCTGAATAGTTCCATTTAATTCTTTAAATTTCTCTTTATCATTATGTCTGATAAAATCTTTTTTTATTTCAAATACAACAGGTTGTAATCCTAAGCAACATTTAAAATGATTTTTTTTTTTTCGATTTTCCCATACAAATTTATCACAGATATTACAAAAAAGGCTACTTTGTTTAGTTTTCTAAAATAAAAAAACAAACAAAATAATTTAAAATAAAAAAAAACTATCATTAATTATAAAACCTCTGGGAAGGTATTCACAGAATTCTCATCAGACACTTTCAAAGAATTTTTATTTGAAGAAATAGAATTAATAAGATCTACACACTTTGAAAAAAAAAAAAAAAGAAAAACATCTTTCATTAGAATAAAAAAAAAAAAAAATATATTATATATTTCAAACATCATCTCTAACATAAACAAGCAGTTGGGGTGTAGAATCATCTTTAAATATATTATTTATTTTTGTAAGCAAATTTTTTTCATCTGTAAATTTATTAAAAGCAAATATCCAATACATATTCATATTTTCTTTTTTCATTACCACATTCATAAGGGTATATTTTATAGAAATATTTAAATCTATTTGAAGAAACTCCCTCCTTAATTTCTTCACACTTAACTTTACATTATATTGATTTTGTTGTTTTTCTGTCACTTCTTCTTTTCTTCTTTTTTTTTTTTTTTTATCTTTTTTATCTTCATTTTTTTCATTTTCACCAATTTCTTTATCTTTTTTATCTTCACTAATTTTTTTATCTTCAACAATCTTTTCATCTTTATTAACTTCTTTTTCTTTTCTAACATCTTTTTTTTTTGAAGTTTTTGGAAATAAATCCTTGGATTTTTTAAATACTAAATGAGGATAAATAGATTTAAAATTTTTATATAATACAACCAAAACAGGAGGAAATGTCACAATATCCATAACTTCAATTAAAGCAGCAGAAGGAAAAGAAGATGAAGAAGGAGAAGAAGATGAAGGAGAAGAAGATGAAGAAGGAGAAGAAGATGAAGAAGGAGAAGATGAAGAAGGAGAAGAAGATAAAGGAGGAGAAGAAAATGAAGGAGAAGAAGATAAAGAAGGAGAAAAAAATGAAGAAGAAGAAGATGAAGATGAAAGAGGCGATAAGGAAATATTTTCATCAACAGCTTTAATACTATTAACATCAACTGTTAAATCTAAAAAAAAAAATAAAAAAAAATAAAAAATAATACAATTTTTTAAATATCCTTTTGAGTCTTTGTAACAAAAAAGAATCTCAAAAAAATCTAAAAAAAATTAACAAACAAAATAAAAATAATACTTTCCCAACCATGATATTCATAAATTTTTTTCAATTTTTCCAATAAATATTCATATACATTTTGACATGAACCATCAATATCAAAATCAATATTTTTTGGTTCTTCTGAATATGCAGGTGATTTCAAAACATCCATGATCAATTTGCAAGAAGGAGATTTCTCATGTACTTTAAAAAACTTTTGATGTATAATAAAATAAAAATAAAAATAAACTTCACTGATTAAAGGAAAAGCAAAAACTGAATGAACAACAGCAAAAAATGAATGAACAACAGAAAAACTGTCTGTCTCCAGATTAATCAAATGTTCACTCTAACAAAAAACATAAATTCACAAAAAAATAAATAAACTATTAATTTGTTGAAAGTATAAAAATGAAAATCGGAGGTTTTTTCTAATGCCATAAAATTTGAAACATCATTCTTACGTCTTAAGAAATTTTTTTTTTCAACTAACTCCTCTATTTTTTTTATTAGTCCACTACAATCACCCTTAAAAAAAAGAAGCACCACATCTATGTTTTCGTTATCTTTACTATTATAAATTTCAACGGAATCAGAAAGAAAAACAATGCTTATAGAATTATCTAAGCAAAATTAAATGAAACTAAACGAAATAAAAACATTCTCCAAAATAACTGCTGTTATCAAGACAAATTGACATAATATGTGGCCCATGATTTATATCTAAATTTATACCATCTATAATTGCATTTAATAAGTATTTCTTTAATTGAAACTAACTAAACTATGTATATTAGAACTGCTTTATAATCATTATGAAAATTCTCCTTCACCCATATTATAAAATATCTATCTAGTAAAAATGTAGTTTTAATAATGTCAGTATATTTATTTAAATCTTATTCAACTCTTAGATATAAATAGTGAGAAAAGTTTGATTAAAATTGAATTATTTGAACAAATGAAACAAAATGTTTATTTTTCATAAAGAAATGAAATATGAAAATGATGCTGTAGGTTTTTTTGTTTATTTTATGTTTATATTTGTTTAATAGAATTAATAGGAATTATTCTGTCATTAAATGTGGATTAAATGGATTAGTTATTTAGTAGG
>JAITRE010000018.1 GCA_031288555.1 Oscillospiraceae bacterium
ATCTTTGGCTATTTTACAATAAGATTTAAAAATTTCTTCATTACTTTTAAATTTCGTTACATTAGGTTTATTCTCTTCTATTTTTAATTTATTAGCATTTGAAAAATTATTTGTTCTTGTTTGATTTTTATTTAAATTATTTGTTTTTGTTTGATTTTTATTTAAATTGTTTGTTATTTTTTGTTTTTCTTCAAATCTATTTTTAAAATGTGTAGGTGCTATTTTCTTAGACTGTTGTTTTTTTGTAAAATCTTGTCGTTTTGTTTGCTGATTTGTTTGTCGCTTTACTTGATTTTTCGTAAAGTTAGATTTATAGCCAAAGTTTTTTCTAGAAATATTTTTTGTGTTTCTTCCGACAGTTCTTCTATTCGGCGTTCTGTTGTTTTTTGAATTTTGAATTCTTCTAGTTAAAGAAACTTGTTGAATATTAGAGCTAGGTTTTGAGTTTTCGCTAGAAAATGTAGAACTTACTATACCACCCAAAGAAACAAGTGTAAGCCCCGAGGCTATTGCTATAGCTTTTGGTGAAAATTTTCCGCCACTTATAGTTTCTAAATCTTCTTGATTTAATTTTTTTTCTTTTAACTTTAAGTAATCTTCAGCAGTGAAGTTGTAACCATATTTTCTTGCTATTGGTATTATATTGTTTTTTATAAAATTAATTTGGTTATTTTTAGATGAATCTTCAAAATTAAATCTATTTTTTAAATTTAAAATTTCATTTTTTATTTTATCGTTTTCATTAATATCGATTAAAAAATCTTCTAAATTTTTCTGCATATAAACCTCTTTTAATTAAAATTTTCAATATTAATATTATCTTTAATATGTTGAATTTTATTCTTTTTTTTAAAAAAGTCAGAACATATTTTTAAGAAATTTTTAAAAAATACTTTAAGGAGGTTTAAATTATGTTTGATGATTTAGAAGAATTTTGTATAGCTGTAAGTGAAAATAGAGAAATTCAAGATGAAATTTTAAATATGAAAAACGAGTATTTATCAAAAGAAATGCCGAATAAAGTTGTTAGTTTCATAAAAGACAAAATTCTACCTTTAGCAAAACAATATGGATATAATTTCACAATTGAAGATTATTTTAAAATGAAGGAAGAAAAAGTTTCAAAAAATTTAAATTTGCGAAATTTATTAAAAATAAGTGGTGGACGAATTTCTGTGAAGACTTTTGTAGTATTTTCAGGTTTTAATTTACTTTCTTTATAAAAGACTTTTTCGATTGTAAACAGAGTTAGATTTTTAAAATTAATTAAAGATTATTTTTTACAAGAAATTTATACAAATTTTATAAATATTATATAGTAGAATAAAATAAGTTGCAGAAATTTTAAATTAAAAAGCTAAAGTATAGTAATGTTTCAGAAATTCTACATTTCTTATTTTAAAAATATGTATTTAGTCTTATTTTATATTTAAAATTTGTTATTAAATAGATTTAGTTTAAAATTAGATATTAAATTATTTATAATTCTTTGAAAGTTTTATGAAGTTTTATTTTAATTAATTAAAAAACATAAAAAGGTTGGTGTATGATATTGAAGAACATGTTGTCTATAAGCTTAGTTGTTTTTGTATTTTTAACAACTGGTTTTTATAAAAGTTTAAATGTTTATTCGTTGCCTGCTAAAGCTAGCAAAACTATAAATTCTGTCCGTGAAATTAGTTCTTTTGAAGCCGGAGATGTCGATACAGATTTCAACAAAGGTTCTGATTGGATAGAAATAGCCACGAAAGAAAAATGTTCGCTTATATTGCGTAAAAATCCTATATTTTCATTAAACAATGAAACCTTTAGAAATAAAGAAACAGCGTTGTTAGAAATTGATGAATGGTTTAAAAATTCACTTCCAAATAGCTCAGCTCTTAAAGCCAATGCTTATGAAAGCGATGTATGTGATTATGATTTTTGGCCAGAGCAATTTGGCAAACACTTTATAAGTAAAGCGGTAAAACCTTGGGATGGCAGATCTGAAGTTTGCGTTGCTTTTTTGCTTTCTTGTGAAGAAGTTGTAAATTATGTTAATGGAAAGGGAAAAGGGCAATCTTTTAAAAATTGGGAAGCTTTGGGCGACAAAATTAATGCCTGGTGTTTGAGAAACTCAAGCAACACATCTGCAGGGTGGACAGTCGACAAAGAAGGAAAAATTTGTTGCAATATTAAGACAGGCTTAGTAAGGCCAGCTATGTGGGTTAATTCAGAGATATTTGAAAGAAGAGTAGCTACTCAAGGAAGAGTGATTGAAAGTCAACTGGCAAACGATATAGATTCTGAACACAAAAGTCCTTCTGGATGGGTTGAAATTGCAACATATAAAGGGGGAGATAATAATTACTCTCTTTTATTAAGGCAAAATGTTATAGAAGAGGTTGATTTTTCAACAGGTAAATCTAACGTTCAATATGTTGATTCAGAAATTAGAAGTAAAATAAACAATTGGTTTTTTAATTTAGACGAAAATTCTGTTGTTAAAAAATTTTCAGTGCCAAATGACTCTATTTATAAAACAGGAAAAATGTTTAGTTTAAAGAAAGGTGAAGGTCTAAGCATTCCTTTAGAATCAGAATTTGGATTTAATAAAAATTATTTAGACTTTGCATTTTCTTTGAGTTATCAAGAAGCAAAATTATATGCTTGTGGAATTGAAAAAAATAAAACTACTTATTTTAACATTTTAGATTTTATTGCACAGAATAATTGGGAATTTATTAAAGATTCAAAAGATCACAGCACTTGTTTGCGAAGTTTTCCAAATGGTTTTTTAGAAAAAGTTAGTGGAATTCCCGCAGTTTGTAATTCAGATAATAAAATTGGCGTAAGACCTTGTGTGTGGGTGAAGTCAGAGATCTTTAATTTTAAGAATTAATACGTAAGAAGAATTAAATTAAAATAAGTTTAACCCACTTTATAAAACATTGTTAAATTTAGAAAATTTGTTTTGACTTAATAAGTTTGAGATGAAATTTTAAAAATAAAAATTTTTGTGTTTTTAAAGTGGGTTTACTTTTAAATTAAGTTTTTAGCACACTTCGTCTAAGTCTCTTCCCAATCGTTCTATTATTTTCTTTTCAAGACGAGATATATAAGATTGCGATATTCCTAAAAAGTCTGCTACTTCTTTTTGCGTGTGTTCTTTTTTTCCATTAAGGCCAAAGCGAAACTCCATTATGTTTCTGTCTCTTTTTTTAAGTTTAGAAACAGCTTTTAAAAGCAATGCAAACTCCATTTCTTGTTCGATTTCATGTCCTATTGTATCGTGTTTACTTCCCAATATATCTGAAAGCAAAAGTTCATTTCCATCCCAGTCTGTGTTAAGTGGTTCATCAATTGATACTTCATTTTTGTTTTGAGAATTTTTTCTCAAATGCATAAGAATTTCATTTTCTATACATCTAGAGGCATATGTTGCAAGTTTTATATTTTTTTCTGGTTTAAAAGTGTTAACGGCTTTTATAAGACCCACCGTGCCTATCGAGACTAAATCTTCTACATTTGTACCGCTTGAGTCAAATTTTTTAGCTATATATACTACAAGCCTTAAATTGTGCGTTATTAAAGGTTCTCTGCAAGTTTCATCACCTTGCAAAATTTTGTCCATTATTTCCTTTTCTTCTTCTTTGCTTAAAGGTGCAGGAAGAGTTTCTGGCCCGTTTATGTAATATACTTCTTCGTAAAGATCTAAACGAGTGAATAGTTTAAACAACCAGTTTTTTAAAATTAATTTTAATTTTTTAAAAATTTTTAACATAATAAACCCCCTATTCATTTTTTAAAATATAGATCTTAAAATTTTAATTAACCATTTCTTCACTTATTAAAGCTTCAAATTCTAATGGAAACAGTTTTTTGTTGCTAACTGCTATGTATGCTTCTTTTAAAATCGGTTTTTTATAGTTTTTTATATATATTTTGTCTGGTTTGAATGCCGGTAAAATTCCTTCCCCAGATACAGACTTAAATGGAACAATTCTACAATTTTTATGATTTTTATAGTTGTATCCTAAAGATGTTTCCAATATGTTTTGTTTTTTTAAAAGTTCTTTTATATTCTGCGGAACTATATTTTTTATACGTTCATATTCTGCAACTATTACTGGAAGCGAAGAAAACGGTTCTTTAAGTGTGTTGCCTGTGTCTATTTTAGCTTTGATTTCAGTTTTTCTACCTCCCATTTCTACAAATATTTGTGAAAACGTTTTACTTGGAGCTTGTTTGCCAATTGTTTTACTTATAAAGACAAAGATTAAATAACTTACAAGAGTTGAAAATGCCAAGAATATTGGAGAAATGTTAAAATAAATAATGTTATTTCTTATTAGTAGTCCTGGTGGAGAGACAAAGATCCAAAGCAAAAACATAATACCGAAGAATATTAAATTTATCGTATAAAAAACAACTATGGATTTTACTAAAATTTTATTACTATAAAAACCAAATGAAATTAAAATCATTGCAACGGAAAAAAATATTTTTGCAGTTAATGAAATAAAAAAAGATATATCTAAAAATATCATTAAAGAATAAATGCTACCTAAAATTGCTGCCAGAATTAAACGAATTCTTTTTGTTTTTATATTTAAAAAATTACTTGTTCCCAGTAAAATTAAATAATTTATAAATAAATTAATGCTTATCAATACATCAAGATAAATAGTTTTCATTTATATGTATCTCCTTTAGGTATATATCGACAATATGTAAAGCTTTACAAAGATAAGACTTAAGTTTAGATAAGTTTAAAAGTACAATTTAATGGTACACAATATAATTTTATGCAGCTGTCATAAAATGTAACAAAAAAACTTTTCAATTTTTGTTCAAAATTGATAAAAATAAAATCTAAAGTTTTATAGAAATTTAAAGAATTGAAGTATCTAAAAGAAAATTCAATATTAATTTTTGTATTTAAAATTTATAAAGGAAAAAAGAATAAAAATATAAATCATAGCTAAAAATTGTATTTTAAAATTTACTATTTAGTGTAGAATTTTAGTATTTTATAAGTAAAATTAAATTAAATATAGATCTTGTCTACAATTTAGCGATCACATTTAGCATTTTTAAACGCAATAATTTAATAAATAAAAATATAAAACAACAGAAAACTTTTAAATTCTTATTATGTAATTGCAGAAAATCGTAAAGTTCATCTTACTTCTGTGGTTTAAGATAATTAGAAATTAAAATGTAAAATTTTTCAACAATAGTAATTTAAATTTTGATATTTCTACACGCAGTTTTAATTTAGAAAATTGACGAAAAAAGTTTAACACTTTGAGTTATCAAAAAACAAGTTACAATGCCACAAATTGTTGGTAGCAGAAAGGCGATTGTTGTCCACTTCAAACTTTTTGTTTCTTCTTTTATGGTTAGACAAGTTGTTCCACATGGAAAGTGCATTAACGAAAATATCATAGTACAAATAGCTGTTAAAGAAGTCCATCCGTTGTTTACAAGCAGTTGTTTTAAGGATTCTAGGCTTTCAAGCTCTAAAATTGATCCACTACTTAGATAAGACATAATTATTATCGGCATTACTATTTCGTTAGCAGGAAATCCTAAAATAAATGCTATTAGAATTGTTCCGTCAAGACCTATTGTTTTTGCAAAAGGGTTTAAAAAAGTTATGCATATATTTAAAAGGCTGCTGTTTTTTAATTTTAAATTTGACATAATGAAAATTATTAAACCTGCTATAGAGGCAACGCTCATTGCTCTTAATAAAATAAGAAATGTTTTTTCAAAAATAGATCTAATTATTACTCTTAAAAATTGTGGTTTTCTATACGGAGGCATTTCTAAAATAAAAGATGATGGCATTCCTTTTAGCAAAGTTTTTGAAAGAATTTTTGAACAGATTAATGTCGCAAAAATTCCAATGATTACTATTAGTGATAAAATAAAAGGAGAAAGAATTGTTCCTGCTAAGCCGTTATTTACGCTAAAGAACATGGCTATAATAGATATTAAAATTGGAAATCGTCCGTTGCATGGCACAAAAACATTAGTTAAAACTGCTATTAGTTTTTCTCGTTTAGAATCTATAATTCTACATCCTGCGACACCGCAAGCATTACATCCAAATCCCATACACATAGTGAGAGCTTGTTTTCCGTGTGCGCCAGCTTTTTTAAAGAATTCATCTAAATTAAAGACAACTCTTGGCAAATATCCAAAATCTTCAAGTATAGTAAAAAGCGGAAAGAAAATTGCCATTGGAGGAAGCATAACCGACACTACCCACGCAAGAGTTCTGTAAATTCCAAGAATTAACATTTTGTGCAGCCAGTTAGGCGCATTTATATTTTCAAATATACAAGTTAGTTTTTCTTGAATGTCAAATAAAAAATTAAAAATTATTTTAGAAGGATAGTTAGAACCGATTATTGTCAACCAAAATATAATTCCTAAAAGACAAATCATAGCTAATATGCCTGTTTTTTTTGAAGTTAAAAATTTATCTATTTTTTCATCTCTTTTGTTGTAAGATTTATCTTGAACTTTAACGCATTTTTTGTATATTTTCTCTGCTTGTTTTATTGTGTCAGAAGCGATAATATCTTTGACAGTTTCTAGGTCAATTTTATTTTTTTGAAGATTTAATTTAACTTCCTCCATTTTAATTTTTATTTCGTTATCGTTTAGTAAATCGAATCCAAAATTGTTTTTTAACGATTCTCTTAAGGTTTTGTCCATATCAAAAAGTTTTATACTTAGCCAAATAGGGCTTATAAATTCTTTTTTAATCCACAAAAAGTTATTGTCTTTACGTAGATTATATTGTTTTATTTTGTATTTTGCTATTTTTTTCTCTATAATTGGAGAAAGACTTGATATTATGTATTTGACATTGTTGCTGTAATTAATAATTTTATTTTTTTCTTCGTTTATTCTACTTGAAATTTTGTAAATTTCTTCACTTAAACTATTTAAACCGAATGAATTTCTTGCGTTTGTTGCAACGACTGGTACATTTAATTGTTTAGATAATTTTTCTATGTCTACATGTATCTTCTTTTTTTCAGCTTCATCTATTAAATTAACACAAACAACCACATTTTTTGCAATTTCTAAAACTTGTATAATAAAATTAATATTTCTTTCAAGGCATGTTGCGTCAGTTACTACCACTGTTACATCCATATTACTAAAACAAATAACATCTCTTGCGATATGTTCTTCCATAGAGCATGACGACAACGAATATGTACCTGGCAAATCGATTACTTTAAAGCACATTTTTTTGTAAAAAAATTTTCCCCAAGCAGTTGTTACTGTTTTACCTGGCCAATTTCCTGTATGTTGTCGAAGCCCTGTAAGATGATTAAACACAGTGCTTTTTCCAACATTAGGATTTCCCACCAAAGCAACTGTTTTTATATTTTTCAAATTATCACCCCTAAAATTCTAAAACTAAAATGTTTTTTGCATCTTCTTTTCTTAAAGCAATCACTGCCCCCCTTAGCAAATAAGCTACTGGATTTCCGAAAGGACTTTTGTTTAAAACACTCACTTTTGTTCCTTTAATAAACCCTAGGTCAAGCAATCTTTTTCTTTTTATTCCAGTACTCAGCAATTTTATTATTTTTACGGTTTTTCCTACAGAAATATTGTCAAGAAACATTATATTACCATTTGTTTTCTGTTGTTTCACACATAAAATCCCCATTTCTCTCAATAAAACAAAAGTTTATTTTAAATTTTTCTTTTTTTATTATATGTTTTTAAAAATTAAATGTGAAAATTTGGTTTTAAATAATAAAATATGTTTTACATTTATAAATTAGAATTTTAAAGTATTTGATAGTTGTAAGTAGAATTTTAGATAAAATTTATTAGATTATTTTATAATTTAATTTTAAAATAGTATTTTCTATTTTAATTCGTCAATAAATTCAGTTAAATTTTGTGAATAGTTTTATTGCAATAATTTTCTATAATTTTAAGAATATTTATTAGTTTATTATCAGAATTTTAGTATTTACTGTGTTTTTATAATCTTTAATTTTTGAGAAATATGTTTTTATAATTTTTTGTTTATTATTTAAAAGTTGAAGTTTGCTCCTTAATATTTTATTTGATCGTTATTTAAAATAAAAAATTTTAAACTAGATTAATTTTTGTTATGTGTTAGAAAATCGTTATTTTATGATAGTACCAGGTGTATTTTTAAAACTAGAAAGGACCTCTAATTTAATGTTATATTTTTTGGCTATTTCTATTGATCTAGCGTTTACAACTTCTGCACCAGCAAGAGAAAGATCAAGCATATTATCGTAAGAAATTTCATTTATTTTAGTAGCATTTGGAAATTTATTTGGATCAACATCATAAACTCCATCAACATCTGTGTAAATTTGACAAACATCGGCACAAAAAGTGGCGGCCAAAGCTACAGCACTTACATCAGAACCCCCTCTTCCTAATGTAGTTATATCGTTACTACTGTCTACCCCTTGAAAGCCTGCAATTACAACTATTTTCTTCTTTTTTAGCTCGCTAATTATTCTTTTCTTTGACAATGATTTTATTTCAGCGTCTCCGTGATTAGAATCAGTTTCAAAATTTATTTGCCAACCGAGCAAAGAAATTCCGCGAACTCCTAATTTTTCAATTGCCATAACAAGAAGAGCTGCCGAAACTTGTTCTCCTGAAGACAACAATACATCTATTTCTCTTTTAGAAGCTTTTTTATTTATTAATCTTGATTTTTCTAACAATTTATCAGTAGTTCTTCCTTGCGCTGATATTACAACTATGATGTTAGTGTTGTTGTTATATTTTTTGGTAATTATGTCAGCTACATTGAATATATGTTTTGGGTCACAAACAGAACTGCCTCCGAATTTTTGAACTATTAAGTTCATTGAAATAACGCCTCTCTTTAAATACGTTTTTAAAAGCAGAAAGTAATTTTACTTGTAAAATTAAGTTTTTAGAATAAAATTTCAATTAAAAAATAAAATTCTAATTAAGTATTAAAAATTTAATTATTAGTTTTTTAATTAAATCAAAATTAATTACTACTTTAAAATATTCTTCTTTTATTACAAATGTTACAGTTTAAGTTTATATTCTGTTCATATTTCACAGAATTCTGTGTTGTTTGAAACTAGTTTATTTTACAATTTTTAGCAAATAATAAAATGCGTGTATTTTTTTAAAAACAATTTAACACTTAGATTATAAAATTTGTTTTGATGAGTTTAAATTTTTAAGTTTACATTAAGTTGACACGCAGAGGTTACGCTGTTAAACTGAAAAACATAGAAGGAGTGCTTGGTTTATACGCAAAGTGTGTTTTTAAACGATTAATTAAGCAAATTTTATATTTTTTGTAATGATTTTAATTTTATTTTGTTTTGCAAAATCAATTGAGTAGTATATATACAAGATAAGTTTTTGGAGGTGTTTTTATATAGGAAATAACGAAATGCAGATAAATGGAACGATTAAAGATAAACAGTTGCGGGTTATTGCCGAAGATGGTTCTCAATTAGGTTTAATGTCGTTAAGTCAAGCTTTGAATTTAGCTACTGATAAAAACCTTGATTTGGTTAAAATTGCCCCAATGGCCTCGCCTCCTGTTTGTAAAATAATGGACTATGGCAAACATAGATTTGAACAATCTAAAAAAGGTAAAGAAGCAAAAAAAAAACAGCATGTTGTGGAAACAAAAGAAATTCGTTTATCATTAAAAATAGATAAGCACGATTTTGACACCAAAGTGAATCATGCTAAGAAGTTTCTCAAGAACGGCAGTAGAATTAAAGTATCTATTAGGCTTAAAGGGCGCGAAATGGGTCATCCAGAGATAGCTTATGAAGTTATGAGGAAATTTGCTGAGATTTGTTTTGATATTGCCAATGTTGAAAGGAAAGCAAAACTTGATGGTCATAATATGTTTATGTTTCTTTCAAGTAAAATTAAACTTTGATTGTTTATGTTTAAAAAATTTTTTATAAATATGTTTTATTCTTACAACTTTCAAAAAATATCTTCGTTATAAAGTGTTTACTCGTGTTTTACTAGCAAATATTTACTTTTAAAAATTAATTTAATTGTAAATGTAAAGAAAGTTAAGTTTTTATAAAGTTTAAATGAAAAGTTTTTGATTGTGAACTTTTAGTTTTTAAACATTAATTTATAAGGAGAATTAATATGCCTAAAATAAAAACTCATAGTGGCACAAAAAAAAGATTTAAAGTTTCTTCAAATGGGAAGTTTATGCATGCTAAGTCTAATAAATCTCACATTCTTAACAAAAAAACAAGGAAAAGAAAAAGAAATTTGCGAAAGTTATCAGTTACAGGAGAAACCAATTGTTTAGCTATAAGAAGATTGCTTCCTTACAGTTAATGATTTTTAAGCTTAAGTTTTAGTTAATAAAAAGAGTGTGTTGTTTTATAAATCTTTTTTAAGTTTATTTGTCAAAATGTTTATGATTTCTATGTTAGCGAATATTTGAAAATCATAAAAACATGTAATTTTAGAAGTTTTAATGTTATTATTTATTGGGGGAATTAATATGCCACGCATAAGTGGAGCTTTAGTAACGCGAAAAAGAAGGAAAAAAGTTTTAAAACTAGCTAAAGGTTATTGGGGTGCTAAGAGCAAGCATTTTAAAATGGCAAAACAAGCAGTTATGAAATCAGGCAATTACTCTTTTGTTGGACGAAAACAGAAAAAAAGAAATTTTCGCCGCCTTTGGATCACCCGAATATCTGCTGCTTGCCGTTTAAATGGCATCAATTATTCGTCTTTTATGAATGCTTTAAGAAAATCTGGTGTAGCTTTTAACAGAAAGACGCTTTCTGAGATTGCTATATCTGATGAAAAAAGTTTTAAAGATTTAGTAAAGAATTTTGCGTCATAGATTAAAAAATTAACTGCAGTAATCTTCTAAAACTCTAACAAGTTCTGATTCTGTTTTTGCTTCTATTCCTGTTTTCAATACGTCTTGGTCGCACACTGGAAGCTGAGATATCTGACAATTTGTTATTCTAAAAGGGTTTTGTTTTCCTTTTTCAAATACTGCTACTTTTCCGTTGTAATCTTTTATGATATATGTTGAACTTGTTTCTTCTTCAGTTTTTGATTCAGCTAGTTCGGGATCTTTGTTTTTTGTTTCTACATCGTTAGAGTTTTGGGTAGAATTAGGCTCTAAAAAAATATTTTCTGCGTTATTTTCTTTATTATTTTTAAGAGATGTTATAACTACAGTTGTTGTTAAGCACAATAAACTTATACAAAAAGAATAAATTATAAGCTTTTTCATTTCTCCACTCCTTTTAATAAATTTAAGACCTTCTAAAAAGTTTACAAATTATTTAGAGGTATTGTAATTTAAAACAAAAACTCTTTAATTAGTTTTTGCAAAGTTTATATTTTAATTCATTTTTATAATTAATTTGTTTAAACTGTGTTTTGTTGGCTTTTAAAAATTTTTAAATTTGCTATTAATTTGGGTTTAAAATTAAAATATTTTAAAACAGTAATAATTTTTAAGTATCTTTATTTTAAGATTTTTTAGTTTGTTTTTGTTGTTGTGTTTTTTATTTATAAATTAAGAGGGTGAAGAAAAATGAAAGAAAAAGTTAACTTACGTTTAAAGAGTTTATTAAAAAATATTTTTAAGTTTTTTTTATCTTTTTCTGTCACTTCTCTCATGATTTTTTTTACATCAGCTTTTGTTACCGCTATTTACTTTACTTCGTATGTTGTAAAAATTGCAACCGACCCTAACGAAAGTAAGCTACCCTATGATTTAAGAGCTATGAAATTAAATTTAACAAGTTTTATATATGTTCCTGATGAAAATGGAGGATTTAAGGAGTATTTAAGCCTTCATGGTACAGAAAATAGAATTTGGGTAGATTTTAATAAAATACCAGGACATATGAAAAGCGCTATTATTGCTATTGAAGACAAGCGTTTTGAAAAGCATTCGGGTGTCGATTGGAAGCGTACTTTTGGGGCTATTACCAGTTTATTTTTTGGAAAAAAAGATGCTTATGGTGGTTCTACTTTAACTCAACAGACAATTAAAAATTTAAGTGAAGATTCAGATGTTAGTTTAACAAGGAAAATAAGAGAAATATTTAGGTCTCTTAATATGGAAAAAGATTATTCTAAAGACGAAATAATGGAAGCGTATCTTAATGTTGTTAATTTTGGCAATGGATGCCGTGGTGTTGAGGCGGCTGCAAAAGCGTATTTTAATATTCACATAGGCGAATGTTCTTTAGCTAAATGTGCAGCTATTGCAAGTATAACTCAGAATCCATCAGCATTTAACCCTTTTATTCTTCCAAAAAATAATAAAACTCGCCGAGAAGTTATTCTTAAAGCTATGCTTGAGCAAAAAAGAATAAATTCTGAGGAATATAAGAATGCAATGGAAGAATCAGAACATATGGGGTTCTTTGATGAAAAAAGATATGAAGATTCAGATTCTAATTCTAATCTTATTTACAATTGGTATGTAGAGGCTCTAATTAATGAAGTTACAAGAGATTTAAGCAAACAACTCGGCATAGGAATACATTTTGCTAAAGATATGATTTTTAACCAAGGGTTGAAAATTTATTCTGCCATGAATGAAGGAATTCAATTTAAAGCGGAAACTGTTTTTTCAGACGCTTCAAAAGAGGGGCCGGATAATTTAGAAAGAGCTTTTTTTATGATAGACCCTTTAACTGGTAGAGTTTTGGCCACTGTTGGTAGTGAAAGGCCAAAGGACACAAATTTAGTTTTTGATAGAGCAAACTCTGCTGTTCGTCAGCCAGGTTCCTCTATAAAACCGGTTTTTTATTCTCTTTCAATAGAAAAGAAAAGATTAAATTTTTCTTCTTTGTTATCAAACGATCCTGTTCCTAATTATTTTGGCCCCGGGAAACCTGGACCAAAAAATTGGAGTAGTGCTGACGAAAAAATGTCTTCAGTTCTTCTTCCTTACGCCATAGAGCATTCTATGAACGTTCCTTCTGTTCGCAATATGCTTGATTTAACACCGGCAGTTGCTTGTGACTTTTTAAAAGAATTAGGAATGGTTCATGTTAGTGATGCTGATAAAAATCTTTCTATAGCTTTAGGAGGATTTGAACAAGGTGTGACTGTAAGAGAAATGGCATCTTTTTTTACAATGTTTGCTTCTGGAGGAATTTTAAAAGAACCTTGTACTTATTATTTTGTTGTGAACAATAAAGGAGAAGAGTTGCTTACTTTTACAAAAAAGTCTACAAAACAGGTTATTTCTTCAAGTACCGCAACAATTATGAACCGACTGTTAAGGTTAGCTATTATAGGACCAAATTCTTTAGCAAAAAAAGTTGATATTCCTGGAAGAGAAGTTATAGGAAAAACTGGGTCTACAGATAGCAATAAAGATTATTGGTTTGTTGGGGCTACTCCTTTAGCTGTTGCTGGCATATGGTGCGGTTACGATAACCCGAAGGAAACTAATGTAAATGATCGAGAGCTGTCGAAAGATATTTGGAAAAAAATTATGACAGATTATTTAAAAGATAAAGACAATGTAAATTACCCTTTTGACGGTGATATTGTCAAAGCCCCTTTTTGTACAACAAGTGGAAAGCTTGCAAGCTCTCCGTCATGCAATGTTGGACCTTATCCAGGTTATTATTCCAAAGAAAATCTTCCTGGACTCTGTGATGTTCACGGTGGACGTATTCACAGAGAAGAATCAAATTTTGAAAGTGATAGTTCTTCTTCTGAAAATCATAATTCTCCTAATAATGTACTTCCTATTGAAAATAATGAAAGATCTAACAGCCAAAACGATTCTTCGTCATCACAATCTTCGCAAAATTCTAATTCTCCTAATCAGTCTTCTCAAGAAGAGCAAGGATCGTCTGATCATCAAAATTCAGAACAAAATAATTCAACAGAAACACATCAAGCATCTGAGTAAAAATTTTGCAGCTATATTTACTTTAAAATTTACAATAAAAATAAACTAGTTTTTAAAAAATTAAGAGTTGTGCAGAGAATTTATTTTTTAAAAAATACTAAATATTTAAGATTTTTTAAACTAATTTGATATTAATTTAGTTAAAGATGTAATTAAAAAAAGTTTTTTGTCAATTTATAGTTTAAAAGAATTTTAAATTTTTATTTAAGATGTTTTTTATTTTACAATAATTAAGGTTATTGAGGGTTTTTATTTTAAATATAAACGAGATTTAGAGTTTATTAAATTTATTTTGTGAGAAATTTACAAAAGTCGTAGATGTTGTTTTAAAACAGTAAGATTGCAACAAGTGTTTAGTTTTTATATATTTGCAATTCTGATTTAACGATTTGTTTTAAAAATCTTACTTAATTAAAATAAATTTTTAGAAAGTTTATTGTTTAAAATTAATTAATTGTAAAATTTAAGGTGTTATTGAGATGAGAAAAAAGAATTGTTTAGTTTTATTTGGATCTCCCCATAAAAATGGTTTTACTGCCAGAGTTTTAGAGAAAATTATTGGAAAAAGTAAAAATAAAGTTAATTTTTTATCAATTAATGCTTATGAACAAAAAATTCATCCTTGTATAGATTGCAAATCGTGCAATGAAGAGATTACATGCAGATATGATGACTTTATTATTTTAAAAGATTTGTTAGAAAAATCAGATTTGATAATTATCGCTTCGCCTATATACAATATGGGATTTCCTTCGCCTTTAAAAAGTATTTTAGACAGAATGCAACCGTACTTTATGTCAAAATTTATAAGAAAAGAAAATGTACTTAAAAAGAAAAAAGCAATTTTAATTTTAACCTTTGGTTCAAAGTTTAATATTACGTTAGACATAAAACGACAACTCGAAATAATATTTGCGTCGATAAATACAACGATAATAGGGCAGATTTTTTTAGAAAATACAGATAAGCATAAAGTTATTGACAAAAACATTGAAAAGAAGATAGAAAATCTTGCAAAAAATTTTTTTACTGTTTGATTCTAAGGATTTTTACGAGAAATCCGTATGGGCTTATAGAAAAGCTGATAAACATGTTAAGTGTTTGTCATAATGTTATCACCTTATGGTTGGCGAGAATTATATTGTTATAAAAAAAGCTTTGTAAACTTTGCTACGGGCTTTTTGCTGAATGTTTTATTTTATATAATATAAAAAATGTTCACTATGTCACGAATTCTACGGATTTTGTTTATAATTATATCGAAAATAAATTTTATTCGCATATAAAAATAAATATTCTCAAGGCTTCGTGGGCGCTGTTAACGACTTTATATCTGTTTGACAAATATTTTTTTCCAATTGAAATGGACAACAGTATCACATGATATTTTAAATTAATTTTTTAAATAATAAAATTTGTTATTAAAATTTTTAAAACGAAGTAATTTAAGTGAAAGTTATTGATTATTTAAATAAAAAAACGAGAATATTTTAATAATTTAAGAATTATAAAGAAATTTATATAAGTTTTTTTAATTATTTTATGTCTTAAAATTTTTTTATATATTTTGTAAGCATGGTTGTTTTTAATTTGAAGAATTTAGGTTTTAGAAATGTTAAAAAATTTTGTTAATTTCTTTAATATGTAAATTACGAGTTAGTTTGCTTGAAAGTTAGTGCTGCTAAAATTAAGGAATGATTTAGATCGGAAAGTAATGAAAAAAGATATATAAGCAAACTTTACTATATCAAAAAAGTTGAATAAAAGCTAAAAAAAGAATAAATAAAAAGATGATATTCTTGAAAATATTTTTAGATTATGATAAAGTTTTCATTAATTAAGAACTTAAATATTTTTTGTGTTTAAATTAAAAGGGAGTGTGTTTTTATGAAGAAGCTTTTGTGTGCTTTTTTATTGGCAAGTACATTTTTGATGTCTATTTTCAATTATGAAGGCAGAATTTTTGCATCTGCCCATAATTGTAAGCTTTGCTGGATGTACTTTTATGGAGAATCCGAGAAGGCTTATAAAGAAGCTTTGAGACACGTTGAGCAGTATCATATTATATCATCATTTAACAGCAAGAATTATATTGTGAGAAAAGAAAAGTTCTGCAAACTTTGCTACACAAATTTTACTGAATGTTCTATTTCAGATCATATCAAAAACAGTCACCATGTAATGGAGTCTCTTGTTAATGATTATATTGGAAATGCTTGGTTGTATTCGTTAGCAGTCGATGGGGAAGTTTTTGCATCTACTTGTGAGGATGAACTTTATGATACGCTTTCTAAAGTTTCTTCTCAATATAAAGGATGTTTTTCACAATTAAAATGGGGCTAGTTTTATTAGAATGATATTTTGAATAATAAAGTTTACTATAGGAAGTTTAAAAGTGAATTAATTTAAGTAAAAATTTTTAAAATATGTTTTTGTGCAAGAAGTTATTTTTTAATATTTCAAATATTTGAAACAAGTACATATTTAATCATTGTTTGGTACAAATAAATTTTTTTACTGTTTGAAATATTTTTTTAAAATGCAATCTTTTTTTAGTATTTTATTGTGATTTTTCGCAGACAATATATTGCATTATTTTTAAAAATAAACTTAAAGTTGTTTTGATTTTTTAGATTATGGCAAAGTTTTCATTAATTAAGAACTTAAATATTTTTTGTGTTTAAATTAAAAAGGAGTGTGTTTTTATGAAGAAGCTTTTGTGTACTTTTTTATTGGCAAGTACATTTTTAATGTCTATTTTCAATTATGAAGGCAGAATTTTTGCATCTGCCCATAATTGTAAGCTTTGCTGGATGTACTTTTATGGAGAATCCGAGGAAGCTTATAAAGAAGCTTTGAGACACGTTGAGCGGTATCACAATATATCATCATTTAGTAGCGAGAATTATATTGTAAAAAAAGAAAAGTTCTGTAAACTTTGCTTCATAAATTTTACTGAATGTTCTATTTCAGATCATATCAAAAACAGTCACCATGTAATGGAACTTTTTGTTAATGATTATATTGGAAATGTTTGGTGGAGTTCGTGTGTTGAGAAAGAAAATGATATGAGTACTACTTTGGAGGGGATTTGTAAAATGCTTTCTAAGGCTTCTAAATGTACTCAATATAATAAAGAATGTTTTCCGCAACTAAAATGGGATCAGCTTTTACTAAAGTGATATTTTAAATTAATTTTTAAATAATAAAGTTTGCTACATTTGCCATAGATCTTTTCAATAATTTATAATTTTATTAATAGAATTAATAGAAAAAGATTTTATTAAGTTTGCAGACTTACTTAGCAAATTTAAGTTTTCAGCGTTTACTGATTTAAATTTTTGTATTTATTCTTACAAGCAATCCATTTAAATTTTTAGAATATTTTTTTAAAAAACTATAAAAAACTAAAATATAAATAGATTTTTAAAAATAAGTTTTTAGTAGGTTATAATTTTTAACAATTGTTTATTTATTAAAGTATTTATTTTAAAAAGCTTACTGTATAAAATTAATATTGTAATTATTATGATATATTAGCAAAAATGATATTTTTTATTTAAATAAGACCTATGTTGATTTTAGAAATATTTTTAAAATTTACAATGATTTTATGAAAACTTTAAAAATAATTTTATTTTTAAAAGTAAGTAGAATTTTAAAGAATATTTATATGTAATTTTTTAAAAAAATTTTTAAATTAGATTATTAGTTTAAAATGTTGTTGCTATTAAAACTGATCTATTATAAAATTAAACTAGTGAGCAAACTAAGCAGTCGCGGACGTAAAATCGAAAGATTGCGCCCGAGGAAAGTCCGAGCTCCACAGGGCAGGATAACGGCTAACGGCCGCCGGGGGTGACCCTAGGGAAAGTGCAACAGAAATATACCGCCACATAGTTGTGGTAAGGGTGGAAAGGCGAGGTAAGAGCTCACCAGCATACGGGAAACTGTATGGCTCTGCAAACCCTATCCGGAGCAACACCGCAACAAGACAAGGTCGGGCCCGACGTAAAGGTCTTGTGAAAAAGGTGGCACTGAGCTGTTGCGGCAACGTACAGCCAAGATAGATGACTGTTCAAGACAGAACTCGGCTTACAGGTTTGGTCACTATTTACAATTTTTTGTTGTTCAAACGAAGGAAGGAAAATGCATTATTTTAATTTTAGCAAGAAACTTTTAGATACATCCAATAAAGCTTTTAAAATGTGTAAGGATATATTTTTAGAAATTGAAAATAACTCGGATTTAAATCAGCAAAAAGTGCTCAAAGCTTTTATTGATCAAAAAATAAGCTCTAGACATTTTAATTTATCTACGGGTTATGGTTATGACGATAGCGGCAGAGATTCTCTTGATAAGCTTTATTCGCAAATATTTGATGGTCAAGATGCTCTTGTTCGACACAATATAGTAAATGGAACTCATGCCATTTCTACTGCGTTGTTTGGCGTTTTGCGTCCAGGGGATTGTATGGTTTCTATTACAGGAAAGCCTTACGATACATTAAAAAAAGTAATTGATTGTGAAGAAAAATCATATGGTTCTTTAAAAGATCTTGGTGTAAGTTATTTAGAAGTAAATCCTTTTTGTTTAGACGAAACTTTAGATTATGAAAAAATAGAACTGTTTTTGAAAAAGATTAAAAAAATTAATCTTATTTATTTGCAGCGATCAAAAGGATATTTTTTTCGTCCTTCTGTTTCGATAGAAAAAATAAAAATGCTTGTTTCTGTTGTAAAAAAGTTTCATAAAAATGCAGTTATATTATGCGATAATTGTTACTGTGAATTTGTTGAATCTTGTGAACCGCTTAAATTTGGAGTTGACCTTATAGCAGGGTCATTAATAAAAAATCCTGGAGGAGGTATTGCTCCTTGTGGAGGGTATATAGTCGGCAAAAAGGAACTTATTAAAAAATGTGCCTTTAGATTAACAACTCCCGGCGCCGGGAAGGATGTTGGCGCTAATCTCGGTGTTAATCGAGAACTTTATATGGGAGTCTTTAATGCGCCTTTTGTAGTGTCGCAAGCGCTAAAGGTTTCGGTTTTCGCTTCGTGTGTTTTCGAGCTTTTAGGTTTTGAAGTTTTTCCTAGATATGACGATCAAAGAGTTGATATAGTGCAAATGATAAAATTAGAGCGTAGAGAAGCTCTTCTTGCTTTTTGCAAAGGAATACAAATGGCCTCACCTGTTGATTCTTTTGTTGTTCCCGAACCCTGGTTAATGCCAGGATATGAAGACGAAATAATTATGGCTGCTGGAACGTTTACTCAAGGTGCTTCGATAGAATTAACAGCAGATGCACCTTTTAAAAAACCTTTTTTTGTTTGGCTGCAGGGTTCTCTTAATTTTTCAAGCGGGAAAATAGGAGTTTTATCTGCCGCAGATCAGATCTTGAAATTTGGGTTTTGAAATTATGAACTTTTTATGTTTTATTTAGCTTACTGTTTTAAAGTATTTTTTTTGTTTTTTTAAGATATGTTAAAATAAGTGGAACATTTGAGATAGAAATTTGTTTTACTTAAAGTTTAAATTTTTTAAAAAGTATAAAGTGTATGTTGCTTTTTGCAAATTATCTGTGACTTAATTGTAACAAAATTTTGAAAAGAGTGAAAATGTGAAGAATATAGAAGAAAAACTTCGAATAGAAAAAAATATACGTTTACTATCAAATAAAATTGGGTATGCATTGTTATTTAATTTAGGCTTAACATTTTTATTTGATCTTTCGCTTATGATTTCTTTAAAAGCTTTTTTACTAATCTTTTCTGCCATAATTTTACAAATTGTTTTTGTTCTTATTTCTAAAAAAAATCAAAAAGCAGCTGTTTTCTTCTATATATATTTTTATCTCTTTGTTTGTGGATGCAATCTGTTTTTAAAATTTAGCATATTTTTTGCTGTATCGCAAAGCGCATCTTTTTTTATATTAATAGCCGCAACTTTTTTTTCTTTAAAAGTTAACGAAAAATTTTTGCCAATAATAGCTTTTTCTTCGTTTTTGTTAACAGCAATTTACACTTCAAATATTTTTAAAAATGGTTTGTTTTTAGCTTTACATAACTATAAAAATTTTACCTCTAATGGCTCAAATTTAGTTGTTTACTATATTGTTACTGCGCTTGTTTCTTTAACAACAATGACTCTTCCTTTTTTAGAGCTTTTGCCTAAATCAAAAACTAAAATTTCATCTGTTTTATGCTTTAAACCAGTAAAACTAAAAATGTTGTTTAGTATGGTTTCTGTGGGGTTATTGGTTTGTTATTTTGCAAATCAATCTGCAAGTTTTTTTGTTAAAAATTTAGAATTAATAGGAATAAAAAATCAACAGATAAAAGGGTTGCCGCTTGACAGTAGCCAGCCAGAGTCGGTATTTTTATATGTTATTATAATTTCTTTTTTACCCGCTGTATTAGAAGAATTTGCTTTTCGTGGATTAATTCTAGGAAGTCTTAGAAAATTTGGAGATTTTTTCGCAGTTTTAGTTTCATCTATTTTATTTGGCATAATACATCTTAACACTGTTCAATCACCTTTTGCATTTTTAGCAGGACTTATTTTAGGAGTATTGTTAATAGAAACGAATTCTATGTTACCAGGAATTATACTTCACTTTGTAAATAATTTTTTTTCTTCCGTAATGGACGTATTCGAAAAATTATATGACGAGAGAACAGTTTTTATATTAGGAAGTGTTATATGGTTAATTTTTTTAGTTTTAGGTGTTTTATCTTTTAAATATATAACAAAAGTAAAACCTGATTTTTTAGATGTAAGTAAAAATTTATCAAGAACAATGCCAATAAATCAATGTTTAAAAGTTTTTATGAAATCTAAGGGCATGATTGTTGCTTTTATAGTAATTTCTGTTCTTTTTGTTATGTTTAATAAAAATAGTGCTTAAAGTAAAATTTTTGTTATTTTCAAAAATCAAAATTAATTGTTTTGAGAAATTTTTAATCAAATAAAATTTTAAAAGTGAGAAATTATATGTGCAGAAAAAAAGTGAGAGATGAATTATATATGAAAGAAGCGTTGAAATTTGCAGAAAAAAGCTTAAAAATTTCAGAAGTACCTGTCGGTGCTGTTATAGTTTTAGAAAATGAAATTATATCTACTGGAATGAATAAAAGAGAATTTAGTAAAAATGCTTTGTGGCACGCCGAAATAGAAGCAATAAATTCCGCTTGTAAAAAAATTGGTGCATGGCGTCTTTTAAATTGCGAAATATTTATAACTTTAGAACCTTGCTTAATGTGTACAGGAGCAATAATAAACTCAAGAATCAAAAGATTGGTTTTTGGTGCTTTCGACACAAAGTCAGGAGCGTGTGGCTCTGCTGCTATAAATTGTCTTGAATTTCCTTTTGCTCATTACTTTGAAGAGATAAAAAAAGGAGTTTTAGAAAATGAATGTTCTGAAATTTTAAAAAGATTTTTTAAAAAACTTAGATAGACAAAAACCCGCCTAATAAACAGCGGGTTTTTATTTTAAAGATGGCATTGTAAAAATTTTGATTTAACAAAATTAAAAGTGGAAAAAAAAGTTTAAACAATGGAAACGTTCTTTACTTGAAGAATTAAGATTTTGTCTAATCTCTGTAAAGGGGTTACGATAAACTTTACTATTTTTTGAAAGATTAATGTTTTCTAAATGTGCCTTATAAATAGGATTTATTTCAAGTTGATTTTTTAAATGAGGATCTTTACAGCAAGAAGTGTTAAGATTTTTAATAAATATAGAGTAGGATTTTTCACACAATGAAAGCAATTCTAAGAATCTCTTTTTAAGTTTTTGATTTTTAATCTTATTTAAATTTTCTGCTATAAGTTGAATTTTTTTTATATTTTCTTTTTTAAAAGGATTGTTTTTTCCTGTAGGATAATTGTTTATATCGTAAGGTATTTCGGGTAATTTGGCTATGGATTCTAAATATTGAATGGCGCTGTTTAACTCATTGCTTAACAAATCATTTTCTGCATGGTCAAAATATGAAGGAAGCATAGGCATGCTAATGTGTTGTAAATTTTCAAGTTGATTGCTGTCATTATTCAAGAAAGATGAAGAAATTTGATTTATGTTGTTATTTGTTAATAAGTTAACAATATTTTGAAAAAAGTTAATAGCAACATTAGAGTAGTCGTTTAGAAAATCAAAATTGTAAGGATTGTTAATTCTAAAATTTAAAAACAAAAATTGATTATTTTGATTTGGGAATATTAATAACAGAAGGTTATTATTGTGATTAAACAACGATGATAAATCATTATTGTTAAAAAATTGTGTTAATAGTGATTGGAGTGATTGATTGTTGTTTGAAAATAGTGATGCAATAATGACAATAAATAACGATAACGATTGTGATATTTCATTGCCGTTTGATGGTAATGAAATTTGATTATTATTAAAAAGTGATAGAGCGTTATTGTTTTGTTGCAAAATACGTTGAATATTATTCAAAAATGGAAGCAATAATTTTTGATTGACGCTGCTATGTTGATTTTCTGGGATATTATTAAATAGCAGTGAAAAAATATCATTATAGTTAGGTAACGAATTATTGTTTAAAAAATTTAAAAATTGTTTTATCAAATTTCCTTTTAAGAGTAACGAAAAGTGGTTTTGATTAAAAAATAAAATTAATACAAATTCATTGTTTTCTTGTAATAATTGTGAAAAGTTATTGTTTCTTAAAAAATGAAGCAGAGCTTGTTTGTATGGAAATAATTCCATAGCAATAGCAGTATTTCTAATTTGCGGTAATCGAAGATTAGATGGTATTGATGATAGTGGTAGTTGGTTGTTAGGGGAATTATTGCGATTAAGAGGAAATGAAGAAAAATTTATTATTGTGAACGTTGGGGGTTTGGAGTAATTTTTAGATTGTTGTGTTTGAGTCTGAGTTTGAGTAAAGGGTAATAACGCTTGATTATTGTCGATTGAAGGGATGTTTGCGTTTGATGATGGATTTAAAGATTCTTTTTGTAGCGTTGATGTTTGACCATTTTTAGAGAAATTAAATTGTAAAAATAATATTTGATTTTTAATGTTGGTGTTTGAAGAAGAATGTTTTGATTCAGAGTCAAAGAATGTTTGTTTAGTGCTGATAGTTGAGTTATAAGAATTTGAAGGTTCATCGGATTGACTGCTGTTAAAAGGCGGATTAAAATGTTGTTTTTGCAAATTGTTGTTATTATTGCACGGAGAATGTTTTTTGCAAAAAGGATCAAAAGTAAAATTTGAAGGTTTATCTTGAAACAATGGATTATTATTTTCAGGCTGGTAATTTTTTTTATTGTAAAATTGAACTTCTTCGCAAAACGGTTTATTACTGCTTTCATAATTTGAGTTTTCATAATGAAACGACGGATCATCATTGATGGTTGAGTTATAAGGATTAAAAGTAAAATTTGAAGGTTCATCGGATTGGCTGCTGTTAAAATGCGGATTAAAATGTTGTTCCTGCGAGTCGTTGTTATTATCGTATGGATGTTTTTTATAAAAATGTTTTTTAAAAGAAGAAGTCGATTCGTCTTCATTATTTTCAGGTTGATCATTTTTTTTGCTATAAAATTGAGCTTTTCTACGTGGTGGTTTATTGTCGTCATCATCGCCATCATCTTTAGGTGGATTACCATTGCCACCATTACCGCCATTATCAGGGCTGAAATTGTTGTTAGTTTTATTATTATTTAAAAGGATTTTTTTAAAGAAATTAAATTTATCATCAAAAAAATCTTCTTGAAAAGAAGGTAAAGTTTTTTGAAGTTTAAAATCAGAAGGATCATTATTTGAATAGTCAACAGCAGCGTTTTTAAAGTTAAAGTTTTTATTATTGCAATTTATAGCATTAAGTTTTTCAAAGAATTTGCTAGAGTTAATAATTTGATTTTTTAAAGCGCAATTTTCAAAAGTGTTTGGATGTACAAAGAAGACGTCGTTGTCAATGTAAGTTACAAACCAACCGCAGACAAATCCGAATATTTCTAGCTCTTCGTCTTTTTTTACGGTTTTTTCTAATACGTGCATACCAGAATTGTATATTGGATTTTCTTTAGGGTTTTGAAAATTATCATAAGGATCATTTGGATTATATAGATTAAAATCTTTAATTACTTTTAATTTTACACTTTTTTCTGCCGTGTCAACCTCAAAATTTTTAGGCATAGGAATTAAAAATTTAGAAGACGTAAAATAAGTTTTATTTTCTTTTTCAAAATAAATTCTATTAATTGTAACATTTTTTATTTTAACAACTTCACCGGGCTCTATAGTTTTATTGCACAAAACAGCTTCTTTTTCTTCGTTTTCAAAAAATACAGGTAGAGAAAAATTAAAGAAGTTTTTTGTTTTGATGTTGTAATTATATAAATTAGGTGAAAATTTGTGTTCAATGTTAAGAGATGCAGATATTTCATTAATTTTTAAAAAACAAGGATGTTTAGAGTCACCGAAAGTAATATAATTTTTATCAAAACCCCAAACTTTTATTTTTTCATCTAAAAGTCCGCTAACAAATTCTTTATCTTTGTCGGAGTCTTTATAATAATGCTGAAATTCATTAGTAGGAAAAACTTCTGCAAAATTTCCATTTTTATTTAATAAAGCGCAAAATTTAGATTCAGCGTATACTTCCTCATTTTCCCAAAAATAAACTCGACTATTTTCAAAATCTATTTTTTTTATGTTCATAATTTTGTTTGGAAGAATGCTTTGGTCTGTTTTATTTCCGTTTTCATTATATAAAGGAATAGGAAATTCCCAAGGGTTTTTTACAAAATATTCGTTTTTATTTAATATTTCTTTAGATTTAAAATGTACATTAAAAATGCTGTTAAAAACATTTTCGTTGCTTCCTAGAGTAGGTACATTTTCAAAGCCGCTTAATGGTATTGTTAAAGCTAAAGAAAAAGTCAAAAACTTTTTTAAAAATGCTTTCTTCATTAAAATAAACCTCACCTTTTTTCTTTATTCTACAGAATTATACACCTCTGAGCTATAGAAGTCTACAGTATATAAAAAAATACTAAGTTTAATGCAAATTATTTTTAAAGTTGATTGAATTATTAGTAGCTTTTTCAACTAATGTGTTTTAAAAAATCACTCTTAAAAAAATTTAATTTCTCAAAATTATCATTTTTAAGAAAATTTATGAATAAATATATCGCATAAGAAAATTATATGTTTGCCAGGAGGTTTAAAATGTTTGGACCATAGTTGTAATAAACAGTTAAAATTATAAAAATTTAAGCTAATTTTTATAAAATCAACTTGAAGTTTATTAAAAATCTTTCAAAGTAAGTATCTTTAATATTTTTTTTATTGTTTGAACAAAAAACGCATTAAAAATTTCAAGAAAGGTTGAGAGGTGTTTTATGCAGAAAAAGAAAAAACTGCTAGCTACAATTTTAAGCATTATGATTCTATCTACTAGTGTAACAGGCTGTTCAAAGGCAGATACTTCTAAAAAAAATACACCAAAAATCGCCACACAATCTTCTGATAATTCAACTAAAAACGATAGTTTAAATCAAGATTCTTTTAAAGAAGAAGCTGTAGAGACATTTGCGCCTGGCACAGCCGGCACAGCTGCAGACGGAGGTGGGCTTATTTTAAGTCATATTTCAGATAAAGAAATAGATATAGGAGACGGTTCAAAATATATAATAATAGCAAAACATTTTGTTGATATTGATGAAAAAACTAATTTAAAAAAAGAGTTAAATGAAGAAAAGCCAGATTTTTATTTAATTGTCAGAAAAGAGTGCTTGTTGAATGAAATAAATGACCCTATAATTTTTAACAATGGTGAAGAAAATGATGGTAACGCTAATGTTCAAACTTTATTAAATCAATGGTTTAGCAATCTTGATCCTAACAATAATTTTATAAAATACATAGTTGGACATACTGCAAACGATAATTTAGGAATGTATGGTTTTGCAAATGAAGAAGAAGTAAGTTTGTTTTTTGAAGAAGCAGAAGAATTGTCGAAAAAAGGTAATGAAGAAAAATTAGCTGAAAAACTTGACGTTATAGAAAAAACTTTTAAAACTGAAAAAGAAAGTTTAATTTATAATTTTAAAAAAAATTATAGAGGAGCTGATGATAATTTTATTGGAACAGGTTTTAGTATACCAGATGATGAAGAAAATCCTTCGCCTATGATTTTGAGTTTTCAGGAAGCATCTAGTTTTTTATCTGATTTGTATGATTTTTCTTTTTATAATGATGTTGGTCAAGTAAAGTTATATGAGTCTGGTATATTTGAAATGTTTGAATCTGCATATGCTCAAATTCATGATGAAGTCAAAAATGAAGATGAGGTATTTTCGTCAAATCCTAAAAAAAATTTTGAAAGACTAAAAGATAAGAATGTTTCGTTTTGGCTTAGATCACCCGGAGATCCGATTCTTACTTTCGAAAAATTCAAAGGTTTTCCTTATTTGTATTCAAAGACGGCTGTTCTCGCCAGCAACGAAGTAAAAGCATTATTTGATATGTTTAAACTTTTAAAAAAAGTTACTAAGGAGGTTGACGAAGACGCTTCTGAAGTATCAGACGACGACTCTTCCTCCTCTTCTTCCCCCGATTCTTCATCATCAACAAGCTTTATTGTACCGTACTCAAATAGATCTGCGAGTACTTTTTGTGCTATTAATCAATTTTTTAATCTTTTTGCTAAAATAAATTTTTTTCCTCCAACAGCAACGGTTATAGGAGGTGAGTCTTTATATGTTGAAGATGCAGACAAAGACATTAATAGAGCTTCTAAAGACGGAGGACTTGTTACTATATGGTTTGATCCAAATGATTTTAAAACCGGAGGAATACTTGAAGATGTTCCTCAGGATAATATGAGGGCACTTCGTTTGCGCCCGGCTTTTTGGGTGAAAGCAGACATTATGAATGAGTTTAAAGAAGAAAATAAAGCAGAAGAAAAACAAGAAGAGAAGAAAGAAGAGAAGAAAGAACAGAAAAAACAGCAAAAATCATAATTTTAAATTTAAGAATAAGTGTTTTATATTCGCAATTGATGTTGCTAAGTTTTATTGCAACGCAGTTGCGATTTATCTTTGTCTTGTGTAGTATTAAAAGGTAGAACTTATTTTTTAAGATTCTTTGATTTAAAGGAGAATAAAATGGTAGATTTTACCGGTGCCACTTGCCCTAAATGTAGAAATAAATTTAAAGATAAAGACGATATAGTTGTTTGTCCGATTTGTGGCACCCCTCATCATAGAGAATGTTATTTAAAAACGTCAGAATGTTTTAACAAGAAAAAACATAGTGAGAATTTTGTTTGGATTAACCCTAATAAACCTAAAGAATCTGAAATTCCAGCGGAAATCATATGTTTAGTTTGTACACATAGAAATCCTTTTAATGCTGTTTACTGCGAGCGCTGTAAAGCTTTTCTTTTTAAAAATCAAAACGGTTCAGGTTCAGGGGCTCCAGCCAAAAAGGAATCTTTGAGAAAAGTTTTATCAAGTGGTTCTCCTAATTCATTTTTTAAAATATCATTTGGCAAAGAGGAATCGTTTATAGGAATAGATTTGAAAGAAGATATAAAAGGAGTAAACACTCAAGAACTTGCAAGGTACATTCAAAACAATGTGTCGTATTATATGTCTGTTTTTAAATTATTAGAGAAGAAAAATAAAAATAAGTTTAATTTATCAGCGTTTTTATTTTCAGGAGCTTGGTTTTTGTATAGAAAGCAGTATAAAGTCGGAATTTCTTTTTTTATAGTAAATTTCATTATAACTGTTGCGGTTCATTTTGTTAATTTTTTTTATGCTTATGATATATATGAAAAGATAGTAAAAAGCTTTAACATTCCTTTAGATTCAGTTGAATTGTTTGCAAAAATTCCAGAATTTCATAAAAAGTTATTTTCGCTGCCAACTTCTAGTATTGTTCTGTTTTTTCTTCCGAATATATTAATAGCGTTGAACTTTATATTAATGATTTTTTGCGGATTTATAGCTAACAAATGTTATATGAAAAATTGTTTTAGCCAAATTGAAAAGATAAAGAAAGATTCAAAATCAGATGATGATTTAAATCAAAAATTTTTAATTTATGGCGGAGTTAATTACCATGTAATTTGGGGAATAATTTTATTCTTCTTGATTTTTAGATTAATTCCTTTTTTATAATTAATGTTTAAAGATAATTTTAGTATTATTTAAAATATTTTTTTAAAAAAGGAGAAAGGCTTGCATAATATTTTAGTAACAGGTGGAGCTGGTTACATAGGTAGCCATACTTGTGTTGAACTTTTGAATTCAGAATATAACATTGTAGTAATAGATAATTATAAAAATAGTTGGGAAGAGTCTTTGAAATCTGTTCAAAAAATTACTGGTAGAATATTTAAATATTATGAATGTGACATAAAAGATTCAGAAAAACTTGAAGCGATATTTAAAAAACACAAAATAAATGCTGTGATTCATTTTGCTGGATTAAAATCAGTTGCGCAATCTAATATATTTCCTCTTGATTATTATTTAAATAATGTTTGGGGTACCATAAATCTTTGCAGAATAATGAAAAAGTTTTTTGTTAAAAAGATAGTATTTAGCTCATCTGCTACTGTTTATGGGGATAGCCCAGAAATTCCCTTTAAGGAAGATACTAAAAAAGGAAAATTGAGTAGTGTATACGGAAAAACAAAGTTGATGGTTGAAGAAATTTTAAGAGATATTAAAAAGTCTGACAATGAATGGAGTATTTCGATTCTTAGATATTTTAATCCAGTTGGAGCTCATGAAAGTGGCTTGATAGGGGAAAATCCTAAAGGAATACCGAACAATTTAATGCCTTTCATTTCTCAAGTTGCAGCCGATATTTTACCAGAACTTACAATTTTCTCTGATGATTACGAGACACCTGATGGAACATGTATAAGAGATTATATTCATGTAGTTGATCTTGCAAAAGGTCATATTTTGGCTCTTAACAAGATACTCATTAACAACACGTTCGATGTATATAATCTTGGCAGTGGTGTTGGACATAGTGTTTTAGAGTTAGTAAGCGCTTTTGAAAAAGCTTGCTTGACAACTGTAAAATATAAAATAGGTCCGCGCAGATCAGGAGATTTACCAATGTTATACGCTGACACAACAAAAGCAAAGAAAGAACTTTGTTTTTGCGCGAGTTCTGACATAGAAAAAATGTGCAAAGATACGTTTAATTGGCAAAATAAAAATAAGTCAAAGTATTACAAGAAATAAGCTGTATTACTACTTATTTTGAAGTGATTTTAAAATTAATTAGTTTGAAAAAATAAAAACCTAAAATGTGCTTTAAAATTTTCTAAGTGGCTTTTTTAAAAATAAATTTAAGTTTTTAGAAAGAAAGGATGTTAAATGAAGAAAGGTGTAATAATCGCATGTGATTTTAAAAATAAATTAGAAACTTTTAATTTTTTAGAAAAATTTAAAGGTAGAGAGATTTTTATAAAAATAGGAATGGAACTTTTTTTAAATGAAGGAAGGGATATTGTAGAAAATATAAAAAAAATGGGAATTAAAATTTTTCTTGATTTAAAATTGCACGATATACCAAATACTATTAAAAAAACTATGGAATTAATATCTGATCTAGAAGTAGATATGACAACTGTGCATGCGAGCGGAGGAAGGCGAATGATTTTTGAGGCAAAGAATAGCCTTCAAAGATTTAAAAGTCACACTAAATTGTTAGCAGTGACAGTGTTGACTAGCGTGTCTCAAGATGTTTTAGAAAATGAACTTCTAATAAAAAAACCTATCTTAGAAGTGGTTGAAAATTATGCTAAAACTGCTAAAGATAGCGGAGCTGATGGGGTAATTTGTTCGGCAAAGGAAACTTTGCAGGTTAGAAGAGTTTGTGGAGAAAATTTTTTAACAGTAACTCCAGGAATAAGACAAAAAAACTGTAATTTCAACGATCAACTTCGTGTAGTAACTGCAGAACAAGCTAAAAAATTAGGAAGTAATTTTATAGTTGTTGGAAGACCTATTACTTTGTCTGCGGATCCAATAAAAATCTACGAAGAAATTTCAAATGATTTTCTGTAGATTTTAGTTTAATAAAAAGTAATATCAAATTTTATAGCTGTCTTTTAACGTAACACTTCTGTTGAATATTAATTTGTCTTTATCAACGCTATCTGCGGTAAAATAACCAAGCCTCATAAATTGAAATGTTTCACCTTTTTCTGCATTGCTAAGACAATTTTCGACTTTACAATTATTTAGAATTTTAAGAGAGTTGGGGTTTAAGTCTTTCAAAAATCCTTTTTCATTAGATTCCGGATTTTTGCTTAAAAATAAATTTTCATACAACTTAACTACTGCATTTATTGAATTTTTGACGTTAACCCAATGAATTGTGCTTTTTACTTTTCGTCCATCTGGAGATTTTCCACCTCGACTTTTACGGTCGTATTCTGCGTATATTTCGCAAATCTTATTGTCAGTGATTTTATATCCAGTACATTTAACGATATACGTTGATTTCAGTCGCACTTCATTTCCTGGAAATAATCTAAAATACTTTTTTATTGGCTTTATCATGAAATCATCGGATTCTACATATATTTCTCTTGAAAAAATTATTTTTCTTACACCGTCTTCTGGACGATTAGGATTATTTTCTATTTCAAATTCTTCTTCTGTATTTTCTGGATAATTTGTAATTATCAGTTTTATTGGATTCAAAACTGCCATTACTCTTTTGGCGTTAATATTTAAGTCTTCTCTTAAACAATGCTCTAAAAACATATAGTCTACGGTACTATTAACCTTAGAGACTCCAATTTTTTCACAAAAACTTCTAATAGACAAAGGTGTGTATCCTCTTTTTTTAAGGCCAGAAATAGTAGGCATTCTTGGGTCATCCCAACCAGAAACGACTTTTTCTTCGACTAATTTCGAAAGCTTTCTTTTACTCATTATAGTAAAACTCAAAGAAAGTCTTGCAAACTCAATTTGTCGAGGTTTGGAGGATGTGTCGATATTTTCAATGACCCAATTGTAAAGAGGTCGATGATCTTCAAATTCAAGGGAACATAAAGAATGTGTTATGTTTTCTAAAGCGTCTTCTATCGGATGAGCAAAATCGTACATAGGAAAAATATACCAATTATTTGTTTTGTTGCCATCGTTAATTATTCTATATATAACAGGATCTCTCATATTAAAATTTCCGGAAGCAAGATCAATTTTTGCTCTTAAAGTCATTTTGCCAGTTTCAAATTCTCCATTTTTCATGCGTTTAAAGAGTTCTATGCTTTCTTGTTTTTCTCTGTCTCTATACGGACTAATTGCAGGATTTGAAAGGTCTCCTCTATTTTGCTTGACTTCTTCTGGCGTTAATTCGCAAACATAACAAAGATCTTTGTTTATTAAATCGCAAGCAAATTTATACATTTGAGGAAAATAATCAGAAGCTCGATAAAATCTATTTTCCCAATCAAATCCAAGCCATTTAACATCTCTCTTTATACCTTGCGCAAAAGATTCATCTTCTTTTCCGGGGTTTGTGTCATCCATTCTTAAATTACAAACTCCAGAAAAAATTTTTGCTGCCATAAAGTTTATATATATAGCTTTTGCGTGACCTATATGCAAATGTCCGTTAGGTTCCGGCGGAAATCTTGTGTGAATTTTTTTCCCTTCAAGTATACCATTTTTTGATAAATCTTCTTTGATAATATCAAAAATAAAATTGTTGTTTGTTTCTTCAACCATTAAAACCCTCCTGCACTAAAAAATTAATTATTTAAATTGCGAAACTCTTCATTAGTGATCAAAAACTTGATTGCGCATTAGCCAGTGATTCTCTATCGTGTATTCTTTTTATAGTTTCAGAAAAAATTTTATCAGTAGATATAATTTTAGTTTTTTTGCAAATTTTAAATTTTTCAAATGGTATCGTATCTAAAAATAATAAACTATTTATTAAACTTTTATTAATTCTTTCAACAGCATTAAAAGAAACTACCGCGTGTGTTGCGCATACACAAACATCCAAAGCTCCTTTTTCTACAACAGCCTCAGCTGCGTTACAAATTGTTCCTGCTGTGTCTATCATATCATCAATTAAAATTACTTTTTTATTTTTAACATCTCCTATAATATTTACAACTTCGCTAATATTAGCTTTTTCTCTACGTTTATCTATTATTGCCATTTGGCACGAAATTGCGGCAGCGAAATTTCTAGCTCTTGAAATTGAACCAAGATCTGGTGCGACTACTACGTAATTAGAAATGTCTTTTAAAAAATTTTTAAAATACGAAGCGAATATCGAAACACCTAGCAAATTGTCAACAGGTATATTAAAAAAACCTTGTATTTGAGGCGAGTGAAGATCCATAGTAATAACCTTATTTATCCCGGAAACAGTTATTAAGTCGGCAATAAGTCTAGCTGTTATAGGGTCTCTAAAATTTGTTTTGCGATCTTGTCTGGCATAACCAAAATAAGGAATAACAGCGGTAACACTTGAAGCAGAAGCTCTTTTTAGCGCATCCGCCATTATTAAAAGTTCCATAACGTTGTCATTGACAGGAGCACAAGTGGATTGTATTATAAAACAATCAGCTGCTCTAACAGATTCGTCTATTGACAGCGATATCTCGCCATCACTAAAAGTTCCTACTTTAGATTTTCCAAGCGATGTGTTTAATAGTTCAGCGATTTTTTTTGCAAGACTTTTGTTTGAATTTCCAGAAAAAATTTTCAAGGTGTTGAATTTATATTTCATAAATTTAAAAACTCCTTAAAATACAAATAAAGGAAAGTTTAAAACTTTAATTTTGAATTCCAATAATTGAATTTTGATCTTTTGTTTTTGCTTCATACCATGTTTTTCCAAAGTTAGATTTTACAACAAGTTTCACTTTTAATTTGACAGCCGATTCCATTTCTTCTTCAACAATTTTCAATGTTTTTCTAACGTCGCTAATTCTTGATTCAACAATTAACTCATCGTGCACTTGAAGAACTAACTTTGCTTTAACTTTTTCTTTTTCTATACGATTGTTTACTTGAATCATAGCGATTTTTATTATATCTGCTGCTGTGCCTTGTATGGGCATATTCATTGCAGCCCTTTCTCCAAAAGATCTAAGATTAAAGTTTGATGAGGCTAATTCAGGTAAATAACGTCTTCTGCCAAACAAAGTTTCCACATAACCTTTTTCTTTTGCTAGCGATAAAATTTCTTTTAAATAATGTTTTATTTCAGAATAATGATTAAGATAGCGAAATATGAAATCATTTGCTTCTTTAACAGAGATGCCAATATCTTTTGAAAGTGAAAAAGCGCTTATGCCGTAAATTATACCAAAATTTACAGATTTAGCTTGATTTCGCATTACTTCAGTGACCATTTCAAGCGGAACACCGAATATTTCAGATGCTGTAATTGCGTGAATATCTTTGTCAAGTTCAAAAGATTTTATCATTTCTTTATCGTTTGCTATATGAGCCAAAATGCGCAGTTCTATCTGCGAATAATCTGCATCTATTAACACAAAGTCTTTTTTTGCGCAAAAGAACTTTCTTAAATTTCTACCAATTTTAGTTTTTGTTGGAATATTCTGAAGGTTTGGTTCTGATGAACTTAATCTGCCGGTGCGTGTTTCAGTTTGGCTAAAAATTGTGCGAACTCGACCATCTTTTTTTACTTCTTTCAGCAAAACGTCACAATAAGTTGACTTTATCTTACAAAGAGTTCTATATTTAAGGACTTTTTTTGATACAGGATGAGAAATATTTAAACTTTCAAGCGTTTGTGCATCTGTAGAGTATCCGAGTTTAGTTTGTTTATTTCCGTGCGGTAGCGACAAAGATTCAAAAAGAGCAGTTCCTAATTGTTTTGGAGACTGTATATTAAAGGAATACCCCACAGATTCAAAAATTTCTTCTTGCAATTGTAAAATATCTTTGCTTAAAGTTTTGGAATATTTTTTTATTCCATCTTCATCTATAAAAAAACCCGTGGCCTCCATTATGCTTAGCACTTTAGATACAGGAATTTCAATTTTTTCCAGCAATTTAGTCTGAGAATGTTCTTTAATTTTTTTCTTCATAATTTTAAGTATATTAAAAAATTCTTTTACATGTTTTACAAGAATTCGCTCTAACCTTGGAAAATTTTTATCTTCCGACACACAAAAACCTGCATATTCAAAAGCAAGGTCTTCCAGATTATAATTTTTTGATGAAGGATTTAAAAGATAAGATGCAAGTAGAGTGTCAAACACGAGACCCTTTATTTTAATTTTATATTTTTCTGCAAACGAAAAAAGGTTTTTTACATTATGAGTACTCTTTTTTATAGAAAGATCTTCTAAAAAATTTTTTAAAAATTCGAAAAACTCAGGTCCGTCTTTAACGATTTTAATTTGATTTTTTACAACAAATGCAATCATAGTAATTTTTTTGTTAACGTAAGTTGCAATAAAATCTGCTTTTCTGCTTTTTTTGAGTTCACTAGTAATTTTTGTCAAATCTTCTTCGTGGACTACATTTAAATCATCTTTAATACAATTATTTTTATTTTCTTTAAACTCACTGCAATTTTCAAGTTTTTTTAAAATAGTAAATAATTCTAATTTCGTCATAATATCCTTTATTTTTTTATAATTCATTTCTTTCTGAGCATAATCTTCTATGTTCTGATTAATATCAACATCTCTTTTAATCTCCCCCAATGTATAACTCATGAAAGCACTTTCTCTACCTTCTAAAAGTTTTTTGCGAACGCTTTCTTTGATTTTTTCAGAGCTTATGTTTTTGTAAATATTTTCAAGGGTGCCAAAATTTTCAACTAAAGTAATAGCATTTTTTTTACCTATTCCTACAACACCAGGTATATTATCTGAAGTGTCACCCATTAAAGCTTTTATATCTATGAGTTGTTTTGGCGCAAGATTATACTCTTCTTTTATTTTCTGCTCATCATATAAAGTAACAAACGGTCTTCCACATTTTGCAGATGTAATTCTAACAGTAATTTTATTTGAAACCAATTGTAAAAGATCTCTATCACCTGTTGCTATAATGCAGTTAATTTCTTTTTTTTCACAAATTGAGGAAAGGGTGCCTAAAATGTCATCAGCTTCAAATCCATTTCGCTCAACCAAACAATATCCTAATGATTTAAGTATTTCTTTTAAAATTGGAAATTGCGAAATTAACTCAGCTGGCATACCCTTTCTTCCAGCCTTGTATCCTTCATATATCTTGTGTCTAAAAGTTTTAAAAGGAGTGTCAAACGCTACTATAATTGTGTCTGGCTTTGTTTCTTCCTTCAATTTATTAAGCATGGTCAAAAACCCGTAAATAGCGTTAGTATACACCCCTTCTTTTGTTGTAAGAAGTTTTATTCCATAAAACGCGCGATTAAAAATGCTGTTTCCATCTAATAAAAGTAACTTCATTTTATACTCCAAAATTTTTCTTTTAATTTAATTATACCACTTAAGTTACCGATCTCAAAATTTACAGATAAGTTTAGTTTAAAATAAAAAATTTAAACTTTTAAAAGTTTAATCAGAAGTAAAGATATATTTTTGTAAAAAAATAGAGCCTACAAAAGTAAGCTCCATTTTGTTTTATATCACTAAAAATTACACTTTCAAGGTTTTTAATACATTCCTCCCATAGATGGGTCCATCCCTGGAGACGCCACAGGTGGGGTAGCTTCTTTTACATCGCTAACCAACGCTTCAGTTGTTAAAACCATTGAAGCAATAGAGGCCGCATGCTCAAGGGCAAAACGAGTTACCTTAGTTGGGTCAACAATTCCAGAGGAAATCATATCGCCGTATTCACCCTTCAAAGCATTGTAACCAAAACCGGTAACTCCTTTCTTTTTTATTCTTTCAGATATAACAGACCCTTCAAGACCGGCATTAATAGCTATTTGTTTTAAAGGTTCTTCTAAGGCTTTTACTATCATAAAAACGCCTGTTTTTTCATCGCTTTCAGTTTCCTTTAAAAGAGTTTCTACATCAGGTATAGTGTTAATAAGAGCAATTCCGCCTCCCGCAACTATACCCTCTTCAACAGCAGCTTTTGTGGCAGCAAGAGCGTCTTCTATGCGAAGCTTTTTTTCTTTCATTTCAACTTCTGTGGAAGCTCCTACTTTTATAACAGCAACTCCTCCAACAAGTTTTGCAAGTCTTTCTTGAAGCTTTTCTTTATCAAATTCTGAAGTTGAGCTCTCAATTTGATTACGAATTTGATCAACTCTTGCCTTAATATTATCCGGTTGGCCGAATCCTTCCACGATTATTGTGTTTTCTTTTTCTATTTTTACTTGACGAGCTCTGCCAAGCTGGTCTAAATTGGTAGTTTTAAGTTCAAGACCAAGTTCTTCAGAAATTAATTGACCATCAGTTAAAGTGGCAATATCTAAAAGCATCTCTTTTCTTCTATCTCCAAAACCAGGGGCTTTTACAGCCACACAAGTAAAAGTTCCACGTAGCTTGTTGACAATTAAAGTGGAAAGAGCCTCGCCCTCGATATCTTCTGCTATTATAACTAATTTTTTCCCAGTTTTTACAACTTGCTCAAGCAACGGTAAAATTTCTTGCACATTTGAAATTTTTTTATCTGTTATTAAAATATAAGCATCTTCAATGTTCGCAGTCATTTTTTCTGTATCTGTTACAAAATAAGGGGTAACATAACCTCTGTCAAACATCATGCCTTCAACAACCTCAGAGTAAGTCTCTGCTGTTTTAGATTCCTCTACAGTTATAACGCCGTCTGAAGATACCTTTTTCATGGCGTCAGCTATTAATTTTCCTATAGATTCGTCTGCTGCAGAAATTGACGCCACTCGAGCAATATCTTCCGTACCTGTAATTTTCTTTGAATTTTTGTTTATAGTTTTTACAGCTACTTCAACAGCTTTCTTCATACCATTCTTTATCATCATAGGATTTGCACCAGCTGTTACGTTTTTCATGCCTTCTCGTATCAAAGCTTGAGCAAGCAAAGTTGCTGTTGTTGTACCATCTCCGGCTACATCATTTGTTTTTGTAGCAACTTCTTTTACTAGTTGAGCTCCCATATTTTCACAAGGATCGTCGAGTTCAATTTCTTTTGCAATTGTGACCCCGTCGTTTGTAATTAATGGTGGACCGAATTTTTTATCAAGCACAACATTTCTTCCCTTAGGACCTAAAGTGATTTTTACAGTATCAGCTAAATGATTTACACCTTTTAAAAGGGCTTTCCTAGCATCTTCAGAATAAATTATTTTTTTTGCCATAAAATAAATTCCTCCTTTAATTTATTTTTCAAATGAATAACTAATAAAACAAAAAAGCAAAAAGAACTTTTAAAAGCTAATACTAAACAAAAAATTTTTTAAAAACAAACAATTTCAAAAAGCGATCAAAACCTTTAAAATACGATAAACTTTAAAAAGTTTTCAAAAAATAAATTTTAAATAAAAACAATGATAAGTTTTTTAAAAATTGGTTTAGATAAAGTCATAAGTAAAACAGTGTTGTGAAGCTTGTTAAATTCAAAAATACAAAAAAAGATTAAAACGTATAGTATTTTTTTAAAAATAGATAAATTAAAAAACGCAGTAAATTCTTTAAAACAAACAAACCAAACACAGATAAAAATCTTAAAAGTGAAGTAAATTATAAATAAATAAGTTTAAAATTTTAAAAGCTAAGTTTTTAGAACATTATTAATTGATATCACAAATAAATTTTTAATGAATTATTTTTAGATAGAATAAAAAACAAAATTATTTAAGTGATTTTAAAAACAATTGCGTTAGTTTTGGATTTCAACAATAGCTAAAATTTCGGATTGACGAACTATAGTGAAGTCTTCGCCATCTAACTTCACTTCTGTGCCTGAATATTTATTTGTGATAACTTTATCTCCAACGTTTACACGCATAGGCACAACCTTGCCATCAACTATCTCTCCTGGACCAACAGCTATTACAGAAGCAATTTGTGGTTTTTCTTTTGCAGAACCAGCAAGAATAATTCCACCTTTAGTTGTATCTTCTGCTTCCTCCAATTTGATAAGTACCTTGTCTTCAAGTGGCCTAATTTTCATAATACATTCTCCTCCTTTTGTGATTTCAAACCTTAAAAATGCACTTAATCTTATATTATTTTAAAAAAATACTTTTTAGCACTCATAACTTTTGAGTGCCAATTATTATTTTATAACTGAGTTTATAAAAAAGCAATATGTAAATGTAATATTTCAAATTTATAAAGGCAAAATAATAGATGAAGCTTGTTTTAAAAAAATTATAACAAAGCTAAGATTTATGTTAAAAAATTTTAGTAACTAGTTTTGTAATTAAAGGATGGTTTTAACAATGAAAACTAGCATAAGTTGTTTTTATGTTGCCATAAACACGAACTCAAAGTTAATGGAAGAAGTTAAAAAGCTTAGAAAAAAGTATGGAAAGAACGAATTATCCGCTCAAGAAACTTATATTTTTGTTAATGAAGACCTCATACCGTTTGCAAAGTCTAATGGTTTTAATTTTAGCTTAAATGATTACATTGAACATCAAATAAAACAAGAGCAAGGGCTTTTGGAAGATGATGAGCTTGAAAACATAAGCGGAGGAGTCATGAAAAAAATTACAAAAATTTTAAATTGCTGTGATTCAAATGTGTTATCTTTATTTTCAGGCAATCTTATTTCTAGCAACAATACGTTAAACGAAAATTTACTAGAAAAGAAAAAACACAAAAAAAATACAAATTTTAAAGATGATAAAAAATGAATCCAGTTTTATTTTTAAAAATTTTGTAAAAATGGCGGAGAAGGAGGGATTTGAACCCTCGCGCCGGTTTCCCGACCTACACCCTTAGCAGGGGCGCCTCTTCAGCCACTTGAGTACTTCTCCAAAATAAATTTTTATATTTTTAACTTTAAAAATTATTTTTACATAAACATAACAGTCAGTTGTTAAACCTTAAAAATTAAAAATTTAAATTTTAAACTTATAAAATCCAGGTTAATATTAAAATTTGTTAAAGTCAAGTTAAAATCATTTTGAGCATATTAAGTTGTTAATTGAAATAAATTAATTTCGTTGTTTGTACTTAAAAAATATAAAATAGCGTCATTTACTTTTTTACCAAAACATTTTTCAGAAGCTAAAACATAAAGTTTTAATTGTTTTAAGTATGAATCCATTAGGTTTTTAGATAAATTTTGTATATTGTCTGTTTTATAGTCAACTACTGTAATCTTGTTATTTTCTTCAAAAACACAATCTATCACTCCTTCTACGATTATTTTTTTATTTTTTATTTTTGAAAAAACTTCAGTTTGTATTTCTTCTGTTTTTATATCTACAGTAAAATCATATTCTTTTAAAACGCAATTTGAAGAGATTATTCTATTGCAAAGCTTACTTTCAAAAAATTTTTTTAATTTTTCTTCGTTTAAAATTTGACTTTCTTCTTTGGTTAAAATACCATGTTTTACAAGATAGAATATGTGTTCTTTAAGATTTTTTTTAGCTTTTTTAAAATTTGCAAAATTTAAAAACTTATGATGAATGTTTCCAATTTCTAAAGAAGTGACATTTTTCCTACTTAAAAACTTTGGTTTTAAAAAAAAGTCGGAAATATCAAGATTAGTTTTGCAAATTTTCGAAACAGAAATTTTTTCAGGAATATTTAAGCAATTTTTGTATTTATATTTAAAATTGAATCTTTTTAAAAATTTCTCTCTAAGTTCTTCATAATTTAGTTTTTCTTCTATATTTTTACCAATATTTTCTTTTAAATTTCTACAATTGTCTTTAAAAATTTTTTCAATTATTTTGTCATTTATAATTGTTAATTTTATGTTGTCTTTATTTTCTTCAAAAATATTAGTAATACCTGTCATTTCTCTTAAAATACTTCCAAAAGGATGTCTTAAAGCTATTAATAAAATCCAGTCGGAAAAGCTATTTGCATTTTTTATTGTCAATGGATGTAATTCTTTGGAGCTATCAACAGATAACTTTTCTAATGTTGATAAAATATTATTGTTTGTAAAAGTTAAAATTAATTTTTCTTTAGCTCGTGTTAAAGCAACGTAGAAAACTCTTAATTCTTCAGCGATTTGGGCTTCTCTGTTTTTTATAGATATAAGATTTTTATGAATAGTCTCGTGTTTTGTCATATTTTCCATATTAAAAAGATTTATTCCGATGCCAAGAGTAGAATGTAAAAGTGTATCATCTGTTTCGTTGTAGAATTTAAAGGAACAGTTTGCAAGTATACAGATTGGAAATTCAAGCCCTTTAGCTCTGTGAATACTTGTAATTTTAACAGCGTTTTTGATGTTTTTGCTATAAGGTTTACAAAAATTATTATTTTTTTTTATTTTTTTTATAAATCTTAAAAAACTTGAAATACTATTGTGACCTTTTTCCTCTAATTCTTTAGAAATAGAAATAAAAAATTTAAGATTTGCGATTTTATTTTCAGAATCGTCTTCGTATCTCATTAACGAAAACAAGGAAAATTCATCATAAATATAAATTATAAATTTACTTATTTCTAATGTTTTAGAGAAATTTTTAATATTTTTTATTTTTTCTAAAAAATATCTACATTTTTTATTTTTAAAAGCTATGTTTTTAACAGCTACATAAAAACTTTCTTTTTTACAAAAAGATCTTATTTCACTTATTTCGTCTAAAGTAAATTTGAAAATCGGACTAATTAAAGTAGCTACAATACTTATATCTTGCATTGGATTATCTATAATTTCCAAAAGCGATATTACCATAGAAATTTCTTTTTTTTCGAAAAAATTAGTTGAATTTTCAAAATAAACATTAATAGAAGCTTTTTTAAAAGCTTTAATCATGATGTTTACGTGTGAATCTGCGGTATTTCGCAATAGTATACAAAAATCTTTATATTCCACTTTTCTTCTTAAATTATCGTCTAGTATTTCGTATTCAGATAAAATCATTTTTTGTATAATATTAGCAATATGTTTTGCTTCGATTTTTATTTTTTCTTCTTCACTCAAATTTTCGGTTTTTATTATATTTACTTCTACAGAGCTTGTGTCGCTATTTTTTTTAGAGATTTCAATAGCTTCTTCTTTTTTATAGTCTATCATTGAAGTTTTTAAAGTCATTAGGTGAGAAAAAGTAAAATTTACAAATTTAATGATATTTGCACCACTTCTAAAATTTTTTTTAAGAGCAATTTTAGATGGGAAGATAGGATTTTCTTCGTTGTAATTTTTTGAAATTTGTTTTTTATTAATGAAGATTTCAGGGCAAGCTTGACGAAAAGAGTAGATGCTTTGTTTGACATCTCCAACAATAAACAAATTTTCTTCTTTTTTTGAAATACTTTGAAATATTAAATTTTGTATTTCGTTTGTATCTTGATATTCATCAACAAGAATTTCGTTGAAATCTAAAGAAATTTCTTTTGCAAGTTGCGTTTTCTTATAAAGATTTTCTGAGTTAGAATTATTTTTTTCTATCAAAAGAGATAAGGTTAAATGTTCAAGATCTGAAAAATCTAGCAGATTTTTTTTTATTTTTAGCTCTTGAAGTTTATTTTTAAATTTTCTGCACAGAGTAAAAAGAGGCTTGATTATTTCAATAGTTTTTTTTGTGTCGTTTATAAAATCATTTTCGTTTTTATACATAAAAATAGAAGATTTTTCAATTATATATTTTATTTTTTTTCTATATTCTACAATTATCTGTTTTATTTCATATTTGTATGCAGGTAATCTTTTAAATTTGATATTTTTAAAAAAATTTTGAATTTCTACCCAATTATTTTTTAAAATAATATTTTTTAAACTTTCGAAGATTTCAATATCAGAATAAACAAGTTTTAAGTATAAATCAGGAAAATTTTTATTTTTTTTGCTTAAAAGCAAGATGCAATTTGCAATGTGTTTTAGATAGTTTAAAGTATTACAAATATGATTTTTTATAAATTTTTTCCAAATATTATTGCCAGTATTTTCTATGGCAGAATAAAGTTTTTTTTCAGTGTTATTAAACCAATTTTCAAAGCAAGGAAAAGAATTAGAAAATTCGTAAGTTTTTAATACTAAATTCATTAAATGTGAATCCGAATAATTAGAATTAGTTATTTTTACAAGATTTATAAAATCTTCGCTCGCTTCTTTGTAACTTTCTTCTAAAATTTCTTTTATTGCTTCATCTTTTAAAAGAGAAATTTCATTAGTGTTCGCAATCTTAAAATCTTGTGAAAGAAAAGGAAGTAAATTAAAATTTTCACGTATGATTTTGTGACAAAAACCATGTATTGTTCCTATATATGTTTGTGGAATTAACATTTGTTGACGTTTTAAATGTAAATTTTTTGCATCATTTTTTAACATATTTCGCAATTTCCTATGAATTCTTTGTTTCATTTGTTCGGCTGCAGCGTTTGTAAAAGTAACAATTAAAAGTTGATTTATATTTATTGGATTTAATGGATTTGATATATGTTCGAGAATTCTCTGGCTTAAAACTTCGGTTTTTCCTGAACCAGCAGCAGCTGAAATTAATATAGTTCCACCTTTTGCTGTTATAGCTTCTTTTTGATTTTTAGTAAAAATACTATTTTTCTTCATTTAAAGCTCCCAAAAAATCAAAATTTCTTAATTTTTCGATTTTAAAATAATAATTTCAATGCATAAAACAAATTTTTAAATTACTTTTATTATTGTAGTTTAAGTTTTAAAGACAAGCAATTTAAACAATATAATTTTTAAATATTAAGGAATTTTTAAAATTTGTTTGATTTTTTAAAAAAGATTTTTTAAAATTAAAGTTAGAGAATTTAATAATGTTTGTTAAATTTTTAAAAGCCTAAAATATTGTTAGATTAGCAATTTTTAAAAAGGGGCTTTTATAATGAAAAGAAAAAATAAATTTTTTTCAGTTGACAGGTTAGATGAAGAGTTTGCCATATGCGAAAGCAACGATAGAAAGATTTATTATTTTAAAAAAGAATTTTTGCCTAAAGAAATTAAGGAAGGTTCTGTTTTAAAAATGAAAAGCAGTGGAGAGTTTTTGATTGATGAAAAAGAAACGCAGGCTAGAAAGAAGCTTTTAAAAGAACTTCAAGATGAACTGTAGAAAAGTATTTTCTATTTTTAATAATATTCAGTACTTTAGCAATGAAAATGGAAAGTTTTTATTGTTTATTGAGTGTTTGCGCAATAAAAGTAATTGTTTTAATTGAAAATTTTAAAAAACTCAAAGTCGAAAAATTTGTTGCGTAGACATATTTACGATTACGCAATTTAGTAAGTTGATTTGTTTTTATTTTTTTTGTATTTTTTGGTTTTATTCATCATTTTGTTATGTTTCTTTTTTATCGAGTTTTTGGAATCTTTTTTGATTTTTAGTTTTTTAACAGATGGCTTAACAGCAGCTTTTTTGTCTTTACTTTTTTGAACAATAGTTTTATTTTTAGTAATGCTTTTTTGTAAAGCTTGAGGTAATAAATTTGACAATTGAATTTTATGATCTTTATTTTTTGCAGAATTTTTTTTATTGTTTGGCACATCAAAATATTTAACTTTGCTAGTTTTGTTCTGCTTTATTTTTTTATTTTCTGTGTGAGTTTTTTTATTTTTTTTGCTAGAAATTTTCTGGTGAGCGCTTGAAGAATTACTTGTGTTTTTTGTTTTTTGATTTTTAGCAAGCGCAGAATCAACTATTTGCCCTAAAGATGCAAAGGCAAAACCTGAAGCTATAGCCAATGATTTAGAAGGAAATTTTTTACCACCTGTCGTGTTTTCTAGTTCTTTTTGGCTCAATTCTCTGCGTTTATTTATTTGAAAATATTCTTCAATTGTAAAATTGTAGCCATATTTTTTTGCTATTGGAAGTACGCCATTAATTATAAAACTAAGCTTATTTTTTTCAGAGAGATTTTCGTTTTTATGTTTGTTTTTTAATTTCAAAATTTCATTTCTCATCGAAGAGTTTTCGTTAACGTTGATTAAAAAATTTTCTACATCTTTAAACATTTTAATTACCTGAGTTTCTGTACCTTTCTTTGTAAATTTTTATTTTATATTATATTTAAAACTATAAATATTTTATTTTTTAAAATATAGTCAAATTTGTAACAAATTAATTAATATTTTGTAAATACATGACAAAAAACACCATCTTTAAAACATAACAGCTGTGCATTAATTTTCCCATAAAAACTTATTTTATTCGAAAATATATTTAAATACTTAATTTTTAAAATATTAATTTATTTTTTAAATTTATATATTAAATTTTTTGTTTTTTATAAATACGCTTCGCTCTATTTTCTACTTTTTCTATTGATTTTCAACTTTATAGTTTTTGCTTACAATTTTCTAAATAGCAATTGTTGGTTTGCGACTTTATTGCGGTTTATTCAACACTACTAATTGCAGTAATGTTATTTTAATAAACATTTATGATATTATTGACTGTAAATTTATTTTGTGTTACAATTTTAAAAACTAAAAAATAATATTTTTCCGAAGACAGTGGGTTAATTTTAATTAAGTGTTTGCAATCATTTTAAACGTTAGTTAAAGTTTTAATTAGAGTTTTTACTTTTTCCTACCGAGGGTATTAAATTTTAAATTCCTCTTCTTGGACGTATTATTTTACAAACAGGGAGGAGTTTTGTTATATAACAATTGAAATTTTTAAAAAAGGGGTGAAATTTAAGTGCCTAGTCAAAAGATTTTAGAGAAAAAGAAAGTTTTAGTAGAGGAGCTTTCTGAGCAGATTAAAAATTCTTGCTCCGGAGTTTTGGTAAATTACACTGGGATAAATGTTGAAAATGATATAAATTTAAGAAAAGAATTACGTGAAAATAAAATTAAGTATTCTGTTGTCAAAAATAGTATTTTATTGCGTGCATTTCAAACTGTTGGATTTTTGAATCTTGAAGGCGTTTTAAACGGTGCAACAGCGGTTGCTCTTAGCGAAGATGATTATGTTGTTGCTGCTAAAATTTTATGTAAGTTTTCACAAGATAATAAGTTTTTTACAATAAAAGCTGGTTTTGTTGATGATTCAATTATAGACGAAAACGCTGTATTTGATCTTGCTAAATTGCCTTCGAAGGAAGTCTTAATCGCTATGGTGCTTGGAGGTTTGAATGCTCCTATAACTAGCTTAGTGTATGTTTTGACGGGAGTTTTAAAAAGCTTTATTTTTGTAGTTTTAGCTATTGAAAAATCTAAAAGTCAACAACAATAGCTTAAGTGTTTAAATTTGTTAATTTTAAATTTATAATGGAGGTTTTATTATGTCTAAAAGTATTGATAAAATTATTGATGAGGTTAAATCTTTGTCTGTTTTGGAACTTAGTGAACTTGTAAAATCTTTAGAAGAAGAATTTGGCGTTTCTGCAGCTGCGCCGGTAGCTGTTGCTGCTCCAGCTGCTGTAGCAGGTTCAGAAGTTTCTGAAGCCGAAGAAAAAACAGAATTTGATGTTGTTTTAAAGTCAATTCCTGAAAAGAAGGCCCTTGCTATTAAAACAGTGCGTGAAATTACTGGAGTTGGAATGATGGACGCTAAAGCCCTTGTTGAAAGTGCTCCGGTAACTATTAAAGAAGCTGTTTCAAAAGAAGATGCTGAGTCAATTAAAGCTAAGTTAGTAGCACTAGGAGCGGATGTGGAAGTTAAATAATTTAAAAATTTTAAGCATTAATGCTACTCTTTTTAAATATATTTTTTTGTATTTGAGTAGCATTTAATTTTTTAAAAAGTAAACTTATTTTTAAAGTTTTTAAAAATTTATGTATAAACTTACATAAATCTGATTATGATAATAAAGTGATTTTATTTTTGAATGTTTGAAGCTTTGCTGTAAGTTTTATGCAATGAGGATAAGATTTTGTTTATATTTATAAATTTTTAAGCTGATTGTTGTCGCTTGAGTTGTTATTTACGAGGGTTGTTAAATAACATTTTAAAGGTGTTTGTAGTTTTCAAAAACTGTTATATTTAATAGATTGATGAATGTTTTATCAAATTTTTGTGATAACGATTTTTAATATACACAAAGCCCGCACATTATGTTTTATTCGATGTATTAATTAAAGATGATGTTTGATTTTGCAGACCAAAATTGCAAGTTCTTCTTTTTTTGTTTTCGTGGTATCTTAAATTTTTGTGAAAACAAAAGAGTGTCTATTTAATTTCAATATGCTTATTACTTTAAAGGTATGTAGAGTTTCAAGTTTCTTCACTGTGTCTTATCGAGTGAAGTGTTTTTAGTGTTTAGACGATATTTAAAGATATGTCTTCAATTATACCAAGTTAAAAATTGTTGTTATTGTTAATGTTAACAATTAAAAATATAAAAGCTTTTAAATTTTTTGCTTTCAAAGCTATTTTTATTATTATTAATTATATTGTTGATTTTAATTTTAAAATTTTTTAATATTAAAAATATTTTTTATTTTCCTTTTTTAAAAATAGCATTTAATTTTTGTTTTTTATTTCAAAGTTTAGTGATATTTATCGTAATTTATATAAAAAAATTTTATAGAAAATATTTTTGTTATGTAATTGTGAGTTTAAATTTTTATAAATGCTAAAACTTGTTGACAATTTTTCTTATTTTGGTGTAGAATATATATGTTATGTGTGTTTGTTGCAATTTTGTTAAATTTAAAGTTTACTTTGTTTTAGTATGAGCAGTTTGTATTTTTCAACCAAATTAAATGCATTAGTTTTTTGTTAAGCTTTAAAAATATTTTAATATAAAGTAGATTTTTTCTTTGCAATAAGCGAGGAAAATTGAGTTTTTTGTTTTAATTATTTGTTTTATAGAATTAAAATAAGGTTTGGAAAATTTTAAGAAATTATTTTAGTTTATTTTAATATGAGAGGTGACGTGGCCTGTGGCAAATGTGAGACCTGTGTACCTTGGTAAAAATGTCAGAATGAGCTTTTCTCAAGTTGATGATGTTTTACAAATGCCAAACCTTATTGAAGTTCAAAAAAATTCTTACAATTGGTTTTTAAAATGCGGAATGGAAGAAGTGATCCATGAGGTTTCTGGGATTACTGATTATACTGGCAATCTTGTTTTGGATTTTGTGGGATATAAACTGGATGTTAATGAGCCGAATTATAGCACTGACGAGTGTAAAGAAAGAGATGCAACTTATTCCGCTCCCTTAAAAGCAAAAGTTAGGTTGCTTAATAAAGAAACAGGAGAAATTAAAGAATCTGAAGTGTTTTTAGGGGATTTACCTTTAATGACAGAAAGTGGTACTTTTATAATTAACGGAGCAGAGCGTGTTGTTGTTTCTCAGCTGGTTAGATCTCCTGGGGTTTATTATTCGATGTCGTACGATAAAACCGGTAAACAATTATTTAAATTAATGGGAATACCTAATCGTGGCGCGTGGCTTGAATATGAAACTGATTCTAATAATATTTTTTATGTTCGTATAGATAAAAATCGCAAACTTCCTGTTACTGTGTTTATGAGAGCTCTTGGACTTGGAACTGACGAAGAAATTATTGAGTATTTTGGGGAAGATGAACGTATTTTAGCGACAATAGAAAAAGATGTTTGCAAAACTGTAGAGGAAGCTCTTTTTGAAATATATAAAAAATTACGCCCTACAGAGCCACCTACCATTGAAAGCGCTCAAAATTACATCGATACTTTATTTTTTGATGCGAGTCGATATGATTTATCTAAAGTGGGAAGATATAAGTGCAATAAAAAACTTAGTTTAACATTAAGAATTAATGGCAGAAAATTAGCTAGGCCTGTTGTTAATTTAATCACTGGAGAAGTTGTAGCTGATGAGGGCGAGATAGTTTCAAGACAGTTGGCTTTAAAATTTGATGCAATTGGGATTTCTCATGTTTATGTTTTGGTGGACGACAAAGAAATTAAAATTGTTTCGAACGGCATGGCGAATATTGAAGAGTTTGTTAGTAGAAATGTAGCAGAAGAATGTAGAATTGAAGAAAAAGTTCGTTTTTCTGTTCTTTCTGAGATTTTAGAAAGTACAAATGATGAAAAAGAAATTAAAGATAAAATTTTATCAAGGGTTGATGAATTAGTTCCGAAACATATTACTATTGATGATATTTTTGCTTCTATCAATTATGTTAATTGTTTAGCTTGTGGCCTTGGAACTGTAGATGATATTGATCATTTAGGCAACAGGCGTATACGATGTGTTGGTGAGCTTTTGCAAGGGCAATTTAGAATTGGTTTTTCTCGGCTTGAACGTGTAATAAGAGAAAGAATGACTTTGGGTGTTCAAGATGCTAGCACTTTAACGCCTCAGTCTCTTATAAATATAAGGCCTATTGTTGCTGCAATAAAAGAATTTTTTGGTTCGTCTCCGCTTTCTCAGTTTATGGATCAAACAAATCCTCTCGCTGAGCTTACTCATAAAAGACGTCTTTCTGCTCTTGGTCCTGGAGGTCTTTCCAGGGATCGTGCTGGGTTTGAGGTTCGTGATGTTCACTACAGTCATTATGGTAGAGTGTGTCCTATAGAAACTCCAGAAGGTCCGAATATTGGGTTAGTTTCTTATTTTGCAACATTTGCAAGAGTTAACAAATATGGATTCATAGAAGTTCCTCTTCGAAAAGTAGATAAAAAAACAGGTGTTGTTACAGACGAAATTCTGCATATGACGGCAGATGTTGAAGATGAATATGTTGTTGCTCAGGCTAATGAGCCGCTTGATGAAAATAATTGTTTTGTTAATAATAAAGTGAATGGGAGATTTCGTGGGGAGTTTATAGAAATTGACAAAGCTCGTGTAGATTTTATGGATGTTTGCGCAAGAGTGGTTTTTTCTGTAGCTACAGCAATGATACCTTTTATTGAAAACGACGATCCTAGTCGCGCTCTTATGGGCTCTAATATGCAAAGGCAAGCTGTTCCTTTGATTACTACAGAAGCACCTATTGTTGGCACTGGCATGGAATACAAAGCAGGAGTAGATTCTGGTGTTTGTGTTATTGCAAAAAATGATGGCACTGTAAAAGAAGTTAGCGCAAACGCTGTAGAGGTTGAATACGATTCTGGTAAACTTGAAAAATTTAAAATTTCAAAGTTTGTTAAGTCAAATAAAGGAACTTGTTTTAATCAGATTCCTATAGTTGATTGCGGGCAAAAAGTTAAAAAAGGCGAGGTGCTTGCTGATGGTCCTTCGACTAGTGGTGGCGAGATAAGTCTTGGTAAAAATGCTTTGATAGGTTTTATGGTTTGGGAAGGATACAATTATGAAGATGCTATTTTAGTAAGCGAAAGAATTGTGCAAGAGGATGTTTATACTTCTATTCACATGGAGGAATATGAAATTGAATCGCGAGATACAAAACTTGGTTCTGAAGAAATAACTAGAGATATTCCAAATGTTAGTGAAGATGCTCTGCGCAATTTAGATGAAAGCGGAGTTGTTCGTGTAGGTGCCGAAGTTAGAGCGGGCGATATATTAGTTGGTAAAGTTACTCCAAAAGGGGAGACTGAGCTCACTGCCGAAGAGCGTCTTTTGAGAGCAATTTTTGGAGAAAAAGCTCGTGAAGTTAGAGACACTTCTCTTCGTGTTCCTCACGGCGAATATGGAATTATTGTTGATGTAAAAGTTTTTACAAGAGAAGACAGCAAAAATGAATTGCAGCCTGGGGTTAATAAAGTTGTTAGATGTTATGTTGCTCAAAAAAGAAAAATTTCTGTTGGAGACAAAATGGCCGGTAGACACGGCAATAAAGGGGTTGTTTCTAGAATTCTTCCTGTTGAAGATATGCCATTTTTGCCGGATGGAACGCCTCTTGATATTGTTTTAAATCCTCTTGGAGTTCCTTCTCGTATGAATATAGGTCAGGTTCTTGAAGTTCATCTTGGTTATGCTGCAAAAGCTCTTGGATGGGAAATTATGACACCGGTTTTTGGCAGTGTTAGCGAAAAAGATATTTTTTCTTGTTTTGAAAAGGCGGGGCTTGAAGGTTTTGGAAAAATTCGTTTAAGAGATGGTAGAACAGGTGAATATTTTGACAATCATGTCACGGTCGGGTATCTTTACTATCTGAAGCTTCACCATCTTGTTGATGATAAAATTCACGCAAGGTCTACGGGGCCATATTCTTTGGTTACTCAGCAACCTTTAGGCGGAAAAGCACAGTTTGGAGGGCAGAGATTTGGTGAAATGGAAGTTTGGGCACTTGAAGCTTATGGTGCGGCTCATACCTTGCAGGAGATTTTAACTGTTAAGTCTGATGATGTTGTAGGTCGTGTAAAAACATACGAGGCGATAGTTAAAGGACGAAATATTCCTACACCAGGTATACCTGAATCTTTTAAAGTTCTTACGAGAGAGTTTCAATCTCTTGCTCTTGATATAAAAGTGTATGGAAAAGGTAAGAAGGAAATTGATCTTAAAAAAGATTTTGATGAAGATGACGATATGGGGCTGAAGCCTCCTGACAATCTTTCAAGAGAAAGTGTTTCTAATAGAAGGTCTGGTGTTAGTAGATTTGTTTTAGGTGGGGAAGAAGATTTGCATGCCAATAGTGAACTTTATAGATCGGATATTATGAACAAAGAAATTAAAAAAGATTCTGAACTTGGTTTAGGACTTATTTAATGTGTTTTGTAAATTAAAATTTAAAGAATTTGTAATTGGGTGAAAACAACAGGGGGTTTGTTTGTGGAGTTTAATGTTTTTGAGCACATAAAAATAGGAATTGCTTCACCTGAACAGATTAGGAAATGGTCTTTTGGCGAAGTTAAAAAGCCAGAGACTATAAATTATAGAACCTTAAAACCTGAAAAAGATGGTTTGTTTTGTGAAAAAATTTTTGGCCCTCAAAAAGATTGGGAATGTCATTGCGGAAAATACAAACGTATTCGTTATAAAGGAAAGATTTGCGATAGATGTGGTGTTGAGGTTACTAAGTCTAAAGTTAGAAGAGAGCGCATGGGGCATATTGAGCTTGCGGCTCCTGTTTCACACATTTGGTATTTTAAAGGCACTCCTTCAAAGATTGGTCTTATATTGGATTTGTCTCCGCGTATGCTCGAAAAGGTGCTCTATTTTTCTCTTTATATAGTTGTTGACCCCGGAGAAGCCAAAGAAATTGAAAAGTATCAATTTTTAACTGAAAAAGAATATCGTGATTTACGTGAAAAGTATGACGAAGATTTTGAAGCTGGAATGGGTGCAGAAGTAATAAAAACTCTTCTTTCTCAAATTAGTCTTGATGAGTTGTCAATGAATTTAAAAAAAGAACTTGTTGAAGCTACAGGACAAAAAAGGTTTCGCATTTTAAAACGTCTTGAAATAGTTGAATCGTTTAGATTATCTGACAACAGAGTTGAATGGATGATATTAGATGCTTTGCCGGTAATACCCCCTGATATTCGTCCTATGGTTCAACTTGATGGTGGGCGTTTTGCTACGTCTGATCTTAATGATCTTTACAGAAGGGTTATAAACAGAAATAATCGCCTAAAAAGACTTTTAAATCTTGGTGCGCCTGATATTATAGTCAGAAATGAAAAAAGAATGTTACAAGAAGCGGTTGATGCTTTAATAGATAACGGCCGCCGCGGTAGGCCTGTTACAGGAGCTAATAATCGTCCTTTAAAGTCTTTATCAGACATGTTGAAGGGCAAACAAGGAAGATTTAGACAGAATTTGCTTGGAAAACGTGTAGATTATTCTGGTCGTTCTGTTATAGTTGTTGGACCAGAACTTAAAATGCATCAGTGCGGTTTGCCAAAAGAAATGGCGCTTGAGCTTTTTAAACCTTTTGTTATGAAACGTTTGGTAGAAACTGGTGTTTCTAGTAATATAAAATCTGCGAGAAAATCAATAGATAGAGCAAAATCTGAAGTGTGGGATGCTTTAGAGGTTGTCATTAAAGGGCACCCTGTACTTCTTAACCGTGCTCCTACGCTTCATCGTTTAGGAATTCAGGCTTTTGAGCCAATTTTAGTTGAAGGGCACGCTTTAAAACTTCATCCGTTGGTTTGTGCCGCTTATAATGCTGATTTTGATGGAGATCAAATGGCAGTTCACGTACCACTTTCAGCCGAGGCTCAATCAGAGTCTAGGTTTTTAATGCTCGCTGCTGGGAATCTTTTAAAACCTTCTGACGGCAGACCAGTTACTGTGCCAACACAGGATATGGTTTTAGGTTCTTATTATTTAACTCTTATTAAAGATAATGAAATTGGCGAAGGCAAAATTTTTATGGATGAAAATGAAGCGATAATTGCTTATGAACTTGGTGTGATTAGTTTACATGCTAAAATAAAAATTAAAAGAAGCTTAAAAATAAATGAAAATATTATAACTAAAATAGTAGATACTACTGCTGGAAGAGTTATTTTTAATCAGCATGTTCCTCAAAGTCTTGAGTTTGTAGATCGTTCTAAAGAAGAAAATCTTTTAAATTTTGAAATAGATTTTTTAGTTAATAATAGAAAACTTGGGCAAATAGTTGAACGCTGTATAAAATTGCATGGTTCTGAAAAAACTGCGAAGGTTCTTGATGAAATAAAGGCACTTGGTTTTAAATATTCAACAAAAGGTGCAATTACTGTTTCTATTAGAGATGCTGTAATTCCTTCTGAAAAAAAAGAGATTATACGTTTGGCTCAAAATAGTATTGAAGAAATTTATGATCAATTTAATAGAGGGCTTATTTCAGAAAATGAAAGATATAATCATGTTTTAAGAGTTTGGGATAGAGTTACAAATGAAGTGACGCTTGCGCTTAAGGCAAATTTTGACAAATTAAATCCAATTTTTATGATGGCTGATTCTGGGGCTAGAAGTTCAATGAGTCAGATAAGACAGTTAGCTGGTATGCGTGGGCTTATTGCTAATACTACTGGTAAAACCATTGAGATTCCTATTAGATCTAATTATCGTGAAGGCCTTAATATATTTGAATATTTTATTTCATCAAGAGGAGCTAGAAAGGGTCTAGCTGATATGGCTCTTAGAACAGCAGATTCTGGTTATTTGGCAAGGCGTTTAGTTGACGTTTCTCAAGATGTAATTATTAGGCAAAATGATTGCAAAGCAAAGCACGGTATAATTGTTTTTGATATTAAAGATGGCAAGGAGTCTATTGAATCTTTATATGAACGTTTGATAGGTCGGTATTTGTGCGAAGATTTTATAGACTCTGAAACAAAAGAATTACTGATTTCTAAAGATTCTCTCATGACGAACAAAGATGCTCAGCTAATAGTAGATTCTGGTGTGAAGGAAATTGAAATTCGTTCAATTTTAGGATGTAGATTAAAAAAAGGTGTTTGCAAAAAATGTTATGGGTCAAATCTTGCAACTGGACTTGAAGCAAATATCGGAGAAGCTGTTGGCATAATAGCTGCGCAGTCTATTGGCGAGCCTGGGACGCAGCTAACTTTGAGAACTTTTCACACCGGTGGTGTTGCTGGTAATGATAGTGATGATATTACGCAGGGTTTACCGCGTGTTGAAGAGCTTTTTGAAGGTAGAAAACCAAAGCGTCTTTCTGTTATAAGCGAAATAAGTGGCGTTGTTGATTTTAAAGAAATTAAAAAAAATCGTCATGTTGTAGTTTTGAATGAAGAAACTTCTGAAGAAGTTGCTTATTTAATTCCGTTTGGTTCAAGAATTCGTGTCGAAAAGGGCGAAAAAATAAAAGCAGGGCATCGTTTAACAGATGGTTCGGCGAATCCTCATGATATTCTTATGATAAGCGGAAGAGAAGCTGTTCAAGATTATTTAATAGCTGAAGTTCAAAGAGTTTATCGTATGCAAGGTGTTGATATAAACGACAAGCACATAGAAATAATAGTTTGTCAGATGTTGAGAAAAGTAAGAATTAAAGATCAAGGAGATACTAAGTTCTTAACTGGATCTTTAGTTGAGAGAGTTTCTTTTGATCTTGTAAATGAAAAGATAAAAGAAAAAATAAAAAATGGAGAAGAGAAATTAAAAGAAGCAACTTGTATACCAATTTTGCTTGGAATTACAAAGGCGTCGCTCGCTACTGAGTCATTTTTGTCTGCAGCGTCGTTTCAAGAAACAACTAGAGTTTTAACGGATGCTTCAATCAAAAGTAAAATAGATCCTCTTAACGGTTTAAAAGAAAATGTTATTATAGGTAAATTAGTTCCTGCAGGAACAGGGATTTATGAGTACAAAGATATTTTAATTAAAAAAACAAAGTCAGAGGTTTAAATTATATAATTTTGTAGAAATTAAATTTTTGTCTAGATTGAGATTATATAAAATGAATATTTTTTGTTTTATCAATTTTGATTTTTTCTAATTCCTGCTTTTTCCAGATTTTTTGCGTGGTTCTCTGAATCTTCAGCAAAAAAAGTTTTATCATTACCGTGACAAAAATAGTAGTTTTTTGTTTCAGACGGATAGAGTGCGGCTTCAAATGCTGCTATACCGGGATTGCATATGGGGCCAGGTGGTAGTCCTTCTATTTGATAAGTGTTGTAGTTACTTTTAAAACTACCTGCTATGTCTACGGGAATATCTTTTTCATTTCTATACGGATAGTAAATAGTAGCGTCTGATGAAATTTTATTAAGATTTATATCTCCAAAAGGAGATTTGCCTCCATTTTCGGAAGTTTTAAGACGGTTGTAGAAAACAGAAGATATTTTAAACATATCTTTTGCGTCAGAAGCTTCTGCTTGTAATATTGAAGCTAAAATTAAAACATTGTTCATATTCATGTTTCTTTCTTCAGCTTTGTGTATAACGCTACCCTTTGTTGAATCTTTAAAACTTCGTTTAGAATTAATCTTTTTTTCATAGTTATTTAAAAATTTTCTTAAAATGTTTACAGGTTCAGAATTTTTATAAAATTTGTAAGTATCAGGGAAAAGATATCCTTCATATTTAAAATATCTTTCTTTTGAATTTTCTACAGATTTTAAAAAATCATAATTATTTTCTAAAATATTTGTTTTACATGCTTCGATAAAATCTTTTTCCGAGCAAACATTATTTTTTTCAAGAAGAGCAGCACATTCCATTAAATTTAAACCTTCACGAAATGTGATTTCAACCACGTCTGTTTCTAAACGATTTAAATTGGATTGCAATGAATTTATTAATGCTTCGTAATCGAGATTTGTTTTAATTTTAAATGAGCCAGGCACAACTGTTTTGAAGGATTTTGTCATAAATGTGTAGAAGTTAAAAAAATCTTTTTCTCTTATAATGGCATTTTTTTCCAGTATTAAAGCTACGTCGTTTTTGCTGGATCCTTTAGGTATTTCTATAATAATTTCATTTTCCAATCTATTTAGCCCTAACATATCATCTATGCCTATAGCTAAACATCTAGAAATGGTTAGGGAAACAAATAAAATCATTAAAAACCACATAGTTTTAAAAAATTTGCGATTTTTATTGTTATTTTTTTTTTTATTTTTGCGAGGATTGTCGTCAAAATTATAAGAGTTTCTATTTTTAAAATTATCACTAAAACTATTTATATCTCTTTCAGAATCAAAATTATTTTCATTTATATTCACGGCAACAGCCTCCTTTTGCATTAAACAAAAATTCGAAAACAGAACACAGCAGTTATTTGACGAAATGTTAGTCGTTTTGTTTTTTATTTAAAGTTTTAGTGATTTTTTTATATAAATATATTTTTAAGTTTTATTTTTTAGCTAGTTTTTAATTAATATAAATTTAAATTGACAATATTTTTTAGTTTTAATGCTGCAGTTAACAGTAAATTAGATTTTTAAAACAATTTTTTATAAAATTAAATAGTTCTTATATTTTTAAAAAATATAGCGTTTCATGAATTTTAAAGTAAGTTATCATTTGATTAAGATGAAACTTTAAAGGAAAGACTTAGTTTTTTTATTTTTAATGTTGTAATATTTATTTTTGAATTTAAACGGAGAAAATTTAGATCCTCCTCCTTCATAAAATTTGCCAAAAAATTCAACAAATTGTAAACGATTTGTGTGAACATAAGCGCCTAAAACATTGATAGTAATATTCAAAGTGTGCCCTAATACAGCAGCAACGAAAAACCAAATATAGCCTAAAAATAAACCACTTAACATTCCCGCCATGCTATTAAAAACACTTGCTATTACGCCAGTTGCAAGCCCAAGAGCCAGTAGTCTTGAATAGGATAAAATGTCACTTAAATATCCTGTTACATTGTAAAGAGCGTAAAAACCCTTTAAAATTCTTTTAAAACCTCTTGATTCTCTTCCCGATGTTAATATAATTCCAACACCAGCGGCAATAGAAAAGATAATAGCTAAATTTGCAACATCATTTGGTATAATAAAGTTTATCATTAAAAGATCACAGATTATTTTATTTGAAAGAAGGTAAATTATTAAACTAAAGACTAATATATACCAAAAAATCACGTCGTAAAGCGCTTCTTTATATTGTTTTTTCTTTATAGCCATATAAAGCTTTACACCAAGGCCTGTAAAAAGGTGCAATATACCCAATCCTAGAGAAAAACCTAACATTCTCATCGGCTCTTTAACTGGAAAAAACCAAACAGGATTAATGGAAATTTTTGCTCCAAAAAACTTGTCTGATATTACATCTACAATATCTCCAAAATAACTTCCAAACATAATTCCCCAGAACATCGTTGAAATTCCACAGAAACAAAACATTTTTAGAAAGTTTTTTGTAGAATTTTCAAAATTTTTAAATTTCAATAAGGCAAAAATACAACCAAAAGTGATAATAAAACCATAAGCAGCATCAGACAACATAAGGCCAAAAAGAATATAATAGAAAATTGACATAATTGCTGTTGGATCAATTTCATTTTTTTGAGGAAGACTATAACTTTCTGTAACAGATTCAAGAGGTTCAACGAAAGGTGAATTTTTAAGTAGAATCGGAGTATTTTCATCTTTATGTATTTCTTCTTTATTTATTGCGACGATAAATTTATCATTTATAGCTTTTTTAAAACTTAAGTAATCTTTTTTAGGCACATATCCTATTGTCACAAAAACTTGAGACGTATAGGCAAGTTTTTTCATTGCTTTACATTCTTCGATTCTATTAATACAAAAATCTATCATAAGTAGAAAATCATCAATGTTTTTTGAAATATTAAGTATTTCATTTTTTAATTTTTTTATTTCTAATTTGCAAGATTTGATGCTGTTTATTATTTTAGATATTTTTTCTTTAGGTATAGAATCGTTGAACGATGAGTGAAGTTTTATGAACCCATTTTTTTTAAAACATTCAGATATTAAATTTTCATCTTTGTCACGGCAAACTGCAAATACGCAAGTTTGATTTTTGTCACGATTTATAATTTCAATTTCTATATTTTCAATTTTAATATCTTTATTTAAAAATTTTAAAATATCAAAAATTTGTAAAAATTCAGGAAAACTTCCTATAAAAGCTCGAGTATAACGTGTTTTTGTAAAGTCTGATGGAATATCTAAATTTTTCCAAGGTCTAAGAGCTTCAATCTGCGAGCTTAGTTTAATTATATCTGACTCTTTCTGTTTTACTTCTTTGTCGTTTTTTATAACAGTATGTGCAAGTTCAAGTATTTTTTCTTCTTTTTTATAAGTGTTTTTATATTCTTCTAAAAAAATATTTTTTTTAAAATCAAAAAGCCCGGGACCGATTTTTATATCTGGAACATATTTTTTAATAATTTTTAAAGTAGAGTTTAAGTTAGCAAGAGTTTTTGAAAATAAGGCTTCAAATTGAGAAGTATCTTTTTTTGTAAGTTCATTTTTGGAATCTAATTCTTTAACTTCGAAAACTTCAAGTGTTTGAAGAGTTTCAAAAATATTTTTTTTATCTTTTTTTAAACCACAAATACTGATTTTTTCCATCGGAAGAATAGCCATATTTCAAAACTCCTGCACAAAAAACAAAAATTCAAACTTAAATTATTCTACTACTCTCTTAACTATTAAATCTATAGCTTCGCTTTCTTTTTTTTTGAAGTAATTGATCATATCATTTATTTCTCTATTTGTTTCTTCTATAACTTGTTTATGATAAAGATTCGCTTGTTGTTTTATAGTATTTACTTCAGAAAGTGCTTTATTTTTTGCATTTTTTATCTTTTCTTTATACAACTTCTCTATAAGCTTCTCAGCATCAATCAATATTTTTTCGACTTTTTTGTAAGCAAATTTTTCTAATTCTTCAGCATCCAATTCACTTTTTAAAATTTTTTCTATAATTTCTTTTGCCAAAACATCACCATATTTTAATAAAATTAACCAAAAAAATTATTTTCAGGAAACACAGTAAACCACATACTCCAATCTACCTCACCAGGAGGACCTGAACTAGTATACTGCCACCCGTCTATAAGTTGATTTTTATATTCTTCAATATTTTTAAGATTTTCAACTTTAAGTTGTTCTTTGGTTGGATGTGTATAGGGATATCTAGCTAACCAAAGATAATAGCGCGATAAAGGATTATTCTTATTATATATACCTATTACTTTTTCTGCAAAATATTTATTAATATAAATCATAGGAGTGCGATTGCATGACTCTAATTCTTTGCAAAAAACATCCATTAAATTTATCAGTGTCTTTTCTTCAGACATTTTTTTAAAAATAACGTCATTAGAACTTGCAGGCTCTAAATCTAAAATAAGAGGGAAATTAATTTTTATATTAAATTTTTTTTCAGTTTTATTAACAAGATCTAAAAAATATTTAGCTTGAGTTTTAACTGTTTCCTGATTATAAAAGCGTGCTGCAAAATAAACTCCAAAAGGAACTTTAAATTTCAAACATTCTTGTAAAAAAAACTCAAATTTTTCGTCTGTATAATTTTCAAATTCTCTGTAACCGCCCAAACCGCCGCAACCTCTTGTGCTGCAAGCTCTTATAATAACTAATTGTGCAGCATTTTCTAAAACTGATTTCTTAACAAGATCTTCATAACCTGCATTAAATTGAGAAATATCTATGCCTAAAATAGGATTATTTGCGCGCCTGTCGATTTTAGCAACTGGTAAATTAACGGAAGAATTACCATCGTTACAATCGACAACAGACCAGCACAAGTCTTCTGCTTTTACTAAGTGCACTTTGTCTTTATTACTATTAGTAAAAGCTACAACAGCAAAATTCTTGCTAACATTTAACACTTCAATTTTTTCTAATTTATTGGTCCTTAAATATTTGCCACAATATTCGAGATTACCCTGTTCAACAAACACTGAATTTTTTTTCAGAACATAGTAATCAGTAAGTGAATTTTTAAAATAAGCGGTTTTGTATTCATTGTTTTCTGATTTAAAAGATACAAATGCAAAAGGTACGTAAAGATCTTCGCTAATGTAAACTTTTTGAGTTGTAGCGTGCGTTTTTTTCATATTATATTCTGTTTCTTTATCTGATATTTGTAAATCAAAATATTCAAAATTTTTATTTTTTCCTTCATATACTGGAATAGGAAAGTTCCAAATATTTTTAAAAGTTTGCTTAAAATTAAAACCATTAAAAAAATCTTCCCCGGTAATAGCACTGGCAAAATTAGAATTTGAAAAATTATAATTACTTAAAAAAAGCAACGCAGTTAAAAAAACAAACGCAATACTTTTTAAAAACCTCATTTGCACAACTCCTTTTAATTTTATTAATTTTAAACGATTCTTAGGGTAAAATCGTTTCTTAGGTTAGTATTCTATCAGTGAATTTTAAAAGTTTCAACTAAATTAATTTTAAAACTTTAATCTTTATTAAAAATAGACCAAAATACATATTTTAAAAATATTTACTTATTCAGTTTTTTTAAAGTTTTTAAGACTGGCAATCCAATCTTTAGAAAGAGCTTGGTAATCTTTGTTTTCAAGTTCTTTTTTAGAAATAAAGTTTTTTAAATTTTCTGATTCTACTAAAATTTCGTGCCAAAGTTCTGGTAAACCACTACAAACGCCATAAAATAAACCGAAAGTTTGATATTCTAAAATTGAATTATTTAAAGGACTGTTAGATTTTGTTCTTGAGTTAAAAGGAATCTCTTTTAATTTTTCAATTTTAAAGTTTTTTCCACAATCAGAAGTGTTTAAGAAGAACAAAAAATCTTCAGCAAGTTTCTGTTCTTTTCTACTAATTTTAGAGTTAATGGAATAGTATTTTGAAACAAAGAGAGGGATCGAAGAATTTATTTTTTTAATAATTGGTAGTTTAATTGCTTCCTCTTTAAATGGAAATTTAATAGGCAACATTCGAAGTTGTTCTATTTCATGATTAAAATTTAAAAAATTCTCTATTTTTTCAAAATCTTGGTTTTTTCCTTGCATTAAAAAGTATTCGCCATTTAAAAAGTCTTCTAAAAAAGAAATTTGATCTTTTTTAAACATAAGCTCAACGAATTCTTGACTTCTTTTTGTTGAGTTTTCTCCATCTAAACTGTGTGAAGTTTCAAAATCTAACAATTGAGCATAACTAAATAAGAATGATTCAAGAGAGTCTATTTGTTGATAAGAAGATTTAAATAATTTTAATGGTGTATCAAAAATATTAAAAAAAATTGACTCAAATGAACGAAAATCACGTTTTTTTGGCGAGAACACTCCTTTTAAGGAACTTACTTTTGGGCTTTTTTGTTTAGAAAAATCGTAAGAATTTTCATTAATAAAAACAGTTGTTTCTCTAGAACACTTTATATATTCTGACAAATTTATGACAAAATTTTCAAATTCAGAGTAAGAACAATTCTTAAAATCTTTCAAAAATTGCTCTGCTTTTTTTTCTCCCACTAAATCTTTTACCATTTGTATATTTACTAAATATCCGTGAGACTCTAAAGAGCACGGAATTCCAAAATTGTTAAAATCATTAGATGTTAACCAAAAATCTTTAGGTATACTGTTGACAAAAGTATTAAATTTACTTTCAGATTCAGACAAAAGATCTAAAATTAATCCATCTTTTTCTAGTGAAGAAAGTTCTGAATTTCCACGCACTATAAATATTGCAGGTTTATGTTCAGAATTTATTTGAGATTTAAGAGAGCTGAAATAATCTTGATTGGGTTCAACAAAAAAATATTTTATTTTTACACCACTTTTAGCTTCGTATTTTTCACATAAAAACTCAAATTCTTCTTTTTGGTTCACATCTGAATATATAAATAAGTCATATTCTTGGTTAGTTACAGATAAATTAAAATCTTCAGAATCAACAAAGTCTGAAGGGCTATTAAAAACATCACACCCTGTAAAAGTTAATAAAAATGAAAAGCAAAAAACAGTTAAAATTAAATTTATAAATTTTTTATCGCTTCTCATCGTAAAGATTCCTCCATTTTCTATTTTCTTACTTTTTCAAAGTACATGAATTTTAAGAATCTGTAAACTTAAAATGTTTGACATTTAAATAGTTTTGATAGTAAATTTAAAGTATGGTCCAACAAACAAACTGAGATTAGCTCGATTGAATTAAACTTTTAGTCATAGATTTTGAGAAAATTTTAAATGTTAAAATTAGCGTAAATATTTAAATTGTGTTTTTGCAAAGTTTTATTTAAAACACAAGCATAATTAGTTGTTAGATCGCGATGAGTTTTTTATTTAATTAGGATTTAATATTAATTATAAAAATTGCAAAAAGTATTTATTTATGAAATTAAAGGTAGATTATTTGTGAAGTTTAACAACATATTATTAAATTGCGTATAATGATGTTGAGCGTTGTTTGCATTGTAACTTAGGGATTAGAAGCACTTTTAAAAATTGTTGATTTTTTAAATGTTGCAACGAGGTGAAATGTACGAGTAGGTATCACAAGCAAGGTCGGTTTATGCTCGCATTTGTATTGGGTCTTTTATCGTCTCATTTTTTGCCAGCTGGGCTTACAGTAGCTTTTTTAGCTTCAATGCTTATTGTTTTATCTTTGTTGTTGATCAGAGGCTAGCTTTAATTTTTTCACAACAGGAGGTAGTAATTTTGAAAGTAGTTATTGTTAAAAGTCCCAAATTTTTTAGTTTTTTTTTAAGAAAAATATTTGATATAAAAAAGGAAGAGACTGTTAAATAAAACTAGAAAATTTAAAATAAGTCTAGACTTAAACGGCCTAAAATCCGTTAAGTCTATTTTTTTGTTTTTAAAACAAATATATTTTTTATTTTAGATTTTAAAAAATTTAGTTTAAGTAAATTAAATTTTTAAATTTTTGCTTGACTAAAGATTTATTTTATATTAAGATTTTAAACATGATGATGAAGTAACAAAAATCATTTTATAGTTTTTGGATTAATTTTTTAAAAAATCTTAAATGAAATTTAGTAGTTTTTCAGGTCAGTTATTTTGCAAGCATTAACTTTAAAAGTAAATTTTAAGATATTTTGCTTTTTTATAATAATTTTTTAAAGCTTTTTTATGTTTTAAATTGCTAAGTTTATTAAAATTGTTTGAGCGTTAATAATGTTGTTTTAAAATTTTAAAAGCGATATTTATTGAAAGCTTTTCAAAATATTGATTTTTATTCGGTTTGTTGTTCTTTAAGAAGATTTTAAAGATTCTGTATTTTTGATTTTGAGTGATTTTTAACTTAACTTTTGAATGTTTTTACAATTGTTTTGTTTACATTTATAGTAATTTTAAAATGTTTCTAGATGATTTGTTAGTAAGAATAATTTTCAAGCGAAGTTTGTTAAGCTAACCCCAACCTCCCCTTTGCACCTTGAGAACTGAATAAAGAGAAGACATGAATACCAAAGAAGTATTTTAAAATGCTTTTTGTTGTTCTTAAGTTAAATCTACAATTTTCTTGATATTTAGCACA
>JAITRE010000014.1 GCA_031288555.1 Oscillospiraceae bacterium
TCAAAAATCACTGTTACGCTTTAGTTGGTATATCAGAACGTAATAAAAAATTTTATTTGCAGCTAATTGATCCTCATGGAAGAGATTTGTTTAAACGCTTACCTTTTAATAAAAAATCGCTGATTGGTGCTTCGGGTTTATTTTCAATAAAATTTGAAGAGTTTTTAGAAAATTCCGCAGTTTTTACTTTTATTGAAATGTAAAAGTTTTTAAGAGCCAATGATTCTTTGCCTTAAACCTATATTAACAGGCTTAAGGCTTTTTTAAGCTTTTGGGACTTTTTTAAAATAGTAATTTTTTATATTTATTTACTAATTTAGTTTAATAGTAGGTTTTTGTTTTTAAATAGAAAATTTTGACAAAAATAAGATAAAATACTACAACACTGTAATAATATAAAGCGCAAATGTTAATATTGTGCACTTATATTTTTTGTAGCAATTAAAATAAAAAGGTTTTGAAAAACAATAAGTAGCAGAGAAATAAGAATTTTAATTTTTTATAAAATAAATTTGTTGTTATTTTAAAGTAACACAACATTTGTAGAAGAAGAACTTTTCGAAATTGTAGTAGTTGTTAAAAGATGTTTTTATTTTAAGATATTGCATTTTTAACAATATGCTTTTTCAAGTTGTAAGAATTGTTTTTAAATAAACAAAAGGTAATTTGCAAAATAATGCTTTTTATTACTTCTAAATTTGCTTGCAAAACAAATCTTATGTAAGAGCTTGAAAACATCAAAAGCAAACAAACTTGATATTTTTACAATACTAAAGAAAATTATTCGTTTGATGTTTTCTAGAAAAGTTTCTTAAAAATAAAATTAAAAATTATAAAGATAAAAAATATAAAGCTATTGCTGAATTATTTGCGGTAGTTTTAGTTATTTAAATTTGAATTTATAGCTTTACAAATGATTTTATCTTAAATGATATGTAAATTATAATTTGTTTAAATAAAAATACAAAAAATGATTTTAAAAATTTATATTCTTTAAGCTAATTTGTTAAGTTTGAAATTAATAAAAACACTTGCATCAATTAAGAAGCTGTGATAGCATTGATGATAGGTTTTAGTAAGTTTAATTTTTTGGTAATTTTATTTATTTAAAGGAGATAGTTAAGATATGTCAGCTGAAGGAAGAGTTAAAATGAGAATAAAACTAAAGGGCTATGATCATCAATTGGTGGATAGATCGGCTCAGAAAATTGTTCAAACTGCCGAGCGTACAGGTGCGGAAGTTTCGGGTCCAGTGCCTTTGCCTATAAAGAAACAAGTTGTTACTATTTTACGTTCTGTTCATAAACACAAAGATAGTCGTGAGCAATTTGAAATGAGAACTCATAGAAGAGTTATAGATGTGTTGCGACCGTCAAATAAAACGATTGATGTTCTTGTTGGGCTTGAATTTCCTGCAGGAGTTGACATAGAAATAAAAGTTTAGAAATTTAATTTTATTTGTGGAATTTATTAAAGTTAATCTGCTTCAAAAACAGCATATTTTAAAAGTTTATTTTTAAAAAGTGTTGAATTTGAATTTTGGTTTGTGTTTGTAAGATGTATTGTTTTTAAAGTTGATTAACTTAACAAAATATTTTTTACATGAAAATTTATAACTTTAAATTTAGGTGTGTTTGTAATTTTTATCAAGAAAATGAAAAAACGTAGATTATTTGCGAATATTAAGTTTTGTTAAGATGTTTATAGGAGGGATTAAAAATGAAGAAAGCGATTATTGGGAAAAAGATTGGGATGACTCAAATTTTTAGTGAAAACGGAAATAGAGTGCCAATAACAATAATTGAAGCAGGTCCTTGTACTGTTGTGCAAAAAAAAACTGTTGAAAAGGATGGGTATTGTTCTGTTCAATTAGGTTTTGGTGATATTAAGCTTAAGTATAAAAAAGGTGTTAGATCGCCGAAGTTCAACGATAGACCTAAGAATATAACTTTACCTTTGCAAGGGCATTTTATTAAGTTTGATGTTGCACCAAAGAAGTTGTTACGTGAATTTAAGTTTGAATCTTTTGACGATTTTAAAGTTAGAGATTTGATAAAATCTAGCATTTTTTCTGTTGGTGAACGTGTTGATGTAACAGGAACTAGTAAGGGCAAGGGTTGGTGTGGTGTTATTAAGCGTTGGAATTTTGGAAGGCTTAGAGAAAGTCACGGTACGGGGCCTTGTGCAAGGAAGGGTGGTTCTATAGGCAATTGTTCTAACCCTTCTAGAGTTTTTAAAGGGAAAAAAATGGCAGGGCATCTTGGAGCAGAAAAAGTTACTATTTTAAATTTAGAAGTAGTTAAAGTTGATGAAAATAATAATTTAATTGCATTGAAAGGTGCTGTTCCTGGGCCTAATGATTCTGTTGTAGTGCTTCGAGATAGTATAAAGTTTGTTGGGAAGGAGAAGCTTCATGCTTAGGTTTCCTGTATTAAATATGGAAGGATCAAAAGTTGGAGAAATCGAACTTTTAGATTCTATTTTTGGAATAAATCCAAATGCAATTGTTTTGCGAGAGGTTATAATTAATTATCTTGCAAATCAACGTCAAGGTACTAAATCTTGTTTAACTCGTTCGGAAGTTTCAGGAGGAGGTCGTAAGCCTTGGAGGCAAAAAGGAACTGGGCGTGCACGTCAGGGCTCTACTCGTTCTCCTCAGTGGCGTCATGGTGGAGTTGTTTTTGCGCCAAAGCCCCGGGACTATAGTTACACAGTCAACAAAAAAGTTAAAAAACTTGCTATGAAATCTGCTTTTTCTTCAAAAGCCTCCAACAATGATATTATTGTTATAGATAAAATACAATCAGATGAATTTAAAACTAAGGTTTTTGTAAATATGCTTAATGCTGTTGGTGTAGATTCTAAAGCTTTAATAATTCTTAATAAGGCGCAGAAAACGGTTGTAAAATCAACACATAATATTAAGAATGTTAAGACTGTATCTGTTAACATTCTTAATGTTTACGATATAATGAACGCTGATAAACTGCTTTTTTCTTTTGACGCTATAACAGCAATACAGGAGGTTTATGCGCGATGATTGCAAATGATGTTATTATAAATCCTGTAGTTACTGAGAAGACTATGCGCGGGAGCCCTATGAAAAAATACACTTTTAAGGTTGCCAAAAGTGCAGGTAAAATTGAAATTCGAAAAGCTGTGGAAGAGATTTTTAAAGTTAAAGTTATGAAAGTTAATGTTTTAAATATTAGAGGTCGTTTAAGACGCCAAAGAGGGAAACAAGGATATACGCCTTCTTGGAAAAAAGCTGTTGTAAGGCTTACGTCTGGTAGTAAAGCTATTGATTTTTTTGATAGTATGGTATAAAATTTAATTTCCTTAGAAAATAAGTTAAAAGAAGTCTTGAAGTTAGTTAAGTTCTTGTTTTTTATTTATGTGTTTTTAAAATTTTCAAAGAAAGGAGTTTAGAAAAGTGGCTATTAAACATTATAAACCTACTACTCCATCAAGAAGAAATATGTCAGTGCTTGATTATTCCGCTCTTTCTAAAGAAAAACCCGAGAAAAGTTTACTTAGGCCGCTAAACAAAAAAGCTGGTCGGAATAGTTATGGTAGAATTACTGTGAGACATAGGGGTGGCGGAAATCGTAGAAAATATAGGTTAATTGATTTTAAAAGACGAAAGTTTAATGTTTTTGCTCGCGTTTTAACATTAGAATATGATCCTAATCGCTCAGCTAACATTGCTCTTGTAAAATATGAAGATGGTTTTAAAAGCTATATAATTGCCCCTAGTGATCTTAAGGTTTCGGATAAAATTGTATCAGGCTTTGATTCTGATATAAAGCCGGGAAATGCTCTTCCTCTTGAAAAAATTCCTACTGGAACATTTATTCATAATGTAGAACTTCATCCTGGTAAAGGAGCTCAGTTTGCAAGGTCAGCTGGCAATATGGCTCAACTTATGGCTCTTGAAAATAATTTTGCTCTTATAAGGTTACCTTCTAGCGAACTTAGAAATGTTCCTAAAGAGTGTATGGCGACTATAGGTCAAGTTGGAAATTCTGATCATTTTAATGTTAAAATTGGTAAAGCTGGGCGTAAGCGAAATATGGGCTGGCGCCCTACTGTTCGTGGTTCTGCGATGAATCCTTGCGATCATCCTCATGGTGGTGGTAATGGGAAGACTCCTATAGGACTTCCTAGCCCTGTCACTCCGTGGGGTAAGCCTACTTTAGGGTATAAAACTAGATCAAAACACAAAGCTTCTAATAAATTTATCGTAAGTCGTCGTAATAAATAATGGCTTTTGCTTAAATTTGTTTTAAAAAGCGAAAATTAAAAATTGTTTGCTTTTATGTTTTGTTAGTATTTTAAAAAAGGAGTTTGGTTTTGTAATGAGCAGAAGTTTGAAAAAAGGTCCTTTTGTTCAACCAGCTTTGTTTAAAAAAGTTAAGTTAATGAAGGAATCTGGTGAAAAAAAAGTTATTAAAACTTGGAGCCGTGCGTCTACTATTTTCCCTGAGTTTGTCGGTTTTACATTTGCTGTTCACGATGGTCGTAAGCATATGCCTGTTTATATTACAGAAGATATGGTTGGACATAAGCTTGGCGAGTTCGTTTTGACTAGAACTTTTAAAGGACATCCCGGTTCGAAAACTGTTAAAAAATAGTTTTGTGTATTTTTGTTTTTATAAAAGTTTGTTTTACTTTAAAGTTTTATTAAAAATTAAAAGTATATTTAAAAATGAAGTTTAAATTATTTTTTGATGTTTTAAATTTTTTCATAATTGATTTATTTATTTCAAATTTATATTTTAAGAATTTTTAAATTAACAAAAAAGTTGAGGTGAGTTTAAAGTGGAAGCAAAGGCTTATTTAAGATATGCTAAAATATCACCGCGGAAAGTTTCAATTGTTCTTGATCTTATAAGAGATAAACCAGTGGATCTTGCTTTGGCGATTTTAAAATATACTAACAAAGCTGCTTGTAAATATCTTTTGAATTTACTGGGTTCAGCAGTTTCAAATGCTCAAAATAATTATAATTTAAACAAAGAGTTTTTGTATGTTTCAGAGTGTTTTGTTTGTCCTGGAAAACCACTTAAAAGAACAAGGCCAGGTCCAAAAGGAAGATCGTTTAGAATTTTAAAAAGAACATCTCATATAACACTTATGGTTAGAGAAAAACAATAAAGATACTTTTATAAAAATAAAAATATTTAATTAAACAAAGAAAAGGGGTGAGATGTGTGGGGCAAAAAGTGAATCCACATGGGCTTCGCGTTGGTATAATAAAAAATTGGGATTCGCGATGGTTTGCAAAAGACAAAGATTTTAGCGATATGTTAATTGAAGATTATAATTTAAGAAGATATTTGAAAAAACGTTTGTATTTAGCGGGTGTTCCTCGTATTGAAATAGAAAGAAATGCTAATAAGTTGCGTTTGTATATTCATTGTGCGAAGCCGGGTATTGTTATAGGAAAAGGTGGAGTTGAGGTAGAAAAACTTCGCTTAAGTTGTGAAAAGATTACAAAAAAAAGTGTTTCTATTAATATAGTTGAAATAAAATTTCAAGATAAAAATGCTCAATTAGTAGCCGAAAATATTGCTTCGCAACTTGAAAAAAGAATATCTTTTCGCCGTGCTATGAAACAGGCTATGGGGCGTGCTATGAAATCTGGGGCTAAGGGTATTAAAACTCAAGTTTCGGGTAGATTAGGTGGAGCTGAGATTGCGAGAGTTGAGCACTATCACGAAGGTACTATTCCGCTTCAAACTTTAAGAGCAGATATTGATTATGGCTTTGCTGAGGCTGCTACTACTTACGGAAGAATTGGAGTTAAGGTTTGGCTTTACGTTGGGGAAGTGCTTGGAAAAGCGCGTGCTTATGATAAGGATGGTGGCAAAAAATAATGTTAATGCCGAAACGCGTGAAATTTCGTCGTACGCATAGAGGGCGTAGAACTGGAAAAGCAGTAAGAGGCGGTTCTATAACGTATGGAGATTTTGGATTGAGATCTCTTTCTTGCGCTTGGATAACTTCAAATCAAATTGAAGCTGCTCGTATTGCTATGACGCGCTATTGTAAGAGGTTTGGGAAAGTTTTTATAAAGATTTTTCCTGATAAGCCAGTGACGAAAAAACCCGCAGAGACTCGTATGGGTAAAGGAAAAGGTGCACCTGAATATTGGGTGGCTGTTGTTAAGCCGGGGAGAATTATGTTTGAAATATCAGGAGTGCCACAAAAAACAGCTAAAGAAGCTATGAGACTAGCATCAAATAAATTACCAGTTAAGTGCAAATTTGTTTCAAAAGAAGAGCAAATAGGTGGTGCAGAAAAATGAAATCTACAGCTTTAAAAGATTTATCAGAAGATGATTTGCAAAAAAAAATAAAAGATTTAAAATCAGAACTTTTTAATTTAAGATTTCAACATTCCATAAATCAGCTTGAAAATCCTATGAGAATACGTGTTGTTAAAAAAGAAATAGCAAGAGTTTTAACTATTGTTAATTCTAAGTAAATTGTAGATTTGATTTTTTAGTGATTTTAAAGTTTTAAATTTGTCGTATTAAAGGAGGTTAATTAAAACGTGGCAGAGAGAAATATGAGAAAAACTCGTATTGGAAAAGTAGTCAGTGATAAAATGAATAAAACTGTTGTTGTAGCTATTCAAGACAGTGTAAAGCACAGGCTTTACAACAAGATTGTTAAGTCTACGATAAAATTTAAAGCGCATGATGAAGAGAACAAATGTGTTACTGGAGATAGTGTGAGAATAATGGAAACTAAGCCCCTTTCTAAAGAAAAAACTTGGAGAGTTGTTGAAATTTTAGAAAGGGTAAAGTGATATTAGTTATAAATTTTAAACTTTTAGGTTTTTGAAGACTTAAAAGGTTTTTTATTTTTAAAAGTGTTCATAAATTAGAAAAGTTTGTTTATTAGAATTTTTAAGCATTTTTAGTGTTTTAGACGTGGTAAAAGTAAGTTTGTGATTTTTAAAAAGGAGGAAGAACTTGTGATACAAGAACAGACTCGCCTTAAAGTTGCTGATAATACTGGAGCTAAAGAGGTTATGTGTATTAGAGTTCCTGGTGGAACTGGAAGAAAATATGCTTTTATAGGAGATATTATAGTTGCTTCTGTTAAAAAAGTGGCAACAGGCGGTGGAGTTGTAAAAAAAGGTGAAGTTGTAAAAGCTGTTGTTGTTAGAACAAGGCGAAGTGTTGGTAGAGCTGATGGGACATATATTCGTTTTGAGGACAATGCTGTTGTTATAATAAAGGATGACAATAACCCCAAAGGCACGCGTGTTTTTGGTCCTGTGGCAAGGGAACTTCGAAATAAAGGTTTTCTAAAAATACTAAGTCTTGCTCCTGAAGTAATTTAGCAGAAAAGAGATGATACTTATATGAAGAAAAAAGTTCATGTGAAAACGGGAGATACTGTTATTGTTTTAAGCGGGAAATATCGAGGGAAGGTTGGAAAAGTTGTAGCTGTGAGTCTTTCGGAAAACAAAGTAATAGTAGAAAAAACAAATATAGTTTCTAAGCATGTAAAGCCAAAAAAAGCTGGGCAAGAAGGAGGTATATTGCAGGCTGAGGCCGCCATGTATGCATCTAAGGTCCAACTTGTTTGTTCGACTTGTAATGAATCTACGCGTGTTTCACATGTATTAGACGATAAAGGGAAAAAAAGGCGCGCTTGTAAAAAGTGCAGCGCAGTTTTTTAATTATATTTTTGTTTTAAAAGTTAAGAAATTTTTAAAGTTAAGAAGTTTTTAAAGTAAATTACTGAAATTTGAATTGATTTTAAGCTTTAATGACTAAATTCTGCTTTTATTATTTTTATTTATATTATAGAATATTCTTAAGCATCAAAAATGTAATTAAGCGATTAGTTTTTGTTTAGCAGAGTTTGCTCTTTAAAAATTTAAAACAATTTGCAAGGGCTTGGAGAGGATTTAGTTTTAAAAATAAAATTAAATTTTGTTTTAGCTTTTGCAAAGTGTAATTTTTAAGTAAGGAGGTTTTGAAGTTTGGCTAGGCTTAAAGAATTTTATAAAAATGAAATTGTAAAAGTTTTGATGAAGAAATTTTCTTATAAAAATTTTTTTCAAACACCTAAGCTTGAAAAAATTGTTGTTAGCGTATCAGATGGTGAAGTTAAAGATAATCAAAAAATTATTGATTCGATTTTTAGAGATCTTTCAACTATTACAGGTCAAAAACCTATGTTATGTAAGGCTAAAAAATCTGTTGCTAATTTTAAGCTTCGCGTTGGCATGAAAATAGGTGCTAAAGTCACTTTAAGAGGCAACAGAATGTATGAATTTTTGGACAGATTGTTTAATGTAGCTTTTCCGAGAGTTAGAGATTTCAGAGGTATACGTGTTGGATCTTTTGATGGGCGTGGAAATTATAACTTAGGAATTAAAGAGCAAATTATTTTTCCAGAAATAGAATACGATAAAATTGATAAGGTTCGTGGTATGGATATTTGTTTTGTAACAAGTGCAAAAACCGATGAAGAAGCTTTTGAACTTTTGAAGTGTTTAGGAGCTCCATTCGCTAAATAAGGAGGGGAGTTTTTTGGCTAAACTTGCAATGAGAATTAAGCAACAAAGAGAGGCTAAATTTTCTACACGAAACTATAATAGATGTAGAATTTGTGGCAGACCGCATGCTTATCTTAGAAAATTTGGTGTTTGTCGTATATGCTTTAGAGAACTGGCTTATAGAGGCGAAATTCCAGGTGTTAAAAAAGCTAGTTGGTAAGTGTTTATTTTTTGTTGTTTATTCGAATTTTTTAAGATGTAGTTTTTAAACTTTTATTTGTTTTTATTGCGCTTAATATTTAAATAAATTTTTATGCTTGATTATTTTGTTAATAGATTTAAAATATAAGACATAGCTTTATTTTTAAAATTTATAGGAGAGTGATTGTTTGCAAGTGACAGATCCTATAGCGGATTTTTTAACGAGAATACGCAATGCTAGTAATGCAAAGCATGCGTCAGTTGATATTCCGGCGTCTCGTGTTAAATTTGCTATTTCTAAAATCCTTTTAGATGAAGGATATATAAAAAAGTTTAAGTTAATAAAAGATAATAAACAAGGGATTATAAAAATCGAACTTAGGTATTTAGCAAATAAAGTTCCCGTAATAACTGGTATTAAAAAAATATCAAAACCTGGGCTTAGAAATTATAGTAGTGTAAATGATTTACCTAAAGTTATAAGAGGGTTAGGGGTCGCTATTGTTTCTACTTCTAAAGGTATTATGTCAGATCGTCAAGCTCGTTTAAAACATGTTGGTGGCGAAGTTTTTGCGTTTGTTTGGTAGGGGTTCGATACTTAGAGTATTTTAATGATTGTTGGCAACAATAATTGATGTTAATTTGTTTTGTCGTAAAAGGAGGTGTAATTAATTTTGTCAAGAATCGGAAATAAGCCAATTAGTGTTCCGACTGGCGTTTCTTTTAATATAAAAGAGAATATAGTCTCAGTGAAAGGGCCGAAAGGAAATTTGTCTTTATCTGTACACAAAAATATGAATGTTAAAGTTCAAAATGAAAACGAAAATTCTTTGGTGTTTGTAATTCGACCAAACGACAGCAAAGAAAATAAGTCTTTGCATGGGCTCACAAGAACTCTTGTTTTTAATATGATCGAGGGCGTTACACAAGGTTTTAAGAAAGAGCTTGAAGTAAACGGAGTTGGGTATCGTGTTCAAAAGCAGGGAAACAAGCTTAATATGAATTTGGGTTTTTCTCATCCTGTTGTGATATATGACACAGATGACGTAAAAACTCAAGTAGAGGGTTCTAAAATAGTTGTTAGTGGGATTGATAAACAAAAAGTCGGGCAGTTTGCTGCTATTATACGTGCAAAAAGACCTCCTGAACCTTATAAAGGCAAAGGAATAAAATATGCGAATGAAATTATTAAACGCAAAGAAGGTAAAGCTGGCAAGAGCTCTAAAGGTTAAAAATTTTAACAAATCTTTAACACAATCAGGGAGTTTAAAGTTTTATTTTCGAAAGTTTAATTAATATTTTGACAAATTTTTAGATAAAAATTTATTTTTAATTTTAACACCAAGGAAGTGAGATTTTTGTTAAAAAAAGTTGACAGCAATGTAGCAAGATGTAAGCGACATGAAAGAATTAGGAGTAAAGTTTTTGGAACAAATGAACGTCCGCGTCTAAATGTTTATAAATCTAAGTCTAATATATACGCTCAGATTATAAATGATGAAGAAGGAATTACGCTTGTTTCTTCGTCAACTTTAGATAAATCTTTTTCTGCACCTAACGGTTCTAATAAAGAAGCGGCGCAAATAGTTGGGAAAAATCTTGCTGAGGTTGCTATTAAAAAGAATATTAAAACTGTTGTTTTTGATCGTGGGGGTTATTTATATCATGGTCGTGTAAAATCACTTGCCGAGGGTGCTCGTGAAGGTGGTCTTGTATTTTAGGCAAAATTTAGACGTTTAGGAGGTTTGAAATTTGATTAGTGTTGATAATGTTTCAGCCAAGGAATTGAAAGAGCGCTTGGTTTCTGTGAATAGAGTTTCTAAAACTGTTAAAGGTGGTAGAGTTTTAAAGTTTTCTGCGCTTGTTGTTGTTGGGAACGGCAAGGGAGTTGTCGGGTTCGGGTTAGGTAAAGCTAGTGAAGTTCCTGATGCTGTTCGTAAGGCCATTGAGAATGCAAAAAAAAATCTTGTTAGAATTCTTTTAAAAGGTAGTACTATACCTCATGAAATTATAGGAGCTTTTAGTGCAGCTAGAGTTTTTATGAAACCAGCTGGGGCTGGTACTGGTGTTATTGCCGGCGGAACTGTTCGTGCTGTTGTTGAAGCTGCTGGAATTAAAGATGTACGTACTAAAATTTTAAAATCCAATAATCCTTGCAATGTTGTTCGCGCGACTGTCGAAGGTTTGAAAGCCTTGCGTACTGCAAGTGAAGTTGCAAAAATAAGGATGAAGTCCGTTAGGGAAATTTTGTAAAATTTATTTTTTAATATGGGAGGTTTGCCTAAGATGAAGGAAGAGGCGACGAATAAGAAGAAGAAAATAGAAAAAAAAGCTGCGCCAAAAACTAAGATTTCTAATGTTAAAAAAAATTCAGAAGCTAAGTTAATTTCAGCTGTTAAAGCAGTTAAACCTAAGAAAGTGGCTTCTAAAAAAGTAAAAAAAGAAGAAACAATAAAAATTTCTAAGCCGTCGACTGCTAAAACAGCAAAAATTTCAAGTTCTGTTAAAAAAATTACTTCTAAGAAAGATGTTGTTTCGAAAGTTTTACTTAACAAGTTAAAGATAAAGTTATTTAAAAGTCTTGCTGGTATTAATAAAAAACGAGTGGCTTGTGCAAAATCTTTAGGTCTTAAAAAAATAGGTGACGAAGTTATACAGCCTAATAACCCGCAGACGCTTGGAAAAATTGCTAAAGTAAGTAATTTAGTTTTGGTTAAAACGATTTAATTTTATAGATTTTTGTTTTTGTGTTGCAAAAAATAAAAAAATTTATTACAGTGTAATTATAAAGGAAGTGAGCTTGTGAATTTTCAAGATGTTCTGTCCTCTAGTTTGCAAAGGAAACGCAAACGCATTGGTAGGGGTCATGGTTCTGGTCAGGGCAAGACTTCCGGAAAAGGTCATAAAGGTCAGAATGCAAGGTCTGGCGGAGGGGTGCGTCCAGGTTTTGAAGGTGGCCAGATGCCTTTGCATCGGCGTGTTCCAAAAAGAGGTTTTACTAATTCTTTTTCTAAGAAAATTGCTGTTGTAAATCTTTCTTCGCTGAATTTATTTAAAGATAATTCTGTTGTGGATGTTAATATTTTAAAAGAGACAGGATTAATTAACGGAAACTTTGATTTTGTTAAAATTTTAGCAGATGGTGAGCTTAAAAAGAAGCTTGTAGTTAAAGTTGATAAGTTTTCTAAAGCAGCAAAACAAAAAATTGAGGATATTGGTGGGAAGGCTGAGGTGGTTTAATTGCTAAGGACAGTTCGAAGCGCTTGGAAGGTTCCTGAACTTAGAAAAAAAATACTTTACACTCTTTTAATTGTTGTAATTTTTAGAATTGGTTCTTTGATTCCTGTTCCGTTTTTAAATCCGGTTGCATTAAAACTTCTTATGCAGGGAATTAGTCAGGGAAATAATGCGCTTAATTTTTTAAATACGTTTTCGGGGGGTGCTTTTTCACAAGGTACTTTATTTGCTATGTCTGTGTCGCCTTACATCAATTCGTCAATTATAATTCAGCTTATGACTGTTGTTATCCCAGCTTTGGAAAGGTTATCGAGTGAAGGTGAAGATGGTCGTAAAAAAGTTGGCGCGATTACTCGTTATTTAACAGTTTTTTTGGGTGTTGCTCAAGGCTTTGGTTATTATTGGTTTTTTTTAAGAAAGCCTGTTGCTCTTGGCTTAACTGCCGCTAAATATTTAGATGGGTTTGAGGCTTGGTTTTCAGGTATAGTTATAATTTCAACTTTTACGGCCGGTGTTGCACTGATGATGTGGTTGGGTGAGCAAGTTAATAAAAAAGGTATGGGCAACGGTATTTCCATTTTATTGTTTGCTGGTATAGTTTCAAGAATGCCAGAAATGATTGGACATCTTTGGGATTCAATACAAAAAGCTATAGAACATCCTGATACTGATTCTATGAATTATTTGTTTGTTGTACTTTTTATTTTACTTTTCTTAGGTTTAGTTTGGATTATTGTTCTTACAAACGATGCTGAGAGACGTATTCCTATACAATATGCTAAGAGTATTTCTGGAAGGAAAATGTATGGTGGTCAAAGTAGTCATCTTCCTGTAAAAATTGGACTTGCTGGTGTTATGCCTGTTATATTTGCTAGCACTCTTCTTTCTATGCCAGGCACTATTGCATTATTTTTTAATCCAGAAACAGGATGGTTTCGAAGCTTATTAGATGCTTTATCGCCAGACAGCTGGATTTATGTTGTGATTTTTTCCATTTTCATACTTTTATTTGCGTATTTCTATATTGCTATACAATATAATCCTATTGAAATAGCTAACAATCTTAGACAAAGTAATGGTACTATTCCGGGTATTCGCCCTGGTAAGCCCACTGCTGATTATATCTCTAAAGTTTTTTCCAAAATAACATTAATTGGTGCTCTATTTTTAATGCTTATATCTCTTCTTCCTATGGGATTTAGCGCTGTAAGTAAAATGTCACACTTGTCTTTAGGTGGCACTTCTATAATTATATTAGTTGGTGTTGCTCTTGAAACTGTAAAACAAATGGACTCTCAAATTATGCAAAAGCATCACAAAGGATTCTTAGGCTGAGCGAAGTAAAAATGTTTGGTGCACCATCTGAGGGTCGAACTCAGGACACCCTGATTAAGAGTCAGGTGCTCTACCAACTGAGCTAATGGTGCAAAAAATTAAAACTGCAACTTTTAGCTAGTTTATCATTCTTATAAGTTTGCGTCAAGTTTGAAATTTTTTATTTTTAAAGTTATTATTTATTTTTGAAATTTAAAATGTTTTTAAATATAATTTTTGATGCAAGTTAATTTTAAACTGTATTTTTGAGTTTGAATTTATTTTGATTTTTGAGTACATAAAAAGCAAAGCTTTGCTTATGTTAATAGGAAATAATAATTTTTTTCTAAAGTTTTAGGTTTTTAAAAGTAGATTACACAATGCTTTGTATTTTAAAGATTGGATTTAAGTTTTTAAAAATTTTGTAAAATAAAAATTTAAAATATTTATTATTATAATTTTTGAATTTAATGAAAGTAAATTAATATAGTTATTCATTTTTTAACTTTTATTAGTTATAGTTTGTTTTTAAGTGAAAGTAAGGCTTTTTTTTCTATTCTAGAAACATAAGATCTAGAAATGCCTAGTTTTTTTGCAACCTCTCTTTGAGTTAAATTTGGTTTTCCGTGAAGTCCATATCTTAGCTCTACTATAATTTTTTCTCTTGGTGAAAGAGTTTCTTTTATGTATTTATAAACTTTTTCTGATCTAAATTTTATATCTAAGCTATCTACAATGTCATCATAAGTAGACATTAAATCCATAAGCGTTAATGTGTTTCCTTCTCTATCAGTATCTATAGGTTCACTTATTGAAACATCATGAGATGTTTTTTTGTTGTTTCTAAAAAACATTAAGACTTCGTTTTCTATACATCTAGAAGCATAACTTGAAAGTTTTATACCCTTAGAATTATCAAATGTGTCTATGGCTCTTATGAGTCCTATCGTTCCTATTGAAACTAAATCTTCTTGATAAATAGTGTTAAGATAATATTTTTTTACAATATGCGCTACTAATCGCAAGTTATGTTCTATGAGCTTAGTTCTTGCAAATTTATCGCCGTTTTCTAACAATTTAAGTTGTTCTTCTTCTTCTTTTATAGAAAGAGGCCGAGGAAATGAGCCTGAACCTGTTATTCTTAAAATAAAAAAAACAAAACCGCTAAAAATTAATTCTAATGCAGGAAAGATCAAAATAATCACCACCATTTAAATTAATTTACTTCAAAAACAATACATCGTTTTGAAAATTTTAATTTTATTTGCGTAATTATGTTTTTAAAATTGCCGCAAACTAGAATTTTTTAAAAATCAAGACATATTGCTTTGAAATTGATTAACTATTAAGTTTAAGTAAATAGATTTTCCACAATAAAAAATTATTAAATATAAAATTTTACTAATTTATACTATGTTCTTCTGATTAAATAGGTGAGGATTTTTTATAGAAAAAGGTGTCATTAAATCTTTTTAATGAATAAGATGGCTTTAAAGAGTTTAAAAAGGTGATATTGTTGAAAAAAATAAAATTAGTATTTATTACATTATTAGTATTTGTTGTAGTTATTTCTATGTCGTCTTGTTATTATAATCAAAACAAAAACAATCTAAAAAAAATAAAAATTAGCGAGGCTACTAGATCTATTTTTTACGCTCCTCAATACGTGGCTATATCTCTTGGTTTGTTTGAAAAGGAAGGTCTTGAAATTGAGCTTACAACTTCAGAGGGGTCAGACAAGGCGATGACGGCTGTTCTTTCTAAACATTCTGACATAGGTCTTATGGGTTCAGAAATGATAGCCTATGTTTACAATGAAGGAAAAGAAAATTTTCCTATAATTTTTTCTCAACTTACAAAAAGAGATGGAAGTTTTATAGTTGGAAGAGATGAAAATTTTTCTTGGGATAGTTTAAAAGGCAAGTCCGTAATATCTGGCCGTAAGGGTGGACTTCCCGAGATGGTTTTTAAACATGTTCTTAAAAAAAATGGAATTATTCCTAATAAAGATGTAAAGCTTTTAAATAATATAAAATTTGAGCTTATGGGAGGGGCTTTTTTAGGTGGAGTAGGAGATTATGTAACGCTCTTTGAACCGATAGCCTCATCTTTTGAACATGAAAAAAATTGTAAAGTTCTTAAATCTGTAGGGTCTGAATGTGGGGAAATAACCTACACTTGTTATTGTTCGTCTCAAGATTATATAAAAAATAATAAAGAAACTATAAAAAAATTCACAAAAGCTCTTTATAAATCTCAAATATGGATTCATCAACACGATTCCAAAGAAGTAGCTGAAAGAATTTTGCCGTATTTTGTAAATATAGATAAAAGCTTATTGGAGGAATCGTTAGAAAGATGTGTAAAAGTAGATGTTTGGTCAAGAACACCTGTGATAAAAAAAGAAGATTTTGATTTAATGCAGGAAATCGCGATTGAAGCTTCGGAACTTAAAACAAAAGTAGATTTTAATAAAATTGTCGACAATCAATATGCTTTTGAAGCAACTTTGTAAATTAATAATTTAAGGTGATAAATTAAATGAATATTAAAAATAAAATCGTGGAATTAAACAGGATTTCTCTTAAATATCACACGCCTAAAAAAGAAATTTTGGTTTTAGACAATTTGAACCTAGATATTTATGAACGAGAATTTGTAACTATAGTTGGTCCAAGTGGGTGCGGCAAAAGTACTACACTTTCATTAATATCTGGCTTGATAACACCTTCTTTAGGAAAAATATTTATAAATGGCAAAAGTCTTAATTCAATTAACAGTAAAACAGCTTATATGTTACAGAGGGATTATTTGTTTAATTGGCGTACTATCGAAGAAAATGTGATGTTAGGTCTTGAAATTAGAAAAATTTTATTAAAATCAAATAAAAAATATGCTTTAAGGCTTCTTAAAAAATATGGTCTTAAAAAATTTTTAGAATGTTATCCTTATCAAATATCAGGAGGAATGAGACAAAAAGCAGCATTAATCAGAACTTTAGCAGTGAAACCTGAAATTTTGTTGCTCGATGAGCCATTTTCTGCACTTGATTATCAAACCAGAATAACAATATCTGAAGAGGTTAAACAGATTATTAACGAAGAGAACAAAACGGCTGTTTTAGTTAGTCACGATATATCAGAAGCAATTTTTTTGTCTGATAGAGTTGTTGTTTTTTCAAACAGACCAAGTAAAGTTCAGAGAATTTTAAAGATAGAATTTGATGAAAACACATTAACTGTTAGAGAAAAAAGGAATCATAAGAAATTTAATGAGTATTTTGAAATTATTTGGAATGAGTTGAATAAAAAATGAAGAAAGAAAAAATAATTTATTCGCCTGATCACTTAAAATTTCTTAAAAAACGAAAGAAAGATGCATGTGTTATATACTTTTTTCAAATAAGTATATTTTTAACGTTTATTTTATTTTGGGAAATTTTAGCAAAATTAAATTGGATAGATGCTTTTTTAGTGAGTTCTCCCTCTAGAATATTTTCCACAATTATAGAACTAAGCAACAAAGGTCAATTATGGGATAACATTGGCTTTACAGTATTTGAAACAATTTTGGGCTTTTTATTTGGCACTATTTTAGGAATAATAATTGCTACAATAATTTGGTATTCGCCATTAGTTTCAAAAGTTAGTGAACCTTATTTAGTTGTTTTCAATGCTTTACCAAAAGTTGCTCTTGGACCGATAATAATAGTTTGGATGGGCACCAACATAAAATCTATAATAACTATGGCATTGTTAGTTTCTACCATTGTTTCTATTATAAACATTCTTTCTGGCTTTAAAGACGTGAATAGAGAAGAAATACTTTTAATGAGGTCGTTTGGAGCAAGTAAAACGCAAATTTTAACGAAGCTTGTTTTACCAGCAAATATTTCAACAATAGTTTCGACACTAAAAATAAATGTAGGAATGTCCTTAATAGGAGTTATAACCGGAGAATTTTTGGTTTCAACTAAAGGAATAGGTTACCTTATAGTTTATGGAGGACAAATTTTTAAATTAGATCTTGTGATGGCGGGAATATTTATACTTGGAATAATTGCATCAATTATGTATATTGGTGTTGCAAAACTCGAACATGCTTGCGACAGATAAATTTAGATTTTGAGTAGATATTGTTAATTTTTGATATTAATTTAATTAGTTGAAAAAATTTGCAATGTCTATTTGTAATCTTTAAAAATTTTTAAGCACAGATAATTCATTTTTATTTATATTTACTTTTCCAAGACCCAAGAATTCCTTTTTAAAGTATACACGAAGAATTTGTCCGTTTTCTAGTTTTTTTACATCATGCTGCACTCTATCAATTTTAAGTCCACCACCGCATTTAAATCTATTTGTTTGAAGTTCAGTTACAAATGCTTTTGAGTAGAATTTAAAAGCTGTATCGGTTTTTAAAAGTAATTCTTTTGCTTTTTTAGATTTTTCTAGTATTTTTAAAGAAATGGTTTCGTTTATAGAAAATCCTGACGAATATACTCTTCTAAGCTCCATCATAGTTGCTCCGCAACCTAATTTACTACCTAAATCGTGACAAATTGTTCTTATGTACGTTCCTTTTGAACATGAAATAAAGAATTTTCCCGAAAAAGATTTTTCATTAAAATCAAGTAATTTTATTTTATAAACGAAAATAGAGCGTGGTTTGCGAAAAATGTTTAAACCTTCTCTAGCTAATTTATAAAGACGTTTGCCGTTTTTTTTTAACGCAGAATACATGGGCGGAGTTTGCAATGTTTTGCCTGCAAATTCGCAAAGAGCTTTTTTGCAATCTAATTTGGTTGTTTTGGGTTTATTTTCTTCTAAAATTCTTCCTGTTACATCTTGTGTGTCGGTAATTATTCCGAGTTTAAAATAAGAAATATAATTTTTTTCTTCGCGCAAAAACGGCAGAGCTTTAGTTGATTTTCCAACCAAAACAAGTAAAACTCCTGTTGCTAAGGGGTCAAGTGTGCCGGCGTGTCCAACTTTTTTTTCACATAGAATTTTTTTTATTTTTGATACGACTTTAAAGGATGAAATATCTTTTGGCTTGTCTATAACTAAAATGCCATTTAACATGTTAATTCTCCATTTTTTGTGTATAAAAAGTTTTTTGAAGGTTTAACTTTAAAATAGCATATTTTTTTATTTTTTAAAAGTTTTTTAAAACGATTGAGTGTTTTTACTGTTTTATTTTTTAAAATCAATCAGTTTGTTAAATATATTTAACTTGTAATAGAAAATTTTTTGACTTGACTGATACTAACCTTTAGTTTAAAATAATAATGTAGAATATCAGTTGTTAGGAGTTATTGATGCGGAATTTATGCAAAAGAAAAAGTCTTTTCTTCTTCTTTGTGTTATTATTAGTTTTAACGTTAATTTTTTGTTCTTTTTGCGGGTGCAATGATTTTAACACAGTAAAAACTAATAGTGATGCTGCTGAAAAAAAATTAAACGTTGTGGCAACTTTATTTCCTCAGTATGATTTTGCTAGGCAAATTTTAAAAGATAAAGCAAATGTTACGTTGCTTTTGCCCCCTGGCACAGAAAGTCATATGTACGACCCAACCCCAAATGATATATCTAAAATTTATTCATCAGATGTTTTTTTATATACTGGTAAAGATATGGAACCGTGGTCAGAAAAGATTATTTCGGGAATTAAAAATAATGGCTTTAAAATTTTAAATATTTCAGACGGAATAGATTTAAAAAAAGAAAAACATAACCATAAAGAATCTACACAACAAAAGAAGAAAGAACATCATAATCATCGTTACGATCCACATGTTTGGCTGGATCCTTCTATTGCTTTGAATATTGTAGAAAATATTTTAAAAGTGTTGTGTAAAGAAGATCCTGAAAATAAAGAATTTTTTGAGGAAAATGCTAAGTTTTTAAAAGATGAGATTAAAAATCTTGAAAGAGATTTTGAAGATTTAGTGGCTTCTTCAAAGAAGAAGATAGTTTTTGTTGGTAATTTTGCTCATTTGTATTTTGTAGATCGTTTTAATCTTGAGTATGAAACTGCTTTTGACGGTTGTTCCCAAGGGTCAGAACCGAGTGTTAAAAAAATTTCTAAAATTATAAATTTTATAAAGGAAAATGAAATAGGCGCAGTGTATTATGACGGATCAGTACCTAACAAAGTAGCGGAATCTATAGCAAATCAAACAGGAGTTAAGCTTTTGAGGTTTTCATCTTGTCATAATTTTACAAAAGAGCAAATAAACAAAGTTAACGAAGTTACTTATATTAAAATTATGAGAGAGAACTTAGAAAATCTTAAAGTTGGTTTGTAAAATATCAAATCAGGAGAAATTTATGATTTTAGAAGCGAAAAATATTTCAGTTACATATAAAGTCGGTCATAGAAAGAACGATATTTTAAAAGATATTAATTTTACAATAGAAAAAGGAGAATATTTATGCATAATAGGAAGTAATGGTTCCGGCAAAAGCTCTTTGATGAAAGCTTTGTTGGGTCTTGTTCCCTGTTCGTGCGGAGAAGTAAGTTTTAAATTATCTAAGAATGAAATTTCGTATTTACCTCAAAAAAATACAATACTCTCTGATTTTCCTGCAACTGTTTATGAAATAGTATTGTCTGGTTCTCAAAAAAAAGGTATTATTCTGCCTTTTTATAAAAAAGAGAATCAGAAAAAAGCTCTTTATGCTCTTAAACTAGTTGATATGCTTGAAATAAAAAAATATAATTTTGGGGAACTTTCTATAGGGCAACAACAAAGAGTATTGCTTGCACGTGCACTTGTTAAAGAGCCCAAGCTTATATTTTTAGATGAGCCCTGTGCTGCTCTTGACGAGGCTACATCTAATCGTTTTTACAACATATTGGAAAATCTTAATAAAAAGCAAAAAACTACTGTAATAATGGTTTCACATGACTCAAGCCAAGTAGAAAAATATGCCACGCATGTTTTGCATCTTGACAAAAAAATTCTTTTTTATGGAAAAATAAATAGATGGTTAGTTTTTAATAAAAGCGTAAAGTGCATACATTGATTTTTAAAATTAGTAAAATTTCATAATTAGTTTATTAATAATATATTTAAAATGTTTTTGCTTGATTTTTGAATATTTTGATAATGTTTAAAATTGTTTTTTAATTTATAAAATTTAAACTAAAGACCAAGCGCAGTATTTTTAAACAATTTATAGTAGAATTTTAAAGGAGTGGAAATCTTATAAATTTTAACGAAGCAACGGGAGTTTTATTATCCCATTTTGTATTGAAAGCACTAATTGTTGGAGTATTGGTTTCGGTGTGTGCAGCTTTGCTAGGAGTTGTTTTGGTACTTAAAAAATATTCATTAATTGGCCATAGTCTTGCGGATATAGGTTTTGCTTCAACATCTTTTGCTTTGGCCTTTGGAATTTCGCCTTTAATTATTTCAACACCCATAATCATATTGTGTTCTTTTTTGATTATGTATTTAAGTCAAAATAAAAAGATTCAGGGAGATGTGGCTATAGGCATATTTTCTACAGGTTCTTTAGCTATTGGAGTGCTTATTTCTTCTTTATCATTTGGATTTAACGTTGATGTATATAATTATATGTTTGGCAGCGTTCTTGCTGTAGACTATTCTGATCTTGTTATGAGCATTTTTCTATTTATTATTGTATTTAGTTTGTTTTTTATTTTTTATAACAGATTATTTCTTGTTGTATCTGATGAAGATTTTGCAAAGTCTATAGGAATTAATGTAGTATTTTACCACTTTTTAATTTCATTTTTAGCAGCATTGACAATAGTTATTGGAATGAGAATGATGGGTACGCTTTTAATATCAAGTTTAATAATATTTCCAGTAGTAATAGCAAGAAAATGTTCAAATAGCTTTAAAACTCTCACTATATTGTCTGTTATAGTTTCATTTGTGTGTTTTTTGTTAGGCATGATTGCTTCTTTTTTACTTAACATACCAATTGGTGCAAGTGTTGTGATAATTAATATTTTAACTTTGCTTTTGGTTTCTATTTTTAAAAATATATAAAAACATTGCAACTTTAAAAGGTTCTATGTTTTTTGTGATATTGTTTTTTGAGTAAGCATCGCAGAGTATTTTTTTAAAAAAGGTATTATATTAAAATTTATAATGCTTTTAAGGTTTTCTGGATTTTCTGGTAAAAAAAATATTGTACATTCGTTTGTTATCACAAAATAAATGTTTTTATCACAATTATTTTTAAAATGAAAATTTATAAATAAATTTTTTTTATCAAATTCTTTTAAAGTTTTGTTTATTACTTTGTATTTAGGACCAACAATAAATATAATGTCGTTTTTTTTAAAAGATTTTTCAAAAGCGATTTTTAAATCGTGTGTATTAACAGCAACGAACACTTTTAATGGTTGACTTAAAAACTCTTTTGAAGAGAACAGTATTATTTCTTCATCTTCTCCGGTATAGTAGCATTGGTAGAAAATCAATGAAATTCTAATTTTTTTAATATTCAAATTAGGTCACCTCAAAAACTTAAAAAGGTTTTATTTCAACTGTTTTTAGTTTATGTGTTTTTAAAATAATAAGCAATTGTTTTTGTGTTTAATTTTTTAAAATAAATTATTAGAATAAACTATTTTAAAAGTAGAAAAATAAAATATTAGAAGTAAATATATATAAAAGCAAATGTTGAAAGTTGTATTTTTATAACTTTTTTCAAAAGATGTTTGATGATTTTTGCACTAACAGTAACAGCAGCAGTTTATTGAAGTTTAAAGCATTAGTTTTTTTCCAACAATAATAATGCTGATTATGGCTTATTTGTGATTTTAATCTTTTTAATATTAATAAAAAACCTAACAATTAAAATTTTAACTTTAATTTTAAAAAATTTTAGTGTTTTCGAAAACAATAAGATGAGTATTTTTAAAACATAATTTTAGCCATAAGATCGTACTTTTTTAACGAAGATTTATTTTATTTTTTAGATTATATAGTTATTGTAATTGTGTTGTTCTTTCTATTGGTTTGCTAGATTTAGTTTTATGATTGCTTGCTCGATCTACTTGATTTAATTGTTGCGTTAATTGTGCTTGTGAATCTATTTTTTTAGTGTTTCTATTTGATGCGTTAGTTGTGCTTTTTGATTATTTGCTTGTTCTAGTTGTTGATATTTCTTAAAATTAATATTTTTACTGAAATAAATTTTTTTATACTTTAAAAAGAAAATTGTTGTTTTATATTTTAAATCAAAATTATATATAATAATTTATGTTTATATATTTTAAAATATACAATATTTTACAAATATTTGCATTTTTATATTTTTTACTGTATAATATAAGTAAGCGGCTGAAAACAAGTAAGAGGTGATTTTATTAATTGATAGTAGGATGAAGATATATGAGATAAATGTTTTGCATAATTATGGAAATATAAGAAAATTTCCACTTAATTACTTTATATGATGATGAAAATAATAAAAAAGTTAAATCTTAATTAAATTAAATGTATTTTAAAATAAAAAAAGGAAGTTGTAAATTATGAAAATAAAAGAAATAAAAAAGTTTTGTGCGGACTTTAGTAAAAATGAAATTTTGAGAAATGAGATAGTAAAATTAAAAAATAAATGCCTGAAAAAATTGTCTTTTAATCAGGCTGTTCAGTTTGTGAAGACGGATTTAATACCTTTAGCAAAAGAATATGGATATATTTTTACAGCAGAAGATTATTTGTCTTATATAGGAAAAGAAAATATAGAAAAACTAGATGAAAAAGAATTGTTTGCTATAACTGGTGGAAGGAAAAATTTAAAGCTTAAAACTTTTAGTTTAGTTGCATCTTTGTTGCTTTTAGGTAGTGAGATTAATTTAATTAGCGATGTTAATAAAGATAATAAAAAATCAAGTTTAAATGCACCGACCGGTCTTAATCAAGAGCAGTATGAATATTTACGAGATTTTTATTATTTACGAAAAGGACATAAAAATTTTAGCACGAATAAAAGCAAAGTTAATTTTAGTCTTGAGAAAATTAAGGAAGAGAACAGAAAGTTAAAGCAGAAGAATGAGGAATTAGTCAAAGAAAATAAAGGATTAAAATTTGAGTTAAAATATAATGGCGAAGATAAGTTAAAATTGAATAAAAAAGATAGTTTGATAAAGAAGCTGCGTAATGAAATAGAATCTTTAAAAATTGAACTAAAAGAAAGTAACGACAAAGTAAAACAATTAGAACAAGAAGTTTCTAAGTTAAAAAAAGATATACAAGAATTAAAAAATCAGGTAATTGCTAAAGAAAATATAGTATTGCAGTTAAATGATGAAAAGAAAAATTTATCGAAGCAAATAAAACAACTAACAACACAACAATTAGATGTAGCAAATCAAGAAAAAATACGATTAACGCAACAATTAGATGTAGCAAATCAACAATTAGATGTAGCAAATCAAGAAAAAATACGATTAACGCAACAATTAGATG
>JAITRE010000011.1 GCA_031288555.1 Oscillospiraceae bacterium
GCTGACACATTAACTGTCTTGCAGTTTGAGCCAATTTTATTTGCATCTGCAAATAAAAGCGATCCTGCTAAAACAGAAATTAAAATTTTTTTAACTACTTTTCTTCCTCCTGCTATATCGCTTAAACTTTCTTCTTCTATTTTATCATCTATTAAACTATTTACATCTTTTTTCATTTTTTATAATCCTCCATTTTTACATCACATTACATCACATATAGATATCACGATAAACAACCCGACACTATTTCATTATAAAATATTTATCATTTTTTGTCAACAAGAGTAATAAAAACAAATATATGGGTGGTATTTCCTTTAAGTTAATCCTATTTTCTGATAACAAAGTTGAAAAACTGATTAAAAAGTCACATAATTAGAAAACGCCCAATAATAATCCTTTTCTACCTTCATTGTAATGTAAATAATCAATCTCAAAACTTAATATTTTTCTGAACATATACCCCGTTAAACCACTACTTTAAGTTTCTCTATTCTTTGTTTTACATTATTTGGTACTCTTTTAGACTCTTTAATTTTTTGAATAGCTTTATTTTTAGTACAACCATCCAAAATATTTGATTGCAATAATGCCTCTGTTTTCTTTGAAAAGCTTACAAAGCATTCAGAAATTAGCCAAGCATTTCCAATTTTTACATAATACGGTATCTCTCCATCAACACAACATTGGTGTTTTTTATTTATAAAAGTACAAATTTCCAAAATTCTATCAATAAAATTTTTTTCAATATAAATTTTAAGTATCAAAATCAATCCAAACCTAACTTCCCATGAATTTGATGATTTAATAAATTTTATAATTTCTTCAAAAGCAATATCTTTATTTTTAAGAATTTGTTTAAATTTTGTAGAAACCATGTCAGTCAAAGCCCAACTTGACATGTAAGGAATAAACCCCCTGAACATATCAAACAGCTGAATATAATTTAAATTTGCATAACCGATTATAAACCCATGAATTACGCGTTCTTCGTAATATCTATGTTTGTTGAATTTAAGAAAACCGCAGTAATCATTATTTGCAATCTCCTTAGCAATTTTTCGTAAAATTGGAGTTCTAACGCCAATGTACTCAACGGAATTATCATTGATAAGTCGCAAATTAAATTCTTTATATTTTAAATCTGCAAATGTATCTAAATATGTCAAAAATCGATTATACTTTTTCTTTGACCATTCTCCTTTTAAACTCATTTTCACTGTGCCTCTCTATTAAAACTTTATTAAGATTTACACTGTTTCGTTCACAATTTCATAAATTACGCAAAACCATGTTTCACCTCGTTATTTAAACAAAATTTTAAAATTGCTAAAATTTAAATGAAAAATTCTAGCGTTTAACTCTCAAATTGGATTTTTAACAACACACTATTTGTAATATTTTAAACATTATTTAAACACGCTTAAATGATAACATTATTCCACTGTTATAACTGTAACATTACAAATATATTTTTGTAAAAAATATATTAATTATTAAAAACGAAAAATTAATACACAACTCAAACAAAAGTCAACAATTTATAATGAAAATTCTTAAACATTTTTAAAATAAACAATAAACTTATTTTAAAAAATCAAACTCCCTGTAAAATTATCTCTCTGCTGCTTTGTATTAATTGTTGACGTAAAACAATAAAATAAGTTATAATGATTAGATTTTAAGTTCGTAAACTTTAATTTTAAATTCTTTGTTCTTTAGCTTTAATTTTCGCATTCTTTACTAAGAATTTTTGTCTTATCTTTAGTGTTTTTATACTTTATTAAAAAATTCATAAAAAACTTTTTCTTTTAATAATTTTTTTCAATAAGTTTTCTTATAATCGCTTGAAAGATACGCAAACTTGCAAGATAATTTTTAAAATTTATTGTTTATTGATATTTTCACCTATGAAATCAAGTAAGTCATGATTTTCTTTTATTTGATTGCTCAAACGAAGTTCAAAATTTTTAATTGTTTCTTTTAGATTTTAGTTTTCAGTCTATTATTTATTACATAAAGTCAAAAAGTTTTTCCATTGTTTTCGAACATTCTATTCTAATTTAATCCATTTTTCTTTTAATATTTTCATTTTTTTAATTTAACAAATTAAAGTGCTTAATTTAGTTTTCAAATTTCTTCTCCTTTTAATCAAAACCGTTTAACTTCTTCTTTATAACTTTTATGTTAAATTACAAACCTTTCATTTAGACTTTTATTTTTTCATTTTTCTTATTTTCCTTTAGGTTTTAAAAATATAGTTCCTCTTTAAATTTTTAATTCTCTAATTTAAGATGTTCGAAAAACCATCTAGTATTATCGCCGTTGAAAGTTGAAATCTTTGATTAAATTACAATTATGAAAACTCACATTTGCAATTGTTTCGTTTAAACTTTGGTTTTCGATCTTGTATTTTTTTATAATCTACCACTGGTTCTTTTGTTTCTTCCGTATATTTTTTTAATTTTCTACAAATTCGTAATGTGAAGTTTTACAACTGTTAAATAGCAAAAATAAATATTTTTTGCTTTTGTTTCATAACTCTTAGTTTTTTCCACAATTCTTCGTTGTTTTTATCTTTAAGTTCAACTTCATTTTCAAGTCGTCTGGTATATTTTTTTATAATTTTGTTTCAATGAATTAAGTTCTTCTTCAAGCTCTTGTTCAAATTATTAATACCAAAAGATGAACTTTTCATTCAAAAGCTTATTTTTGCTACATCAATTTAAGATTTTGAATTAATTGATTTTGAAACTCTTTATTTTCAATTGAAGTTGTTCAACATACTTTTCATATTTTTAACTTTTGAAGGCTAAATTGTTTATTTAGATATTATTTTTTTTGACACAACAATAATAAATAACATGAAAATTTAAATACTTACAAAATACTTCATATATTCTTCATAGTTCTTTGATAGATTCAAAATATAAAACTTTTCCTATGTAATTTATAAAATATTAACAAAAACTATTTTTTTATTTAAAACTATATTTTTAAAATAAACTTTTATAAAATTTTGTT
>JAITRE010000005.1 GCA_031288555.1 Oscillospiraceae bacterium
ATTGCTAAGGGCATAAAGGAAGGAATGGAAAAAGGTATAAAGAAAGGTATAGAAACAGGGAAAAAAGAAGGAATAAAGGAAGGAATAGAAAAAGGCCTAGAAACAGGAAAAAAAGAAGGAATAAAGGAAGGTATAGAAACAGGGATAAAAAAAGGCCTAGAGACAGGGATAAAAAAAGGCGAGCAAAAAGAAAAAATTGAAATAGCAAGAAATCTTTTAAACATGGGATTTAACAATAAGCAAATCATGAAAGCAACAGGTTTATCACTTGAAAATATAGAAAAGCTTAAATAAAACAAAAACCCAGCATCCAAAGTAGGATGCTTTTTCTTAATAAAAAATTAAGCTCTTGAAATTTTAAAACTACCAAAAGGTACAGAAAACGATAACTTAATAAAATTAATTGAGTTTTTAACACAAAAAGCAAAAATAAAGCAAAGCCTTTTATCTTTTATTTGATTAACAGAAAAAGAGAAGAATTGCTCAAAAAAGGTACAATTAAACCCACAAACATCATTAATTAAAAAATTTTAATATAAATAATAAAAAATAGAAGAAAAATCTATATCTAAAAAATATAAATAATTATTTAATAAAAATAAATCTCATAGTCTTATGATTAAAAAACAAAAAATAAAAAATCTAAAAAAGAATAAGACATCATTCTATACAATAGGTTTTTTCGAAAGAATATTGTGCACAGAAACTTAAGCAAAAAAATCAACAATAAATAAATTTATTAAAACAAGAAAATAACCACGTAATTTCTACTGTATTTAATTTTTAAAAAGAAAGCGGCTTGTTGAATTTTTTTAAAATAGTTGAAATTTTAAACACCATATCTTTTGAAAGATTAGTGCTACAAGGCAGATTAATTACTCGTTTCCAAAACCACAAAGCTTTTTTTATTTTATATGATTGAGATTTTTTATAACACTTTTGTAAATGAATGGGAAACCACAACGGTCTTGATTGAATTTTATTTTTTAATAAATAGTTTATTAAATCATCTCTTTCTTCCGTTAAGTACGAATAAAACCAATAATTTGATCTTATTCTTAAGTTGAATGGAATCAAATTTACACCACATTCTTTGTAAAAATTATAATTTCTTGTTTTTACTTTAATAAAATTTTCAATTTGCTCAATTTGCGCTAAACCTATAGCTGCTTGAACATTTGTCATTCTGTAATTAAATCCTATTTCATCGTGTATAAAATAAATAGAATCTTTTTTTGCTTGAGTTGAAAGAAATTTTACTTGATTTATCAAATTAATATTGTTAGAAACCACAACTCCTCCCCCACCTGTGGTAATAATTTTATTTCCATTAAAAGAAAAAACTCCAATATCAGCCATAGTTCCTGCATATTTCCCTTTAAGCTTACCTTCTTTATAAAAAGAACCCAAGGCCTCCGCCGCATCCTCTATAATCTTCAAGTTGTAGAATTTAGCAATATTTAAAAGCTCACACATATTCTTCATATTACCAAATACGTGAACTACAATAATAGCTTTTATTCTTCTTTTAGAGACTTTATTCTTAACTATTCTTCCATCAAAAATACATTCTTCTTCCAAAAACTTTTTAAGCTTAACGACATCCATACAAAAAGAATCATCACAATCCATAAAGACAGGAAAAGCCCCCACGTATTTTACAGGATTAACTGTCGCTATAAAACTTACAGTCGGTACTATAACCTCATCGTTTTTTTTAATTCCAAGCACTATTAAACTAAGGTGCAACCCAGCAGTGCCGCTTTGACAAACAGCTGCTTTTTTCGCTTTTATATATGAACAAACAGCATTTTCAAACTTCAAAACATACTCACCAACACTTGAAACCCAACCTGTTTTTATAGCATCATTTACATAGCAAATTTCATTTCCACTCAAATTGGGTATAGAAAGTTGAATAAAATCCGATTTATAATTCATAAAACTACCTTCATCACAAAATTTCTACTTTTAAATTTTAAAAACATTTTTTAAATATTATAATCATTAATTCTATACAAAGCTAAATTTTCCTTAAACCAAGAAATAGTTTCTAATAACCCTTTTTTCAGTGAAAATTTAGGTTTCCAGTTTGTTAATTTTAAAATTTTCTTATTTGAGCCTAAAAGTCTTTCAACCTCGCTTTTTTTAGGCCTTAGTCTTTTTTCGTCGCAAACGATTCGAAGTTCAGGATTTATTTGATCTATAATTACTTTTGCAAGTTCTCCTATTGAAACTTCTTTATTGGATGCAATGTTTATCTCTTCACCTATAGTTTTATCGCTTTTAGCTATTTCTATAAAACCATCAACAGTATCTTTAACAAAATTTAAATCTCTCGTTGGCGTTAATAATCCAAGTTTTATTTCATCTTTTTTAAAAAGAGCCTGAGTTATTATTGTTGGTATAACTGCACGCGCTGATTGCCCGGGACCATAAGTGTTAAAAGGTCTAACTATGGTAATAGGAACAGAAAAACTCTTATAAAAACTTTCACTAATTTTGTCGGCACCTATTTTCGTTGCCGAATAAGGAGACTGACCTTTTAAAGGATGGCTTTCATCTATAGGAACATATGACGCACTTCCATATACTTCAGAAGAAGACGTTATAAAAACCCTATTCGTGTTGACACGTCTAGCAGCTTGTAAAATATTCAGCGTTCCTTTTATATTAGTATCAACGTAGGAATCTTGGGAACAATAGCTGTAAGGTATTGCGATTAAAGCAGCTAAATGAAAAACCCAATCGACACCTTTTAAAGAATCTAAAACTCTGTTTTGATCTCTCACATCGCCAAAAAAAATCTCTATGTTTTTTTTTATTTTGTTGGGCAAAGCACCAAGTAAACCCACACTAGAGTTTGAGTTATAGTGAACAAAGGCTCTGACATCAAAACCAAGCTTTACAAGCTTCATGGTAAGATGACTTCCAATAAATCCTCCAGCACCTGTTACAAGAACTTTTTTCATTTTTTCACCTATTTAACAAAACACGTTTTTATTTTTCTGCAAAAACAACATATAAAATAAACCTAAACTCTACGTTTTAAAACAAGACAAATTGAAAATTAAACGTTTGAGTAAATAGTTAATCGTCAAATTTAATTGAAAGATCTCTTAATTGCTCTTTATCTAGTTTGTTAGGAGAATCACTCATTAATTCAGCCGATGTTGAAGCCTTTGGAAAAGCAATAACTTCCCGAATACTTTCGCAACCTAAAATTAACATCACTAATCTGTCAAAACCAAAAGCAAATCCTCCGTGAGGAGGGGCCCCAAAACACAACGCATCAAGCAAAAATCCAAAACGCTTATAAGACTCCTCCTTAGAAAATGAAAGAAAGTTAAACATTTTTTTTTGAAGATTTACGTCACTTATTCTTATAGAACCACCTCCTATTTCACAACCATTTAAAACTAAATCAAAAGCTTTTGCATGTACTTTTTCAGGATTACTTTCCCAAAACTTTAAATCTTCATCTTTCGGTGAAGTAAAGGGATGATGCTTTGCAATAAACCTTGATTGCTCTTTGTTATATTCAAACAAAGGAAAATCTGTTACCCAAAGAAAATTTTGTTCTTTTAAATCTATTAAACTTAGCTTTTTTGCAATTTCAAGTCGTAAAGCTCCAACACTTTCCATACAAGTTAATTCATTTTCATCAGCAATCAAAAAAAGTATATCCCCGTTTTCAAAAAACGATAATTTTCGAATATTATCTATCTCTTCATTTGTTAAAAACTTTTCAAAAGAAGAAGTAGGTGCGGCGTTTTTCTTTGATTTTGTAAAAAATATACTTCTAGCACCGTACGCTTTTATCCATTCACTAAGTTTGTCTATTTCTTTTCTAGAAAATTTATCAGAAGCACCTTTCGCATTGATTCCACACACTGTTCCACCATTTTCGATAGCGTTTTTAAAAACTTTAAAATTTGTGTCTTTAAGAAAATCTTTAAAATAAATTAATTCCATCTCAAAACGCAAATCTGGTTTATCTGAACCAAATCTCTTCATACATTCGTCGTACGTAAGTCTCAAAAAAGGACGATTTACGTCTTTTAACAACACTTTCCCATATAATTCAATTATAAAATTTTCAACAATATTCATTATATCATTAGAATCTACAAAAGACATTTCAATATCAATTTGAGTAAACTCGGGTTGTCTATCAGAGCGTAAATCTTCATCCCTAAAACACTTAACAATTTGCATATACCTATCCAAACCCGCTATCATAATTAACTGTTTATAAAGCTGTGGAGATTGTGGAAGTGCAAAAAAATTTCCTGGAAATACTCTCGAAGGCACCACATAATCTCTTGCACCCTCTGGGGTAGACCTCACTAAAAAAGGTGTTTCTATTTCTATAAAATTATTTTTATCAAAATAATCTCTAGTTATTTTTGCAATTTTATGACGTAGAACAATATTTTTTAATAGCTTACCTCTTCTTATATCTAAATATCTATATTTTAAACACAATTCCTCTGAAACATTTAAATTATCAGATATTTCAAACGGAGTAGTATTAGCCTTGGAGTAGATTTTTAAAAAATCAACTTCTATTTCAACGTCTCCAGTCGGAATATCATGGTTTTTTGAAGATCGCTCGCGCACAACACCACTTACGGCTATAACAAATTCTCCTCTTAACGAAAAAGCATCTTTAAAAATCTTTGAATCAAGTTTGTCGTAAAATACCAATTGAATTATACCAGTTCTATCTCTTAAATCAACAAATATCAACTTTCCAAGATCTCTTTGTTTTTGAACCCAACCACAAACTGTCATACGCTTTCCTATATCCCGAGAAGAAATTTCTCCACAATATTTTGTTCTATTTAGATTCATAATTTTCTCCCGATTAATTACAATTTCTATGTATAATCTATTTTAAAATTAGTATTTCTTCTTTTAAACTTTAATTAAAATAACTGCTAAAGTTCCAAACAAAACAAATTTTGGAAAAATCGCATCAACCTTCGAAACAAACTAAATATAAAAATTATTTTACTATTTTTAAAACATCTTGCAGAAAAGCATCTTTTAAAGAAACATTAAAAGTTTTTTTATTATTCATGTCCTTAGCAATAGCAAACCCTTGAGTAATTTCTTTGCTTCCAATAACTAAAACAAACTTAGCTTTAATCTTATCAGCGTATTTAATTTGCGATTTCAAATTTCTACCCAAAATGTCGTATTCACAAATAAGTTTTGTTTTGTTTTTTAGAATAAACGAAAGGTCAACAACCGTTGATTTAACTTCGTTTGAAGTGTTAGCGATGTAAATATCACAAGTTTTAAAGTTTTTAAATTCTACTTTTTGTTTTTCCATTATTAAAAAAAGACGTTCTATACCTATTGCAAAACCAATCGCAGGTAAAAAAGGTCCACCTAATTTTTCAACTAAATCATCATATCTACCTCCCCCACAAACAGCACTTTGATTTCCTATTTCATCGTTCACAAACTCAAAAACCGTACGGTTATAATAATCAAGTCCTCTTACAATTTTAGAATCAATTTTATATTTAATTTTTAAAACATCAAGATAAAATTTAACGGATTCAAAATGGCAACAACAACTTTTACACAAAAAATTTAAAATACTAGGAGCATTTTCAGATAAATTTCTACACTCTTCATCTTTACAATCTAAAATTCTAAGTGGATTTTTTTTCAATCTCGCCAAACATACACTACAAATTTTAGATTTTTTTGAATTAAAGTATTTGTAAACAGCAGAATTATACGATTCCCTGCAGAAAGAACATCCCATGGAATTTATTTTAAGCAATAAATTTCTTATTTTCAATTCGTCAAAAAACGACTTAGCAAACAAAATTAATTCTATATCGGCTTCTGGCAACGACGAACCAAAAATTTCTGCACCAAATTGATAAAATTCACGAAATCTACCAGATTGAGGTTTTTCGTATCTATAAAAAGTACCTACATAAAAAAATTTTAAAGGCAAAGCATTTTTAAATAACGAATGTTCAATAACAGATCTAGCCACAGAGGCAGTTCCTTCGGGCCTTAAACTTATAGAGCGCTTAGCTTTGTCAAAAAACGTATACATCTCTTTTTGAACAACATCAGTTTGGTTGCCAACAGAACGATCAAAAAGAGACGTACTTTCAAAAATAGGTGTTCTAATTTTTTTAAAATTGAAACGCAAAGAAATTTTTTCTATTAAATTCTCTAAAAAACTCCACTTAAAAGACTCGCTGGGCAAAATATCTTTAGTGCCTCTTTGAGCTTTTATAATTGACGAACCCATTTTTAAAGCACTCCCAAATTACAACAAAAATTCATTAAATCTTATAAAATTTTTAAAACATTTGAGCAAACCTCACACTCATTTCGTGAAACGCATTTGCCGCTGGCCCAGTTTTAGGACAAACCAAACCCTTACCACAATCTATTTTAACACGATCATCCTCCGGTATAATAGCCAACAACTGCACCCCTATAAAATCAATAATCTCATCAAAATCAGAAATAACGTTAGATTTTAAAAAACACTTTTTTGAAAATCTGTTTACAACAAGTCTTTTTTCTACATCAAATTTGCTTTCAAGCTTTTCGCTTATTAAACTAGACACTCTTAAACAAACAGGATCAGCAGTTACAACAATTAAAACTTTGCTAGCAAAAATAACATCAGCAGAAAAATCATTTTCAACCGGACAATCTATTATTACATGATCAAAACATTTTGAAAGCAGAAAAACAAGATGTTTCATAACAGACGAACTAAGTCTGTTTTCGTTATTTTGCACTGCGGGAAGTAAAAATAAATTATTAAATCTCTCGCAACACAATATAGCTTTGTCAATATTGCAGCTGCCTCTTATTATATCGGCCATATCAAAAACAAGCTTCTTGGAAACTCCTAAAACAATGTCTAAATTTCTAAAACCTGAATTACCATCAATCAATAAAATTTTTTTGCCACGATCAGCCAACATAGCTCCAAGTGCTGCCGTTATTGTTGTTTTTCCAACACCGCCCTTTGCAGAAGTTACAGCAGTTACATTTTGCATGTTGTAAACCCCACTTCTCAACATGATTTTAACACAAAACTACTGCCAAGTCAAAATCTTAAAAATACACTAACTGTTAAAATTTCGACAAAGCCTCATATCCAAAAATTCTGGTGCTAATTCTATTAAAGTTAAATTATAAAATTTATAACCTAAACTCAATTTAAAACAATCTTCTACTTATCTTGTTGATATTCTACTTTCCTCGCCTTTTAAAATTCTATAAAGATTACTTTTGTGTTTGTAAATAATAACTGAAGAAACAATCAAAGATATAGTAAATTCTATAAACTTTATTTCATTATCTGCTATAAAAAAAGCTTCTATTTTTTTCACTTGAAGAAATATGCAAGTGAAAGTAGAAATTGGATAGATTAACGCTGAACAAACTGAAGCAAGTGACACCATTCGCCAGACAAAAAGTATTACTAAAAAAACCAACAAAACAATAACAAAAACCTGCCAATTTATTAATAAAACTACAGCAGAAGCTGTTGCAACACCCTTTCCACCTTTAAATTTAAAAAAACAAGGATATATATGGCCTAAAACACAGAACAACGCCGAAATACAAGCTCCATATTTTGCAGAAACAGAAATATCGTTTTGCAAGTAGAAAAAAGAAAAAATATACTTTCCGATTAAAACTGAAACTAAACCTTTTGAAAAATCACATAACAAAGTTAAAATAGCTGGCAAACTACCAATAGAGCGCAATACATTTGTGAATCCCGCATTTTTACTGCCGAGATTTCTTATATCTTGTTTACTAATTGCTTTGGTAAAAATAATTGAGAAATTTAAACTACCTAAAAGATAAGAAAACAAAATTGTCAAAAATAACCACTTTTCCTGCAATAAACTTATTAACCCTGCAGAGCTACTCAATTTTAAACACATTTTCAAATATTTCTCCTTCTTGAGTGCTGATTTTAGGTGTTTAATAAATTATTGCGAATTAAAATTAACATTATGAGTAAGTTTATAAGACTTATGTATACCTAAAAAACATTTTGATTTTTTCTCACGAATAATAAATCTAATAGGAGTTGAACGTAAATTAAAAACCAATCTAAGTCTATTTTCTATATATCTTTGGTAAGAAGAACGAAAAAGCTTCTTTGAATTCACAAAAAAAACAAAAGTAGGAGGATTAATAGAAACTTGAGTTAAATAGAATATTTTTAAACGCCTACCTTTGCTCGATGGAGGTTCTACTCTAAGAGTAACATCTGACAAAAAAGAATTAATAACTCCCGTGGAAATACGCAATGAATTTGCCTTAAAAGCATCATTAATGTAAGAAAATAAAGTTTCTACCTTATAACCCGTTTTTGCAGAAATACTAACAGTTTCCGCCCAAGATAAAAACGAAAGTCTTTTAATAAAATCATTTTTAAAACTTTTAGAAAGATACTCCTTTCCGCACTTATCGTCAGTTTTATTGGCAACAATTACGCAACCTTTTCCGGCATCATTCGCAAGAGCAGCTATTTTTGAATCTTGTTGAGTAATTCCGATTGTGGAATCTATAATAATTAAACAAACGTCACTTCGCTTAATAGCTGATTCTGCTCTAATAATACTGTATTTTTCTATATCTTCAGAAATTTTACTTTTTTTTCGAAGCCCAGCTGTATCTATAAAACAAAATTTCTGATCACCTCTGCACACTTCAACATCAACACTATCTCTAGTTGTACCTGTAACATCAGACACTATACATCTTTCTTCTTTTAAAATATTATTAATTAACGAAGACTTACCAACATTTGGCTTTCCTATTACTGCTACTTTCACAGCTTCCTTTTCAGAAAACTTTGAGTTATTAAAAAATTTTAATATTTCATCAAGCAAATCCCCTGTACCGTGACCGTGTATAGAAGATGTAGAAATTAATTTTGGTATTCCTAAATTATAAAACTCATAAAAATCAGAAGCAACTTTTCCTATGCTGTCACATTTATTAACGCAAACTATAATAGGTTTTTTACTTTTAATCAAAACTTTAGCTATTTCCTTGTCTTGATTAAGCATTCCAGAAGTAATATCTACAACAAAAACTAACACATCCGCTGTTTCTATAGCAATTTTCGTCTGCTTAAACACTTCATTTAAAATTTCAGTTTTTGAATTAACAAGCTCAAGTCCACCTGTATCAACAAGCAAAAAAGATAAATTATTCCAGCTACAAGAAGCACAAACACGATCTCGTGTAACACCAGAAACAGAGCTTACTATAGACAATCTTCTTCCAACTATTTTATTAAACAAAGTCGATTTTCCAACATTAGGTCTTCCAACCAACGCAACTACTGGTTTCGACGACACAAAACTACTCCCCCAATTAAATTTTACAAAAACCAAAAAAGCTTATAAAACCTTGTTTAAGTAGAATAACAATACAAAAACAAATAATCTAAGACTCTTTTTTTGTGACAACTTGTTTACCACGATAATACCCGCAATTATCACAAACTCGATGTAGAAGTTTATAAGCAAAACAATTGCTGCATTTTATAAGAGAAGGTAATTTTAATTTCCAAACACTAGAACGACGCTTATCTCTTCGTGATTTAGAAACTTTTCTTTTTGGTACTGCCATTTTAAACCTCCCACTTTATTTTAAGCCTTACAAAAAGCCACATTTTTAATTTTATCTTACCATTTGCGAAAACAAGTGTCAAATTAAACTTATAAAAATCTCACATTACTCTAAAATAAATCGGTGCCCTCGGAAACTATTGATGCAATAGAAGCAACTCCAAGACTTTTCATAGTTATCCTTCCACCATTAATATCGAACAACTCTTCTTTTTCTAAAGAACCAGACTCTTCTTTTAACTGATAATCTATATAATCGTCAAAATCAAAATTATAATGATTTTCTTTAGCCAGCGGAATAATTCCGTTAGTTATAAAATCATAAGTGTCTTTAACTGACATTTCTCCTTTTGGATACTTTTTTCTAATTTTTTTGACAGATTGCTTTATGTTAAAATTTTCGTTCATAAGTTTGCAAAAATTTTTAACATCACGTTCCATTGAAAGCACCTTTCCTTAAAACAAACAAAATCTGGTTAAATTCTTTTTCAAATAGTTTAAAAATTTTCTATTTAGATATATTATTTACGTCTTATGTAAAACTACGCAAAAATTTTTATAATTATTTTTTAAATATAAATTTTCAACATCGCTTTTGAGCTAAACTTGCCCTGGAGCTACTAACCGGATTCGAACCGGTGACCTGCTGATTACGAATCAGCTGCTCTACCAACTGAGCTACAGTAGCGTTTACTTAATAATTTTAACACAACTAAATGTACCTTAAAAACAACATATTCTTTGGTTTTAATTAAATATTTACAATGATCTGCATAACTCTATAAAAATAATTTTCTATATTAAAAATAAAAATATATTGTTTTTAAAATAAATTAACTAAAAAATAAAACATTCAACTTTTTTCTGCAAAACTCAAAAACTTCATAACTCAGTATTAGACTCGTTAATATTTATATAAATCTTTACTGAAACCCCGTGAAAAAGTTTAACTTTGCATTCATAAGTTCCAAAAACTTTCATATCTTTCGGGATAATTATTTTTCTTTTATCAATATTAAAATCATAAACTTTTTTTAACTCTTTTGCTATATCTCTGCTTGTTATAGAACCAAAAATCTTCCCATCTTTTCCGGGCTTTGAATAAAAATTTAAAACCTTTTTTTCAAGTTGTTTTGATATGTCGTTTGCTCTTTCTTCTTCTTCCTTGAGTTTGCGTTGTTTAGATTCTTTATTAGCTTCTAACTCATTCAATGCTTGCTTACTTGCTTTTACCGCCAATTTTCTCGGTATTAAAAAGTTTTTTGCATAACCATCAGACACATTAAGCAATTGATCTTTTTTTCCACTTCCTTTAACATCTTCTAAAAGTATAATTTTCAACTTAAACTCCTCTTTTCTTATTATAAAATTAAAATAAACTTAAAATATATTCCAAAACAAAACCACAGATTCTTAATATATTGTATAGCTAAATAACTTTAAAAACAATATGAAACAAAAAATTCATTAATAAAAGACTCGAGCACAAATACAATTTTTGTAAAAACTTATAACTCCTCAATTTCATCAATAATAGGTATTAAATCACCATCTTTTCTTCTCGAAAACACACTTTGTACTATGCCAAGTCCGAAATACAAACAAGCAGCTGACGATCCACCTGAACTAAAAAATGGCAGTGTAACTCCCATTACGGGCAAAATGCTAAGACACATTCCAATATTAAAAACAGATTGAAACAAAATAAGTCCAAAAAAACCAAAAACTAAATATGAGCCAAAGTCATCGTATGACTTAGTTGCTATTTTAAAAGATCTTAAAATCAATATTAAAAGAGGTAAAATAACCAGTATGCATCCTAAAAATCCTAATTCTTCTCCTGCAACAGAAAGAATAAAATCACTTTCTTGAACTGGCACAATACTATAATTAACTCTTGGACCATTGAAAAGACCGTGACCAAAAATTTTTCCTGATCCTATAGAAACTTTACCCTGGATCTGTTGAAAACCTATATCAAGAGCGTATTTTTCTAAATCAAATAAAGCTATGATACGTTTTTTTTGATATTCAGAAAAAATAAATTTCCAAGCAAAAGGAAACAAAGCAATAACGCAGCCAAAAAGTATTAAAAAATATCTAATTTCAACACCTGCCATAAAACACATAACAAGAAATATACAAACAAAAATAATTGATGCCCCATCATCACCTTGCAAATGACATATACCGACAGGAACAAGTAAATGTGCTACTAACAATAGTATGTGAAAAAACGATTTTAAAAGCTCTTTCTTTTTTAATCTATCTAAATGTGTCGCAAATGTAATTATAAAACCTATTTTTGCAAGTTCAGAAGGTTGAAAAGTCATATTAAAAACTCTTAGCCAAGCCTTTGCATTAACACCAGCGGCTCCTTCTATCGAAATTCCAAAGAGTAACGTTGTTAAAAGCAGAACTATGCAAATTATACTCGTAATTTGCCAATACTTAGAAAGAAAATGATAATCAATTTCGCCAAGTATAACAGCTCCAATATAGCCAAATAAAATTGCTATTAACTGAGTGCGAAAAAAATTAATTACAGAACAACGAGACACGCTCCAAATTAACAATAAGCAATATATTGAAATAACCAAAGAAGTAAGCCAAAAGATACTATCATATTTTTTAAAATAATCTCTTATAGAACAAAAAATCTTAAGCACTTATAAAACCTCAAATTTTATTTTTAAAATTTAATGCAGAAAGTAATACTCTGCCTTATTAAATATTTCCTAAATATACAAACTTCAACTTTTTTTCTGCAATTTTCTGAAGCTGAAAAAGGGTTTCCACTTTAGTAGGAGATTTATCTTTCATTTTATAACTAGGAAAAAATCTGCTTAAATGTAAAGGAATCTCGCAAGATATGGCGGCAAGCCAATTTGACAAATTTGACATTTCTGAAGCCGTATCGTTTTTTTGGGGAATAATCAAAGTTGTAACTTCTACATGACAAATTTTAGAACATTTTTCGATGGTTTTCTTCACAACATCTAAATTTCCACCAAGTTCCAAATAAAAATCTTCATTAAAAGATTTAAGATCTACATTAACAGCATCAACAAAATTCAACAATTTTTCAAGTGGCTCCAAACATATAAGGCCGTTCGTTACTAAAACTATCTTCAAAGATTTATCTTTTAATTTGTCGCAAACATCTAAAATAAACTCAATATTTACGATTGGTTCATTGTAAGTAAAAGCAATTCCAAGATTATCAGTTGAAGATAAAACTTTATCACATAACTCTTTAGGAGATAAAAACAAACTAAACTGATCATCTTGAGAAATAGAACTATTTTGACAAAATGCGCATTTCATATTACAACCAACGCTACCAATTGAAAAAATCTTACTTCCTTTAAAAAAGCGCTTTAACGGCTTTTTTTCTATTGGGTCAACGTTAATACCAGAAATTTTCCCCCAACTCTTAGAATAAAGCTTACCATTAACATTTTGACGAACTCTGCAAAACCCTGTAAAACCATCTTTTACTAAACAAGCATGAGGACAAAGTTCACATTTTACAACAGAATTTCCAATTTTTTTATAAAATTCAGCTTCTATCACTCAAAATCACCACAAACCTCTTGCAACTTAAAAACCATTCAACTAGAACAGCACAATGAAATTTGCAAAAATAAACTCTAGTTTTCTGTATGTCTAATTACCGTAAATTTTTTAATACTATACTCTTCACTGGGGTCTATTCCTGCTTTGCTTAAAGCGATTAATATTTGCTTTTGAGGAGTATCGACACCATCTAAATCCGGTAACAAAACTCCACGTTTTTGACCTGACTTAACCACAACGCCATAAATTTTGCTATTTAACTCATCTAAATTACTAACACTTTGTAAATCTGACAAAACATCTACTTTATATTCTAATTCACCAAGTTCTTCAAAAGCAATCGGAGAAAATCTGGAATCTTTTGTTGCGGCAGAAATGCTGTTTTCAATTATTTCAAAAGCAAGATTTTCTTGCACAGGAAAAATTGTTCCAATGCAACCGCGCAAATTTCCGTTTTTATGTATAGAAACAAATACACCTTTTTTATCAAAAGCCAACTCTTTAAACTCATCGCTTAAAACCAGCTTTTTTTTGTTTTTCACATACGATTCAATGCTTTTTCGAGCTAAATCTACATAGATATCTGATGATTTTTTAAAACATTCATCCAATTTTTTTTTAACATAACTAAATAAACTTGATTTTTCACAATCACCTTCGGAAAAAAATTTAGCAATTAAATATCCAACGCCATACGGGCACTCGTAAGATAAAACTTCACTTTTAAAATCTAAGCCATCCATCACGCCCCCTAAAATTATAAGACTTCTCAACCCACATTCCCCAGCATTTTCCATAAGGTGAGTGTCGATGTTTACTATTTTTTCAAAATCTGAATTTTTAATACACTTTTGTATAAAATCATCAAATTCTCTTCCATATTTTGAAAAACCATAAGGTCCATCAGACTTTAATTTGTGAGACATATCCCCACTCGCTATCAAAACAATTTTCTTCGACAAAAATTCAGCAGCTTTTTTTATAGAAATCCCAAAAAAATAATGATCATAAAGTGACAAATTTGAAAGCGAGATACGAACTATTTTTCTTTTTGATTTTAAAAAATAAAGAGGAACCATAACTCCATGATCTAAACAAGGATTTTGTTCTTTTGAAAAATCTACTTTAATACCTATTTTATCTGCCGTCTCGCCAATAGCCTTCGCTAATTCAACATCGTATTTGACAGAAAACTTCACATTTTCAGCATTAAATTTTCCAAAATCTCCAGAAGCTGATTCAAAAGGAGAAATATGAAAACTATTTTCATAAAACAAACTGTGAGGAGAAACAATTACTAAAGTTTCAGGATTTATTTTTTCCACCTCTTCACACACTTTTTTATAAGCGCTTTTTGTTAACAAAACGTCTTCCTTCGCCCCAATTCCCTCAACAATCAACGGTGGATGCGCAACAAGGTACGATGCAAACAAATCCTTCAGCTCCTTTTTGACACACATAAAAATATCGCACAAACGCTTAATTTATTGTATAGTGTATTAAAATAGATAAATTAACCTTAAAGCTTAATTTTCAGTATATCACTTTTTTATCAAATTTTAAAATATACTTTTATACTTTTTAAAAATTAAAAAATAGTTAAATAAATTTTACGCTTTAAAAAATTTTAATTAAATAAATTTTAAAGGAGTAATTAATTTGTGGAAAATAAAACTAAAAACAAAGCAATTGGTTTTTTTGGAATTTCTCCTTTTCAAATTATGAGCGCTATAAATATAGCTACAAATCGCAAAAAACTTAGCAAAGAGTTGTTTATTTTCTTTACAATTGAACAATCAAAATCTTTAAGTATTATAAACGATCTTAAAAAACAAAATTTATTTGAAAGAATTTATGTAGTAAATCGTGAAAAAAAGGGACTTAATATTGTTTACTTGTTAAAAACACTTTTCTACCCGCTTAAAGCAATTAAAGATCAAATTTCAAATTATGACGAAAATTTAATTTTTGATGAAATTTACTGCACTGATTGTAATTCTTTAATGTGTGCTTTATATATTTACAATATAAAACTAAATCCGTCAATTAAATTACATTTAATAGAAGATGGAGCCAGAAATTATTGCAATCAATTTGATAATTATAAAAATCTGCGCAAATGCATGTATTTTTTTTCTTTACCGCTTTATGTAGACAATTTTCTTGATACAGTAGTTTTTGAGCCAAGAATGTTAAACAAACAATTACACACTTCTTTGAAAGCAATTGAGCAACCTAAATTTTATAAAAATAAAAAAGCTCTTTCAATTACAAGCAAATTGTATAATAATAAAATTTATAAAAACGAAATAAACCCTGGAGATTTAATTTACTTCAATCAACCGTTTTTTAAAAAAAATACACCTTTTCTTTTTAAAAAGATCGAAAAAAAAGTTTTAAAAATATTAAAAGAAAACACAAAAAATGAACAATTTAAATTTAAATCTCACCCCAAAATCATCGACAGTTCAAGTTTTAAAAATCTTATAAAAACTTCTGCTGTAGAACCTTATTTTATAAATGAACAAGAAAAATTAGACAAAATAACATTTGTGGGAGTTTCATCAACCGTTTTGTTTTCACCAAAACTATTATTTGACAAAGAACCTACTATAATTTTTCTGCACAAAATTTTTAAGAATTGCTTTAAAAATTCAAAAGAAAAAAAAGACCTTATTTGTTACATAGACGGATCTTTCAACAGAGCTACTGAGAAATTAAAAGAACTATATCGCAATAAATCTAAAATAGTTTCTCCTAATACAATTTTAGAATTAGAAGATATTTTAAAAAACTCTTAAAAGTAAAAATTTTAAGGAGAAAATTATGGTAAGCGTTATTGTACCTGTTTATAATTCAGAAAAATTTCTATCAAGATGCATCAAAAGCCTTGTTAATCAAACATTGAAAGAAATAGAAATAATTTTCGTAAATGACGTCTCTACTGATGAAAGTTTAGAAATAATTAAAAAATTCAAAGAAAAATATCCAAAAAAAATTAAAATTATAAACTCTAAAAAAAAATTGCGCCAAGGCGGAGCAAGAAATTTAGGTATAAAAGTCGCAATTGGCGAATACGTAGCATTTGTTGACAGTGATGATTGGGTTAATTTAAATATGTTTTCTCTTCTTTACAAAAAAGCAAAACAAGATGAAAGTGATTTTGTGGGGTGCAGATATTTTGTTTCTGATTCTCAAAAAAATATTATTGAAAAAAATAAATTTTCAAAATTTCTTTTAGAAATTTCCGGTAAAATTTTAAATGACAAAGAAAAAGAACGCTTGCTTTTTTCAATAAGTGCGTTGTGGTGTCATATTTATAGACGTTCGATAATTTTTGATAAAAATATATTTTTTATAGAGAATATTGCATATGAAGACAATCATTTTGTGAGATTATACACTCTTTATATTCAAAAATACTCATTTCTAGACATACCTCTTTATTTTTATTTTGAAAATTTAAATTCTACAACTAGACAAAAAAATCAAAATTATCAGTTTGATAGATTGTTAGTCGAAAAAAAGAAAATAGAAGCTTACAAAGCGCGTTCTTTCTACGAACGTTACAAAAATGGAATTGAAATTGATTTTGTCAGAACTTTTTATATTAACACTGTTGCAATCATTTTTAATTCATTCGACAATCCTCCTGTAGAAAAAATAAAAAATTTAAAAAACGAAGTTAAAAAATTTTTTCCAAAATATAAACTAAATCCTTATTACAATGAAATCATACCTACTTTAGACAAAATAAAAATTGTTTTAGCAGAAAATTTTCCATTACTTTTAAACATGCTCTATAAATTCAAAATATATGTAAAATCTCATAAAAGGAAAAAAATAAATGAAAAGAATTAAATCTTCAATAACAAATGCCTCCCTCGGAGTAATTGCAACTGTTGTTGAAATTGCAACTTTACTTTTTCTAAAACAAAAATTTATAAATGAACTTGGAGATTCTGTATACGGCCTAGACCAATTCATAAAAACTATAATTTCGGCATTATCTTTGGTTGAATTTGGGGTAGAAAGTATTATATGTTTTAGTTTGTATAAACCCATATGTGAAAAAAATTACAAAGAAATTGTAGCTCTTATGCAATTTTACAAAAAAACTTATATAAAAATTAGTTTCGCTGTTTTAATATTGGGTTTAATTTTTACACCACTTCTTACGATTTTCACAGAAGAGTACAATAAAAACTTGAAATTTCTATATTTTTCTTATATTTTATTTTTAATAACTGCTTTTTCATCATATTTCTTTTCTTATAGTAGAACATTTTTAATAGCAATTCAAAAAAAATTTATTTTAAGTCTTTTAAGAATTATATTTGCAATTGCTACAACAATTGCTCTTTTTCTAATAATAATAAAAACTCGCGATTATATATTATATCTTTCAATAAGTGGTATTTTACAAATTTTAGAAAATATTGCAACATATTTTTTAGTAAAACGTTCCTACCCGTATCTTTATAGTAAAAAAAAATACAATTTATTGCCAGAAAAATATGGAGAAATAAAAAAAAATATGAAAGCACTTGTTGCTCATCGTGTTGGAGGAACATTTGTTTTAAGTACTGACGGAATGATTGTTACTATTTTAAATGACTTGGAAACTTTTGGGTTTTTTTCAAACTATTCAATGATAATTTTCAGTACACACAAAATTTTAACACAGATATTTGATGGAATTAGAGCAAGTTTAGGAGATTTTGCGTCACAAAAAAATAAATCACAGATAAAAAAATTTTTCCTAATTTTGCAAACGATAGCGTTTATTATATACACATGGTCTTCAGTTTTTATTTTAAATCTATGTCAACCATTTATAGAATTGTGGATTGGAAAAGACAAACAACTTAGCTATATCGTTTTGGCAATGTTTGTTCTTAACTTTTATTTAAGAGGATTTCGATCTCCCATAGATTTAATAAAAGATGTAAAAGGAATCTATTGGCAAGACAGATATAAATCAATTTTTGAGGGTGCAATAAAAGTTGTATCTTCAGTTTTTTTGGGTAAATACCTTGGATACACAGGCGTAGTTTTAGGCACAACCATAAGTTTTGTTGGAGTTTTACTTACTGTTGAACCGTATATTGTTTACAAATACATCTTTAACGAAAAAGTTTTTTCTTACTATATTAATTATATAAAATACTTCGTAATGTTCGTAATAATTTCTACAGCTAATTTTTTTATATGTTCAATTTTTACAGAAAACCAAAGCATATCATCTTTAATGATGAAGAGATTTGCAATATGTCTAATAACACCACCTGTATTTTTTATAATTTTTTTAATAAAAACACAAGAATTCAGATATCTAAGCAGTTTATTGAAAACTTTACTTTCTTCGTTCAAAAAATCCTTTAAGACTAAAATAAAATTTTAAAAAATAAATTTAAAAACTATTCTACAGAAAATATAAAATGATAAACAGGTTGACCACCGTTAATAACGGAAATATCTGCTTGAGAATTCGCCCTCGATTGAATTTTTTTCTTTACACGTTCAACTTGATCTTTGTTTATACCATTACCGTAGATAAGCGTAGAAAAATTAGTTTTTTTGTTGACCATAAATGAAATAAGTTTTAAAGCAGCTCTTACAGGATCCTTAGCTTTAAACATAAGTCTACCTTCAAACAAAGCTATACTTTCGTCTTTTTTAAATTTAATACCGCCAAACTCCGCATCGCGAGAAGCAAAAGTTACTTGACCAGTTTTTACATTTTTAATGGAATCTGCCATAACTTCTAAATTTTCATCAACAGTAGCATCTGGATTGTAAGCAAGCATAACAGATATTCCTTGAGGAATGGTTTTAGTCTCAACAACAATAACGCGACGATCACTAACCAGCGGAATAACTTGATTGGCCGAAAGAATTATATTTTTGTTATTTGGTAAAACAAAAACTACTTTCGCAGGAGTTGCTAAAACGGCTTTCACAATATCGTTAGTACTCGGATTCATAGACTGGCCACCAGTCACCGTTTGACTGCACCCAAGATCGCAAAACATATTTTGAATACCAACACCATTGCAAACAGCGACAAAACCCATTTCTTCGACAGGTTCGACGGACTTAATTGATTTTTCATCCGCTGAATTATTTTTACCACTTTTTTCTCTTAACAAACGATTTTGTTCTCTCATGTTCTCTATTTTCGATATCAACAACTGGCCAATTTCTAATGCTTTTTGCAAAGCTAATAAAGGCTTATCTGTATGCACATGAACTTTCATTATATCTTTATCTTCAATAACAACAACAGAATCACCTATATTTTCGAGAAACAGTTTAAAATCAGCAGAAAACTCCGCTTCGTCGTCTTCCTTTTTAACAACAAACTCTGTACAATAAGTGAAAGTAATGCTTCCCGTGAGATCATCCGAAAAATCAAAAATACTTTGTTCTACATTTTTATATTTACCAGGAAAAAGAGTTTTTTCTGAATTTTCGATCGAGGCATCTATAATTTTATCATCCTTGAAAACAGATAACATTCCTTCAAAAATTAAACAAAGACCTTTCCCACCAGCATCAACAACACCAACTTTTTTAAGAATAGGTAAAAGTTGAGGAGTTTTTTCAAGAGCCTCTTGTGCTCCATTACAAACACAAGTCCAAAACCTTGATAATTCAACTTCTTTCTCTTTTAATAAAAGCTCCTTACCTTTCTCACAAGCAATCTTAACTACTGTTAGCATAGTGCCTTCCGTGGGATTTATAACTGCATCATAAGCACCTTTAACACCTAGCTCCAAACCCTTAGATAAAAGAACGGAATCGGCGTTTTCGACGTCTTCAAGACCTTTAGCTATTCCTTTAAAAATTAAAGAAAGTATAGTTCCAGAATTACCTCTTGAACCTCTTAGCATATGAGAAGAAATAAACAAAGAAGCTTGAGCAACACTCGACGTGTTTAAGCTATCAATTTCTTTAATAGCAGAATTAATCGTAAAAAACATATTCGTACCAGTATCTCCGTCTGGAACTGGAAAAATATTCATTTCATCCACTATTTTTTTATTTTTTTCAATATTATTAGCAGCAGAAATAATCGCACGTTTAAGTTTTATCGCACTCAACAAAATCAAAACCACTCCCAATAGTAAAAAATAAAAGTGGCAAAAAGGTAAAAACAAATTCTTCAATAAATTAACACTTTAACAATAAAATAAAACACTGTTAAAGTCAAGCTCTAATAAGCTAAATTTTATTAAAACTTAAGTAATAAATAAACATTTACTCGGGTTTTAAAACAACTTATCAATTTTTAAAAGTGTAGTTTATTTTAAAAAATTTTAATTTTCAAAAAATATTTTTAACACAAACTAAAAACTTTAATATATGAAACTATAAATCTTTTAATTTAACAAAAATTCTATTAAGCATTTTTTTGATTAATGTTTTTAATAAACACGCGATAACTAGAGTTAAATGTTTTATTAATCATTTAATATAAAATTTAACAATATATTTGAAAACTCTATATGTTTCTCAAGTTTATTTATAAAAAGCTTATTAAAAATTACGGTAAAATTAAAATTTTTGATAATTAAAGATACAGTTAGCTTAAGTTTTAGAATAATTTGAATGAAAACAACTTAGCGCTACTTAGTTTTCTGTAGTAAAACACAAATAAATAAGATTTTATTTGATTAATTTTTATTAAAATGCAGGCCACACAAAATAAGGGGGCTTTTTAAAAGCGTAGTTTTCAAAAAAATAGTTTTTATTAACATTTTATAAATTATATAAAAAGTTTCATATTCTAAATTTGACAATAACTATGAAAAATATATGAAATCAATGTTTATTTAATATTTAAAGCCGTATTTTAAATAAAAAGTTATTTTAAATGAATATTTAATAACTTATTGTAAATACTTTTGATAACCTCCAATTTCGGTGGTTGAAACTTTTAGAAGCTAAAGGGAGAGTGTTTAAAATTAATTTAAAATTAAAGAAAATATCAAAAAACTAAATAAAAAGGGGGGCTTATGAAACAGGATATTTAACTTAAATAGAACACTTCAATCTTTTAAAAATCTGTTGTATGCGAGTATGTGTAAGTTTTAAGTTTAATTAGATAAAATTTTAATCTAGTTAAATATATTTTAAATTTAATTAAATAAGTTTTAAATTTAAAATAACTAAAACTTATAAAAATTAAATTAAATCTATAATTATAATCTAAATAGTAAAAAGAAAGGAAACTATATAATTATGAAAAAGAAAATAAAAGGTGTAAAAGAGTTTTATAAAGACTCTAATAAAAACAAAGATCTAGAAGATAAAATATTAAAG
>JAITRE010000003.1 GCA_031288555.1 Oscillospiraceae bacterium
TTATCTTTAAATAAAGATAAAAAAATGAGAACACTAGCTTTACAACGAGAAAACGCTTTAAGAGAATATAGAAGCGAGATGAATGCTCATATTGCTAAGGGCATAAAGGAAGGAATCAAAAAAGGGAAAAAAGAAGGCAGAAAAGAAGGCGAGCAAAAAGAAAAAATCGAAATAGCAAAAAATCTTTTAAACATGGGGTTTAATAATGATCAGATTATGAAAGCAACAGGTTTATCACTTGAAAATATGGAAAAGCTCAAATAAAAATATACAAAACTTAGCATCCAAAATAGGATGCTTTTTTTGATGTAACAAGTTGAATTTCAAATAAATAGTTTGCTTATTATTGATTTAGAATTTTAACGTAGAAAATTAATTGCTTTTAAAAATGATTTTAAAATTTTTCAATAATTTTTTGTATTATAATTTTAGATAATTAATATAATTTACATAAGAATTTATTTCTAAAAATAAAGTTTAACTTTGCAAAAAATATATAAAAAGTCAATATAAATATTTTACAATAATCTAAATTAAAACAGAAACTATTTTAAAAGTTGGTGTTACTATATGAAAATTTTTGTAACTAGTGCTAAGCAAATAATAACAGTGGGATTATGCCTAATATTTGCTGTTTCTACGCTACTTATTAGTTTATATTTTTCTCCTCAAAATAACGCAAGCTCCGCTCCAAAACATTTAAATTCTTCTAAAAGTTGGGGATTGTGTTTTAGAAAAAAAAATACAAAACCCGATATAAACGAAAATGAAGAAGTACTGCGAAAATATAATGTTTATTTTGTAGGAAACGGAAAAAATAAAGTGTATCTTACATTTGACTTGGGGTATGAAAATGGTTTCACTGATTCCATATTAGATGTTCTTAAAAAACACAATATAAAAGCAGCTTTTTTTCCTACAGGATACTACATAAAAAACAACTCAGATATTATAAAAAGAATATGTAACGAAGGACATATTGTTGGAAATCATACCTATAACCACCCAGATATGTCCCAAAAAACAGATATTGAAAGCTTCAAAAAAGAACTTGACTTAGTAGAAAACGAGTATAAAAAAATCACAGGAAATAACATGCCTAAATATTATCGTCCTCCTATGGGTAAATATAGTGAAATTAATTTTAAATTTGCACAACAACTTGGTTTTAAAACTATATTCTGGGGGGTAGCTCATTTAGACTGGAATAACAAAAAACAACCTGATTGTAAAGAAGTTATTAAAAAACTGACAGAAAGAATATACCCTGGTGCTATTATTCTTTTGCACGGCATTTCTGAAACAAATTCTAAAATTTTAGATAAACTCGTTTCTTCTTGGGAAAAAGAAGGGTATGTATTTGACACATTAGAAAATCTTGATTGATTTGTTAATTTTTTGTAATTATATTTTTATCAAATTTAACTATTTTCTACTTAATTTTCTTTAAATATTTGATAGATTTTTTGTCAAATACTTTAGAAAATTAAGTTTTTATATTTTAAAAATTCTATTTTATATTAAAACCTTAAGTTTTTATTAAATTTTATTTTTTAAAAATACAAAATAGCAATACTTGACAAATATGTAATTTACAACCTATTATTAAAATTAATTATTGTTTTAAAAGCTTGTGAAGGTAGTAAAATGCAGAGATTATTTTTTATTTTAGGTTTTTCATATTTATTTGCAAGAATTATTTCTACTTTTTGCCCAATTTATATTTCCGCACTTCTTTTTCTATTGTTATTGTATTCTTTTATTGTATCTTTAAAGTTCAAAAATATCAGAGATAATAAAGTTATCCCAGTTGTGTTGTTTGCTTGTGCAACAGCATTTTTTTCCTATACTGTTGCTTTTTCAAAAAATGTTTCTAACACGCTAAACTTTGAAGGTAAAAACCTCAAAATCAATGGTACAGTTTATAATTTCCCAATCAATATTAAAAATAAATTTTTGTATATTATCAAAACAGAAAAAATAACAGTATTAGATAATTCCAATGGATGCGAAAACAAAGAAATATACTTAGAAACTAAAGTAATGGTTTCTTCTTCTAAGGATTTAGCGGTAGATTTCTATGATTATATTGAAATAAATGTTAATGCTTGTCATTTTGAAAATTTATTAGGTTTTTCTGCAAAAAACAAGCTCTTATCAAAAGGAATTACGATTTCATCCGTTGTAGATAAATCTGAATTTGTTTTAATAAAAAGAAATAACAATCTTCCCTTAAGATATTACACTTTAATGTTTAAAAAAGAAATATCTAATATTATAAACTCATTATTGCCAGAAAAACAAGCATCTTTAGCATGTTCTTTTTTAATTGGAGATAAAGATCTTTTAAGTGACGAAATACGTCTTTCTTTTAGCGATTCAGGAATAAGTCACTTACTTGCTATTTCTGGTGCTCATATAAGCATTGTAGCACAGATTTTTATGATGTTTTTTTCTTTTTTAAAATTAAAAATAAACTTAAGTCGTATTTTAACTATTTTAATTATAATTTTCTTTATGTTTTTGACTGATTTTGTCTCTTCAATAACTAGATCCGGAATTATGTTCATAATTTATATTTTAGGCAAAATATTTTACAAACCCTCAGATCCCCTTAATTCTTTAGGTTTTTCAGTGTTTATTATGAGTCTTTTAAACCCATTCATATCAGGCGACATAGGTTTTTTACTTTCTGTATTTGCAACACTTGGTATTATATTGTTTTATTTTAAAATAAAATCAAATTTAGATTTCATTTTTTGTATAATTTTAAATATCTCAAAAAAATTATTTTTAAACAACATAACAAATATATTTTCAAATTTAAAAAATAAAATAAAAACTTTTGTAAAATTTAAGTATAATCACAAAAAAACAGTTTTTACAAAAGAAATTACAACTATAGAAAAATTTAAAAACATAGAAAAAAATATTTTAATTAAGCTTTTTTCATCCATTACAGCCCTATCTATTTCGTCAGTTGTATTTAATTTGCCAATACTTCTATTGACTTTCGATAAATTCTCTGTTTTTTTCTTAATTACAAATATATTAGTCTCGTTTTCTATGGGAATTATAATAATGCTTTTATTTATTTCTTTATTTTGTTTTTTACTCCCTGAACCTTTTAGTTTCATCACAAAATTTTTTATAAAAATCGTTGAATTTTTTTTAAACTACATAATTATATGTTCAGATTTCATTAAAAATCTTCCTTTTTCGACTGTGAAAACTAATAAAGCAATTATTCTTATAGTTTTTGCTTCTTCATTAATTCTTTTTTCATTTTCTTTTATGCTACATAAAAATCATTATTTAAAAATAGCTTCTACCGTTTTATCTTTTATAATTTTAATGATTTCTGTTATTTCTTATCAACTTAAAATAAGAAACGCTATTTGTCTTTCGATTAAAAATGAAGGAAAAGGAATGCTTATTACATTAAATCAAAATAATCGATTGGCAATTATACCTTGTTTGGGAAAAAATCGTTACTTTAAAAATTATTGTTTTGATAATGAAAAAATAGATCTTATTTTGTTACAAAATAAACCGTTTTATAATTATGATTTTATAGAAAAAATTTTGAAACACAACAATTCTAATTTAATTTTATTGCCAAAATCTAATAATGAGCCAAGTTTTCTACATAAAAATCAAAGTTGTATTTTTGCAAACAACGCCTCTGTTAAATTATGGAAAAATGTAGAAATAGAATTAATTAAGAAAGATAATAATTTTTGGACAAAATTAAAAATTTTCGATGTTTCTGTTTTAATATGTCCAGAAAACTCTGATATTTCCAAATCTCCTAAAAATTTTAAAAATTGTGATTTTGCAATATTTTCAACTTTACCTAAAAATTTTAATCTTTTAAAAGCCAAATATTTAGCAACTATTTACGACGTAGAAAATTACAATAAAAATTTTAAAAGCGTCACAGCACTCAATAAAATTTTGTTACCTGTAAGCAGAAACTTTGAATTTACATTTGAATTTCCATGGGAAAATTCTGGGAAAGATGTAATTATTAAAAAATCTTTATAAATTGAAAAGTAGTCCATTTTTTTGCTTCAAACAAATGTTAAAATTCAGCGTACATGTATTTTTTCTTTAAGATTTTAAAAAACTTACAAACTTAATAAATTTTTGAAAGAACATTAATGAAAATAAAAATTATTGCAATATTCAACGTATGCACAATATATACAAAATGCAATTTGTTTCTGATAGTCAAAATTTTTTAATTTTAATAATTCTTTATAATTTGATATAAAACCACACTCTACCATTACTGCTGGAATCGTCACTTTCTTTAATATAAATATAAAATTTTTTGAATTTTTTACTTCTCTTTTATTATTCGGTTGGATTTTTTTAAATATTTTTTCTAAACAAAAAGCAAATTCTTCGCTCAACTTATTATTTGGAGAATAAAATATTTCTGTACCCTTAGAAAACTTATCTGGGTGTGAATTTTGATGAATACTTATTAAAACACTATTCGGATTATTTTGAGCAATTTTAACTCTATTGTTAAGATCCGATGTTTTTTTTTCAGACAAACTTTTTAAATTTTTGTCACGATCATAAATAGATATGTCTGTGTCACGCGTCATTTCCACATTGAATCCCGAAGATTTAAACATATCTCTCAAAATTTTTGAAATTTCAAGATTTAAATCTTTTTCACTAACTTTTCCGCCTTCAGCGACAGCTCCATCATCTTCTCCTCCGTGGCCTGGATCTATAATTATAGTGGGTGATCGTTCTGAAAATAAATTTGACACAGATTGCCTATCAACTTCTTTGTACGCTCTGCTCATAAGAATCGCAAACACCGCATAACCCATAATTAAAATTGTATAAAATAAAATGTTATAAAAATTTTTATTCATATGCTAAACCACCTACAAAAGATTTATGCAAACCATCATCGACTTTAGTCCACAACTATAAATAAAAATTAATTTAATAATATTATTATTTAAAAATACAAGTACTTTGCTTTAAATTAATACAGATTTTTATTTTTTATAACAAAAAATAAATTTATAAAATATCGAAAATACATATTATAAAATTAATAACTAAAATATTTTATAACACTGTACTTTCAATTCAATTTTTATTATTTAATATTTGTTCTACTTTTAATTCGCAAATTTTAATTATCAATTTGTTGACTTTTTATTTTTTAACAGCTAACATTATTTAAAAGGATTTAATATATATTTATTATTTTAAACATATCGTTTATACATATATATCATATAAAATTGTTTTAAATTAGTAAATTTTGTAAAAATATACATATTTTAAAATTTTACTTTAAATTAAACTTAAATTATAAAGTAATTTAGGGAGTTTTTATTTAAATGATTTCAAGTTTGCGTAGTTTCGGTGTTTTGGGAATGGACGCTTTTGTTGTAAATGTAGAAACCGATCTTAGCACAGGAATACCTTGTTTTGATTTAGTTGGTTTACCAGATGCTTCTATAAAAGAGTCAAGAGAGCGCGTTCGCTCTGCACTTAAAAATTCAGGGTTCTCTTTTCCTATAAGAAAAATTACTGTAAATCTTGCGCCCGCTGACATTAAAAAAACAGGTTCTTTTTATGATCTTCCAATTTTAGTAGCAATTTTAAAAGCAAGTGGGCAACTAACAGCAAATATAGACAACTCTGCTTTTGTGGGTGAACTTTCACTTTCTGGAAAGGTAAGACCTATTAATGGAATTTTGTGCATGACAATAAAAGCTAAAGAAATAGGGGTCGAAAATTTTTACCTTCCAAAACAAAATGCAGCTGAAGGTGCTGCTATCGACGGAATTAGAGTTCTTCCCGTAGAAAGTGTCTCTGAACTGATGAGCCATTTATGCAATAAACATATAATTAATCCTGCCAAAAAAATTTTTAAAAAGATAAAGAACAATGTTTTTCTGCCCGATTATTCAGAAGTTTGTGGTCAATACAGAGCAAAAAGAGCTTTAGAAATTGCTGCTGCTGGTGGTCATAATATAATTTTAATAGGTCCTCCTGGTTCAGGAAAAAGTATGCTTGCAAAACGCCTTCCTTCTATTTTACCAAGTATGACTTTTAAAGAATCTCTCGAAACAACTAAAGTTTATTCTATAGCTGGTTTGCTTAAAAGTTCAACTTCTTTGGTTGAAGATAGGCCATTTAGATCTCCGCATCACACAATTTCTGCAGTTGGACTTGTTGGGGGAGGAAATATTCCGCGTCCAGGCGAAATTTCGCTTTCTCACAACGGAGTGTTGTTTTTAGACGAAATGCCTGAATTTTCCCGCAATTCTTTGGAAGTTCTAAGACAACCTTTAGAAGATGGTACAGTTACAATATCTCGAGCAAATAGTATTTTGTCGTACCCATGCTGTACAATGCTGGTCGCTGCTATGAATCCTTGCATGTGCGGTTATTTTGGAGATCCAAATCATAATTGCACTTGTTCTTCCAAATCGATACAAAGATATTCCTCAAAAATTTCAGGCCCTTTACTAGATAGATTAGACATGCAAATAGAAGTGCCAGCTATAAATTTTAGTGAATTCACAAACAAAAAATTAAATGAAACTTCAAAAAATATAAAAGAAAGAGTCAGCAAAGCAAGAAACATACAATTAGAAAGATGTAAAAATACAAGTATTTCTTATAATGCAAAGATTTCATCAAATCTTATAAGTAAAGTCTGTATACTTTCAAATTCTGCTACAAAAATTCTGGAATTAACTTTTAACAAATTAGGATTCTCTGCAAGAGCTTACAGTAAAATTTTAAAAGTTGCTCGCACAATAGCAGATTTAGAACAAAAAGAATTGATAGAAGATAATCACGTACTTGAAGCAGTTCAATATAGAAGTTTTGATAAAAATTTTTATGTAAATTAATTTTTAAAGTTTGCACAACATTGTTCTCATAATAACTGAACAATAAAAACGCAGTAAAACAAATTTAAAATAAACTTCTTAACAAAAATAATTTTTTAAAAAACAGCATCCGTTTTTTTTATAGAATATCCACTTTTCCATCCTAAAAATTTTTCAGCTTCTATTTTAAAACTATTCACTTCATCACTAACGTAAAATAAATATTTTCCTTTATTTTTTGATTTATTTAGCATATTGCTTTCTTTAAGTAATTTAAAAGTAGAAATTGCAGTTTCTTTGCCAGAATTTATAAGATTTACGTTTTTACCTAAAACAAATGATATAACATCCTCCAATATTTGATAATGTGTACACCCAAGTATCAAGGTATCTACATCCACTTCCTTTAAAAAAGAAAGATATCTATTTGCAATTTCCAAAACAACCGAGTCGTTTTTAGACGTTATTCCATTTTCAACTAAAGGAACAAACAAAGGGCACGCTTTTTCAAAAACATTAAAATTTTTATTTATTTTTTTTAATTCATTTGAATAAGATCCACTATTAATCGTAGCACTCGTACCTATAATTCCAATTTTAAAATTTTTAGTCGCATTCGCAGCAGCTAATGTTGTAGGTTTTACAACTTCCGCAAGTAGCATGTCAGATAAACTTATATAATCTAAAGCAACTGAACTAACGCTGCCACAAGCAACAACTATTATTTTAACGCCCAAAGATTTTAAAAACGCTATATCTTGTTTTGCATACTTAATAATTATTTCCTTACTTCTAGTACCGTAAGGAACCCTTCCTGTATCTCCAAAATAAATTATATCTTCATTAGGCAAAACTTCTGTTAGTTTACTAACAACAGTTAAACCACCTAAACCCGAATCAAACACACCAATTGGCAAGTTACTATTTTTATTTTTCAAAAATATCGTTCACCTCTGATTTTTAAAATTCTCGTGTCAGAATTTTATTTATGGCTTTTTAGTTTTGTTGTTTTTAAAAAAGCTAAATCTATCAATTTATCTAAAAGATTTTCCAAATCAAAACCAAAAGCATCCATTAACCTTGGATACATACTCACATTTGTAAAACCAGGAATTGTGTTTATTTCGTTTAAAATAATCTCTCCATTACTCTTCTTTAAGAAAAAGTCTACTCGCGCAAGTCCACTGCATTCCATTGTTTTATAGGCTTTTATAGCAATATTTTGTATTTTTTTCGAAATTTCATCATCTATATTTGCAGGAATAGACATTTGAGTCTCATTGTTTAAATATTTTGCATCGTAATCATAAAAACCGTTATTTGTAAAAATTTCACCTATACTAGAAACAATGCAGTTTTCATTTCCTAAAATTGCGCATTCAAGTTCTTTACCAATTATCGCTTCCTCTACTAATATTTTGTAATCTTCCTTCGCAGTCAATTTTATTGCATCTGATAATTCTGTTTTGTTTGAGACTTTTCTAACACCAATAGAGGACCCACTCCGTGCAGGTTTAACAAAAATAGGATAATCACCAATTTTTTCCTCTATTTTTGTAAATATTTTTTCAGAATTCTCTTCATAATCGTAAAAATAAAACCAATACGACTTTATCTTTTTTATTCCAACTTCTTTTAATATAAGATTTGTAATTGTTTTATCCATACAATTTGCACTAGCAACACTAGAACATCCCACAAAAGGCAAATCCGCCAATTCAAGCAAAGATTGTATTTTTCCATCTTCCCCATTTTTACCATGCAACACAGGAAAAACTACATCAATTTTTTCAAATTCAAATTTGTCTTTATTAAACTTAAAAATACCTTTATTCTTCCTATCAGTAGAAAAAACAATATTTGTGTTAAAAGGATGGTTTTCCCATGAATCATCTTTTATGTTTTCAAGTTTGTCATTATATTTTAACCATCTTCCAGATTTAGTAATACCAATAATAATCACATTATAGTTTTTTAAAGACAATTTCGATAAAACATTAAAAGCGGATTTTAAAGAAATTTCATATTCACTAGAGACGCCTCCAAAAATTACAGCTACATTTTTCTTCATATTCAATCCTTTCTACGCATTAAATGAATTAAAATATTGGAAAAATCATAAAATACATCATTTATTAAAGCAAAATTTTTGTTAGAATTTTAAAATCTTCTAAAAAAAATAAAATAAATAAACATTTATTGCATTTATACTCAAAAAGTCATTTTTTTATTAAACTCTACTTTTCAAATTCAATATAGCATTAATTAAGAAAACTGATTAAATTACAAGTTATCACATTATTCGTACTAAATTAATATTGTATTAATAGGCACTACTTTTATATTAACAATATTTTAATTTAAAATAAAGGATTTTTAAGTTTTTGCTTTAAAAATAATTATCTTGCCTAAAAAATAAAACAGGAGGAATATTAATGGAATGCAAACCTAAAGGTTATCTTTACTTAAAAATTTCAAGTATTATAATAATTGTGTTAAATTTTTTAGGTTTAGGAACAATAATTTCTCAAATGATAAATCCAAGTGAGCTAACATCCAATATTGAAAAATCACTATCTGTTAAAAACATTAACGAAGAAAGTATATTAATTACAATTTTTATTAGTTTGTTAACAATTTTATGGGGATTAATAACTGGAACATTAGGAATTTTAAATTCTGAAAAAATAGAAAAAGCAAAAGATTGCGTAATTTTTGGCATAATTTATCTAGTACTTTTTTTAACAAATGGAATTATAGCAACTTTATCTTTGAACTATCCACTTGTGATACTCATTTGCTTAGTTGGCGCTGTATTGCCAGTTTTGTATCTAGTAGGGGCTTTAAAAAATAAAGAATACCTGGAATAGCTTTAAACAATAAATTTCTTAAATTAAAATTTTACATCTTTTGCTTAAAAACCCATAATTAAGCCATTTAAAAACAGAATACAATAGTTTTAAGGCATTGACACCTGCTGTATTTATATATTAAAATTTAGTCTGTGTGTATTAAAGATATGTTATGGGTTTTAAGCAATTTGTAATTTCGTATTTAAAATTGCCTTTTGGAGGTTTAGGCTTTGGCTGATTCAACAAAAAATGATGAAAAGATTTTTTCGTTCGTTGCAGACAAACTAGAAAATGAATTGGCACCATTTGGTTTTAGATCTGAAAAAACTCAAAAAAATGGTGTTATATCTAAAATTTTTGTTTCAGAAGAGATTGAATACGAGATATCTTTTAACATTAGTACAAAAATATTTTTTCTTAAAAGTGGCGAACTTGAATCTTTTGATAGTAAAAAAATTGTTTCTAGTTGGTTGTTTGACCAAGATGAAAAAACAAACAAGCAACTAGAAGTTATTTCTTCTGATTTTTTAGCTTCAATTGGAATTTTAGATCCTAAAAAAAATAAAAAAAAATCCCTCAAACATTTTAAAAAAAATAAAAACAATGACGATTCAGAAATAGACCCGATTTTTCTTATAAATCGTATAGCTAGTGTTTTTCCTGATTTAAAAAAAGAAATCCAAAAAGAAAAAGATTCTTTTGAAAGATTTCGCCCAGTAACTTTCACAATGCAAAATATAGTGCCAAAAATAAAAGAAACTCTCGTTTGTTCTTTAAAAGAAAAAAACGAGATAAAAAAATTGTCAAAAATCTTTAATAGTCTTTATAAAACAGGAGATTTGGATACTAGATCAATAATAACTATGGTAATTTTAAATTCTATAAAAGATGAAGAGGATAAATTTAAAGAATATTTTGAAGATGATTTAAAAAAAGCTTGGACTGCTGCAAAAAAAATCAAAGGAAAAAAAATTTCACCAGAAAAAACAAAGAAAATTTACAAATATTTTGCAAATAAAATAAATTCTGATTAAGTTTTAAAAACTTTAAAGCTTATAGTTTAAAATTCCAATACTTTTTAACGGAAAGGCTGATATGAATTTTTTACTAAAAAAAATAAAATCTTATAAAATATTTCTTTTAACTGTTTTATTTTTTTTATTTATATTTAAATATATTGTTGGCGAAGCTATAAAAAAGGAAAATTTTTCTATACCTATAGTGATAAGTATTGATAATAATTATCTTCCTCAAGCAATGGTAGCTACTACTTCTTTACTAAAAAATTCAAACAGTAATTACGTATTTTACGTTTTAATTTCCCCTGAATTTTCAAGAAAAGATGAACTTATAGGCCTTGAAAATAACTTTGAAAATTGCAAAAAAATAAATTTTATAAATATGGGAAATGAGTGCGAAGACTGGAAGCATGGTCGTTTTCCAAAAGAAGCTTTTTACAAAACCTTAATTCCAAAATATCTTCCTCAAAATATTCATAAATGTATCTATATTGATGTAGATACTGTTATACTCAAAGACATCAAAGACTTATATCAAATAAACCTTGAGGGAAAGCCAATTGGTGGTGTCGCAGATTCAATAAGATATTTTGCAAATCATCGTTTTCCTTACGAAACTAAAGGTATATTTGATTTTCAATACTATATAAACACGGGGGTACTGCTGATTGATTTAGACATCTGCAGAGAAGAAAATATCACTGATAAAATTGAAAATTATTTTAAAAGAAATAAGGGCTTAGCTCACGATCAAGCATCAATAAACTATGTGTTTTATAGCAAAATAAAAGATATTCCGCTTAAATACAATGTTCTTTGTTTTTTTAGACTTGAAAGCGACTTTTCGGAAGACCCTGTACCTATAAGACTGTTTACAGAAGAAGAGTGGGACGAAGGCAGGAGAAATCCGGTTATAGTACATTTTGCAGCAAGTAAGCCTTGGGAAAATTCTTCTGTACGTTATGGATACGAATGGTGGCAATACGCAAAAGAAACAGGTTATTTTACATCGACAGAAGAATTTGAAAATAAAGTTATTGCCAATAAATTATCTTTTAATTAAATAAACTGTTTGTTTGCGCCATTTTCAAATTTAATTTTCTATTTTAAAGCCATTTTGAACTAGTTTTAAAACTTTCTTTTTAAAATTTATATATTTTTGCTTAAATTTAAAAATTCTCACCAGCGCCCTTTGGTTTTTTTATCGTAAACTTTAAAGATTAAATTTTAAAAAACATCTTTTCAAAGAGTAATCCCCCTCACCCTTTTTTCAAGTTTGTCTTTTAAGCTAAATCACAATACAATATTATTATAGAATTTAACTATTGTGCTTTCTTAAAACACAAGGAGAAAAATAAATTTATGATAAGAAA
>JAITRE010000016.1 GCA_031288555.1 Oscillospiraceae bacterium
TTGAAATGGGGCCACAAGAGACCTGTTTTCGCTTGCCGAACTACTAGTTTTTTTATTTTTTAAAAAATCTTCATTTTCCATTGCAGAGACTTTGCTATTTAATGGGTTTAAACAATTTGTCGAAAGTAAAGAAAGTCCAATAAAAAAAGAAACTGCTTTTTTAAATCTTATTATTTTGTTATTTTTATCAGTGAACATAAATAAGAGTTCCTTTTTAAAATTCTACTTTAATTTTAACAAACTCAAACAAGGAAGAAATTTCTTTATTTTCGTATCTTTTTCTGCTCTGTATTTAGTAAAAAGATTGCAATGTTTTAGTAAAAAGGCTACAACACGACTGTACCATTTCCTCTGAAAATTTCTACTGTATTACTTCTTGTTTTGCTATTATGTTTTTATTCCGTTTTCATCGCTTTCTTTTTCTTCCTCTGCTTTTATCAAAAGTTTGCGATGTTTATTCAGATATTTTATAGAAGATTCGTCACATTTTGCTTTTACTCTGCGTTTCACTTGCATCAAAAGCATACGGTGTTTATGGTCAGCATTTACTAGATTATTTGTTGGAGGTGGGAGCGCAGAAACTTTACTATTTAATAAGTAGTTTGTCAAAAGTAAAGAAAGTCCAATAAAAAAAGAAACTACTTTTTTAAAATTTACTGTTTTAATATTTTTTCGGGTAAACATAAATAAAAAACTCCTTTTAAAAATTACTTAAATTCTCAACAAATTTAAAATAAGGAAAAAATTGTTTTATTTGTAAAAATTTAACAAACTAAAATAATTTTACAACTAAAATATTTTTAAAGCAATTGTTTTGATGATTAAAATTTAATTTTAAATTTTAAAAGTATGTTTTTAATGATTGATTATTAAGATTTTAAAACTAAAATTTAAACTAAAGAAATTTATAAAAAAAGAGCCCAAAAAGGCTCTTTAAAACTTATAAATACTCCGCTTTTTTAAAACATAAATTAATGTTTTATGAATTTAAGATAAAAAGTTTATAGAAAAAACAATTTCTGGGAAATCACGTTTGAATTGATTTTTTATTATTTTATTTAAATTATTACAGTTTAAAAAACTATGTGCGTCTAAGGTGGCATTGTTTGGTATTTCTAAATATTTAAGATTTTTGCAATTTGAAAAAGATTCCTCTCCTATATGAAGATAGAGCGATAGAAAAGTAGCTTTTGTTAAGCCAATACAATCGCAAAAAGCAAAGTTTTCTATAATTATATTATGTGATATTTTCGTCGATGGCGATAAAGTAAATCTTTCTAAACTTTGGCATTGTTTAAAAGCTGATTTTCCGATGTGATAAATAGAGTTTGAAAGATTAATATTTTTTAATTTTTTGCAACAATCGAAAATGTTTCTTTGAATTACTGTAATAAAATTTGGTAAAACGACAGTTGTTAAATTTTCGCAACCAATAAACATATAATCATTCAAATTAGTAAAGTTTGGTAAAACAATTGTTTCTAATTTTATACAATTAGCAAATGTGGAAGAATCAATGTTTAAAATGGAATTTGGCAAATTAATACTAGTTAAATTGGAACAATTCCAAAATGCCCTAGAGTTTATAAATTGAATAGATTCTGGCAAAACAACAGTTGTTAATTTTTTGCAGCACATAAACGCCAGGCTTCCTATTTTAAGAACGCAATCAGAGACAACAATTTTTGTTAGTTCAGAGCATTCTGAGAAAGCACTCTCTCCTATAGCGATAACTGGCATTTTTTGGTTGTTAATGTTTAAAAATTTAGGAAGAAAAACTTCTTTTATTGTTTTTTTATATTCTTTTTTAACTTCTATAATGGAAACCATACTATCTTTTTCGGACATATGAAAATCAAAAGTTTTCATTTGCTTTAAATATTTATAATTTTTTCGGCTTTTTTCAGCGAAAGACGTGTTATTTTTTTTATTTGTAAAAAAATAAAAAACATCTTCAAATTTTAAACTTTCTCCATTAGTTGTAATTATTCTACCATTATCTGCAGTTTCAACAACAGAAAATTCATTTGCATTTTCGTTTGTTTTAGGTGTATTTTCTTTTTTATCTTCACTGTTTTCGTCAAAAATATGCAATATTCCGCTATTAAGATATGATTCGTCTGTCGCAGGCATTAAAGAATTTGTATTTTGTAAATTAGTTTGGTTTGAATTTGTTGAACTTTGATCTTCTTCGCTATTCGTTTCACTAGAGTGAGAATCTACATTAATCACTTCATTCAAAGATTGGGAGTTTGTATTTTGCAAATCTCCTTGAATACCGTTTCCGTTGCTCCCTTCGTTTAAAGGAATCTGATTTTCGTTAGGAAGTGTAAGGGATTTATTTTCGTTATTTGTAGTTTTAGTTTCTTTATTTTTCTTCATTGCAGAAACTTTACTATTTAATGGATTTAAGTAGTTTGCCGAAAGTAGAGAAAGCCCAATAAAAAAAGAAATCGTTCTTTTTAAAGCTATTTTAGTTTTTTTTTGTGTAAACATAAGAACTCCTTTTAAAAAATTTCACTTGTTTTAATAAAAATAAGGGAAAAATGTTTTATTTTATATAAATTTAATCAAGTAAAAATAATTTTACAATTAAAATATTTAAAAATCAAGTGTTTTTAGAGTTTGGTTTTAAACAAAAATTTTGTTGTTAAAATAGATGTTTTAATATTTTAATTGATTTTAAAAATTTAAAAGATGGTTAAATTATTATTTTAGGATTTAATAAGTTTTCTTTAGTTAATTTAATTTTGCAAAGTAAATTGAATGTTAAATTAAATGTCGTGAAGATTTAAAGACTTAAATAGTTCTTTGCAAAGAAATTAGTTGAATATTTGTGTTAATTTTTATATTTATTTACTTGTTTAATAGCGAATTTTATATTAATATAACTTTTTTGATTGACAAAAGTCGAATAAAATGTTATTATTAAAATTAAAGTATGTTTAAATTTAAAAAATAATTAAAGATAAGGAAGTTAAAAATGAATAGAAAAAAGATAGTAAAGTTGAAGAAGATAAATATTAAAAGGTATTTTTCCCTTTTTATAAGTTTAATGTTGATTTTAAATAGCGTTAATCATCAGTTTATAGACAATAAAGTCTTTGCTGGTAAAGAAGGTTTATCAGGAACAGATGAAAATTTGTCTGAAGTTCAAAAAGTTCAGGAAGTTGAAAATGAAATTGTTGATAATTTTGAA
>JAITRE010000001.1 GCA_031288555.1 Oscillospiraceae bacterium
TTTACAGCTTCTTTAATAGCTTGATTTTTAGTATCATATACCATTTTTAAATCCTCCTCACTTTTTGCTTTTAAAAACTTAATCCACATTATTAAGTTATCGTTTTCTATATCTTTTGGTAACTTTAAAATTTCAAGTGTGTTTATCTCTATTTTGTTTGTAAAAGTAGAATTTGTTTTTTTATCAATAAGTAAGTATTTATTATGACAATTGTCATTTTCTTTTATTAATATATGTTCTGCAGCAATTAATATACTTACAACTTTTTGGATCTTATCATAATCTTCTCCTGGTCCCATCTGATCTAAAATCATATTTGAAAGATAGTAAAGAACTCTTTCTCTTATATTTTCTTTATATGCTACTTGTATCTCAATATCTATTATTTTACCTGACTTAAGTTTTAGCTTTATATCTAAAATTCCAATTTTATCTTTAGCATAGTTTTGAATTTTAATAAATGGATCAACTACACGAATATTTTCATATTCTTCCTTTTTAATATCTAAAATTGAATCTAGAAAGTCTTTTATTATTATTTGATTTTTCTCATCACCAAAAACTTTTTTAAATACTAAATCATTTGTTGCACCAAATAGTTTTCTTATCATAAATTTATTTTTCTCCTTGTGTTTTAAGAAAGCACAATAGTTAAATTCTATAATAATATTGTATTGTGATTTAGCTTAAAAGACAAACTTGAAAAAAGGGTGAGGGGTAAAATATTTTGTGTTAGAAATTTTTAAATTTAAACAAGAATTTAAACATAAATTTCTTAAAGTGTACGAAACTATATTCAAAATTTAAAAATTTTGATATAATATAAATGTACCTTCTAAAGTTACTAAAAATATTAAAATTAAATAAAATTTTAATAAATTTGTAAGTGAAGTTACTAAAATTTCTGAAAAGGGGACAATAATTATGTCTATTGAATTTGAAAATAGTCAAACGAAGCACAATTTAATGAAAGCCTTTTCAGGTGAAAGTCAAGCTTTTAATAGGTATGTTTTTTCTGCGTCTCAAGCAAAAAAAGAAAATTTGCAAGTAATAGAATCAATTTTTTTGTTCACAGCAAACCAAGAAAAAGAACATGCAAAAGTTTATTATAATTTATTAAAAGAATTTTCTGGACAAAAAATTTCGATAAGTGCCAATTATCCTGTTGATAATTACAATAGCACTTTAGAGCTTTTAAAAGCTGCTCAAAATAATGAGTATGAAGAATATAAACATGACTACTCAAACTTTGCTAGAATAGCAAAAGAAGAAGGGTTTAATAAAATATCATCGAAATTTAATACGATTTCTAAAATAGAAAAAACACACAGTGATCGTTTTAAGTATTTTGCTGATCTTTTAAAAGAAAATAAACTATTTATTTCTAATATAGAAACCGAATGGATGTGCTTAAATTGTGGCGAAGTTTACAAAGGGTTATCAGCTCCTAAGGTTTGTCCAAGTTGTGAACACAATCAGGGTTTTTTTATAAGTCTTGAGCTAGCTCCGTTTACTGCATCATCATTATTAAAACCAGCCTTATTTGTTTCTTAAAATAAAAGCTCAATTTACTTAAATTTTTAAGAAATTGGGCTTTTGAGTTTTTATTAAATCTTATATTTTTCAGATAAACAAATAGCTGTTTTTTCCCATATAATTTTTAACAATGTTAGAAATATACTGAGTTAAATTTTTTTATTTAAGCTCGAAAATTTAAAATCCGATATTTTAAAACTAATAAGTTTTGTGCAAAATTTTAAAATAATTTACATAAAATTTTTCAATATTTTTAAATTTAAAACCAAATTTATTTTATAAATAACGATAATTTTAAATATATTAAACTTTATTTTTTATTTTATATTATTAAGATTTTTTCATAAGTATTTTAATATAAATTTTGTACAATCTTTATTAAAAATAATTTATTCTACTTTAAAACTTAAAATATTTTTAGAATTAATTTTGTTCTTCGAAATATTTTTCTGAAAAATCATATTTTCTATAGTATTCTTTAGTTTTTTTATCTTTGTAAACTTCTGATTTATTTTTTTTTAAAAACTCAGTTATAGCATATAAGTCTATCCATATTTCATTGTCAGACTCCTTTTGTGACTCATCAAATATTAGTTGTATACCCAAGTGTAGGTGGCTAGTCTCTATATTATTTACATTTTCTTTTTCACTATAACCAGTTCTTCCCACATAGCCTATAACATCTCCTGCTTTTATTAATTCTCCTTCTTTTATTTTAGGATGATAAGGTTTGTTTTTTCTAAGATGAGCATAATAATAATATCTTTTTTTGTCAAAACTTCTGATTCCTATTCTCCAACCACCATATTTGTTCCATCCCACACATTCTACTTTTCCAGATTCTACAGCTATAACAGGTGTCCCAATTCCTGCTGTTATATCGTGTCCTAAATGGGGCCTTTGATATCCGAAACTTCTGGAAGCTCCAAAATCTCTATAATGTGAGCAAGAAAAAGTTTTTGCTATAGGAAAAAATACTTTTAATCCATATTTTTCTTCAAATGCTACATCATTTTCAGATATTTTATTTTTAACTTGAACCTTATATTTTCCAATAAATTCACCTAAAACGGCAGAATATACTTCTTTATAATATGGAAAAAACTTCATATTTTTAGTTAATTTTTCTATACTTTCACCTTCTTGTAATTTTTTAGCTAAATTTTCTAAATCTTTCGATTTGTAACTACCCTCAAATTTTCCACCGTACATAGCTCCAAGGTAAGCAAGCATATCTATAAAGTTTAATTTATTTTTTAAATTTTGAGAATTGATATCTAGTTGAAAAGCTTTGTTAAGCGCTTCATAATTAACACTAAATTTGGCATATTTTATAAAATTTCCTTTTTCATTTAATTCATTTAGCACTGCGGTGTTCCCCGCTTTTTTGAAAGAGTAAATAATTAAAAAAAATATAAATATAAGTGTAATTGCAAATAATGGTACTATTTTTAATCTTATTTTTATAATTTTCATCATCACCCAATATAGTTTTTATTTTTTATTCAGTGATAAATTGTATGTTACTTTTATTTAAGCTTATTACATTTTATTATTATTTCAATGTTAAAAATAAAAGTTTTTACTTTTTTATTTTCTAATAAATTACAATAAGAATTGAAATTTTAAACAAAAAATAAAGACAAAATAGCATAATTTTAAAAATCTACAAAATAAACACAACGATTTTATAAAAACAATAGAAAAAAAATTAAGCTCGTAGTTAAAAATCAGTTTTAATAATATAAAAACACTAAATATATGTTAAATTAATGTTTTAAAAATACACAACAGATTCATCACCTAAAAATATAGAAAAGCTTAAATAAAAATATATAAAACTTAGCATCCAAAGTAGGATGCTTTTTCTTAATAAAAAATTAAGCTTTGATAAGCTCTTTTAAACTTAAATTTTTAAATCAAAAATTAAAATAGTTTTAAAAATCATTTAATCGAAATTTATTATGTTTAAAAAACTTTAAATGTATAATATTTTATTGTTAAAAACACTATTAAAATAAATGTTTTTTGAAGTAAACTAGCTAAATATAGTATAATGGACTAGAAGCGAAAAAATTTTACTGTTTTAAACAAAAGCAATTATATTATTTAAAAATACGTTTTATTGTACTTGTATGAAAGAAAGGAACACAAAATACTAAAATTAGTGTTTTTGTAGGGTATTTTAAACAATGCAAGAAAAAATAAATAATATATTAAACGAAGGAACAAATAAAATCAAAAAAGCAAAAACCATAGAAGAATTAAAAATCATAAAATCATCTTTGTTGGGAAAACAAGGAGTTATTAAAGATATTTTAAAAGAGATACCTAATCTTGAAATTTCAAAGCGATCTGAAGCGGGATGTGCTGCAAATAAACTTAAAAACTGTTTTAATAACTTGCTTAAATTACGAAAAGAAGAACTTTTTTTTAAAATGTTAGAAATACCTTTAGATTTTGACGCTACTCTTCCGGGTATACCTCCACACACGGGAGGATTGCATCCTATTACTCAAATTTGTTATGACCTTAATGATACATTTCGCTCAATGGGATTTGAAATATTTCAGGAACAAGAAATAACAAGTGAACTGTACGCTTTTGACAATTTAAATTTCCCTAAAAATCATCCTGCACGCGAAAGCATGGACACTTATTGGTTAACAGAACATAGTGCGCAAAAAAATAATAGTCGACTTTGTCTTCGTCCACATTTAACTGGTGCAAGCATTCGATATCTTCAAACGCACAAACCACCATTTCGTTTTGTTTACCCAGGAAAGGTGTATCGTAATGAATCAACTGATGCAAAGCACGAGAGAGCTTTTTTCCAATATGAAGCCTTGATTGTTGATCACGACTTTACTTTTTCTTCTGGAAAAATAATTATAAAAAGTATTTTATCTAAAGTGTTTGGTTGCGATGTATCAATTAGAATGCGTGTTGGTTACTTTCCGTTTGTTGAACCAGGTTTTGAAATTGATATGGGCTGTCTTGTTTGCAATAAAAAGGGGTGTCGTGTTTGTAAATACGTTGGTTGGATAGAAATAATGCCTGGTGGCACACCACATCCAAATGTACTTCGCTCCGCAAAACTTAACCCAGAAAAATTTACGGGTTTTTATGTAAATATCGGATTAGATCGCCTTGTTATGATGCGATATGGAATAGATGACATAAGATTATTTCACTCTGCTGATCTTAGATTTTTAAAACAATTTAACTAATAAAGGAGCAAATATGAAGGTATCATTAAATTGGATAAAAGATTATGTGAAAATACCAAAAATACTAAAATCATCTCAAATTGCCTATGATTTAACTATGTCAACAGTAGAAGTAGAAAATACGATGAAATTGAATGAAAAATTTAATAATATAGTAATTGGTGTAATAATTGAAGTAATTTCTCATCCTAATGCAGACCGGCTAAAAATATGTAAAACCGATATTGGCAATGGCGAAATATGTGAAATAGTTTGTGGAGGAAGTAATTTAAAAAAAAATATGAAAGTTGCTGTAGCACGACCGGGAGCAATGGTTCGCTGGCACGGGGAAAATAACTTTGTTGAAATAAAAAATACAAAAGTACGTGGTGTAAATAGTTTTGGAATGATTTGTGCATCATCTGAAATAGAGTTATTTGATTTATTTCCTTTTACAAAAGAGGCAACAATAATTAATTTATCAAAATTTGATTCAAAAGCAGGAACACCGCTTTCGGAAGCTCTAGAACTTGATGATACAATATTAGAAATAGATAATAAATCTTTAACTAATCGTCCCGATCTTTGGGGACATTATGGCATAGCACGAGAAATTGCAACTTTATACGATTTGCCTCTTGTAAACTTTAAAAAATTTATGCCACCAAAATCCGCAACAAATTTAACAGTTACTGTAAAAAATTTATTGGAATGCCCTAGATACATTGGAGTGAAAATTGAAGGACTTTCAATAAAGCCTTCACCATTTGAAATACAAAGTCGCATTTGGCGAGTAGGTGTACGTCCTGTTAATGCAATAGTTGATATAACTAATTATGTAATGTTAGCGACGGGTCAGCCAACTCACGCTTTTGACTTTGACAATATAAAAGGGCATATAACAGTGCGCCACGCTTTCAAAAAAGAAAAACTTCTGCTTTTAAACGGCAGAGAATTGTCACTCTCTGAAGATAATTTAATAATTGCAGATGATGAAAGTCCTATAGGATTAGCAGGTATAATGGGTTCTGAAAAAGATTCTGTACTTCCTAAAACCAACAAAGTTATCCTTGAAATTGCCAATTTCAATGCTATAAGTATCAGACGCACTTCGACACAACACAAAATACATACAGAAGCAGCTACCAGATATGAAAAAGCAATCGATCCAGAAAGAGGCGATATTGCTCTTTCGCTTGCCATGCAATTATTTAAAAACTCATATAAAGACATAAAACTAACAAGTTTCTGTGATAACTATCCAAAACATCTTAAAAAAAACAAAATTGATGTTTCACTTAATTGGCTTAAAAAACAGCTTGGAAAACATATCCCAAATAAAGATATGACTAATAAGCTTAAACGTCTTGGTTTTGAAGTTAATTTTAACAACGACAACATGCAAGTTGTTACACCAACCTGGCGTTCTACAGGAGATATTTCTATTCCTAGCGATATTGTGGAAGAAATAGTAAGAATTCATGGTTTAGAGAATTTTGAAGCGACACCAATAACAACAACTTTTCAACATGCAACAAATCAAATTAACATCGACATAGAAAGAAAAATAAAAGAATATTTAGCATTTAGATGCAAAATGCGTGAAATATTCACTTATCCTTGGATGGACGACAATTATATAAAAGCAATTTTACAGGAAAATAGCAAGAAAAATATGTTATCACTTTCATCGCCGCCTTCTCCAAGCGAATCTTATCTTTGTTCTTCACTTTTGCCTAATTTATGTAAAGCAATCACAAATAATTTGCGATTTTTCAACGAATTTGCAATATTTGAATCCGCTCAAATTTTTTTAAATAAAGTCTTAAAATCATGTTATGATTCACAAGAAAAATTACCCGTGCAACACAGAAATATTGCAGGGGCTTATGTTGGGGCCCCTGAAAAAATGAACCTACTTTTCAGAACATTAAAAGGTGTGATAGAAGCACTTCCTTATTACGTTCATGTAAAACAAATAATATTCAAAAAAAATAACAAACCAATATGGGCTGATAATGTAGCATGGCTAAATATATTTCATAATAAAGAACAAATAGGAAATTTAGCGCTTTTGTCAAAAAAAGCTTCTCTTGATTGTGCAATTAAAAAAAACACGGTGGCATTATTTGAATTAGATATTGATTTGCTAAAACCATATTCATCTAGAACAAATAAATTTTCACATATTCTCGAATACCCAACAGTAGATTATGATTTATCATTATTATTCGACTTATCTGTCAAATGGGATGAAATATCTGCAGTTATAAAAGATGAAGCTTACTCAAATAAACTACTTCACAAAATATTGTTTATAGATGAATATAAAGGAAGTCAAGTTCCTATCAAAAAAAAATCGATCACTTTTAGATTAATAATTGGTTCACCCGAAAAAACTTTAACATCAAATGAAATAGAAAATTATGCAAATAGTGTTGTAAAACGTTTAAATAAAACACTCGGAGCTAAACTACGAAATTAAAACATTTTTTAAACCCGTAAATTTTTTCTACTTTTTAATAAACAAATTTTATGTTTCATATTGTGTAAAAAGCCTCTAAAATTTTTAAAAACTACTTTGCAGAAAACTTAAACTATGTGAACTTTTATAAGATTAGTATACCCAGCTCCACCGAATACTCCCGCCGTTATAACGATAATATCATTTTTTTTAATTACTTTCCTTTTCAAAGAAGTTTTAATAACATAGTCAAAAATTTCTTCATTACTAATTTTATCTTTTATAGCTAGAGGAATTACACCCCAAAATAAACTCATTTGTCTCAAAACTGTTTCATCGGAAGAACCCCCTATTATAATACAATCGGGTTTAAAACCCGAAATCATCTTAGCGGTTCTGCCGGTCTTTGTTATCGTTATTATTGCCTTAGCAGAAAGATCATGAGCCGTTGTACATGTTGCATGAGAAATTGCTGTAGCTATATCGAACTTTTGATATAAATCTATGTTTTTCAACCTTGACTTATAATTAATCTCTTTTTCTGCTCTTTCAGCTATTTTAGACATCATTTTTAAAGAACTTATCGGATACTTTCCAGACGCAGTCTCACCAGAAAGCATTATAGCGCTAGTTCCGTCATAAATAGCGTTGGCAACATCTGTACATTCAGCTCTAGTGGGCCTCGGATTTTTAATCATCGATTCTAACATTTGAGTTGCAACTATAACTTGTTTTCCTGTAGAAATTACTTTTTTTATAATATATTTTTGAATAATAGGAATTTCTTCTATTGGTATTTCAACGCCAAGATCTCCTCTACCAACCATTATTCCATCTGAAATATTTATTATATCGTCAACATTTTTAAGCCCCTCTAAATTTTCTATTTTTGCTATTATCTTAAGTCTAGAACAATTGTTCTTTTCTAACTCTAATTTAAGCATATTAAGATCTTTTTTACATCTGGTAAAAGATGCTGCAACAAAATCAAAATCTTGTTCAACCGCAAATTTAAGGTCAATTGTATCACTTGGTCCTATAAACGGTAAAGGCGTTTTAATTCCAGGAACATTAATTCCTTTGCAAGGAAGTAAATCCCCTCCATTTATCACTGTACAAAATATATTTTCAAAATCAATCTTATTCACTTTCAGCTCTATAAGGCCATCATCTATCAAAATTTTTGTTCCGGGCAAAACATATTGAGGCAAGTTTTTAAAAGTAATACTACAAATTTTATTGTCCCCCAGGCATTTTCTCGTTGTCAATACATAGCTTTGATCGTTTTCTAAAAAAACACTAGCATCTTTTAGTTTTCCCGTTCGTATTTCAGGCCCTTTCGTATCAAGTAAAAGCGCAACATAACAATTTAAAGCTTTACGAACTCTTTTTACCATATCAATTCTTTTTTTGTGATCATCCAATGTTCCATGTGAAACATTTATTCTAACGATGTTCATACCATTAAGTATTAATGATTTTATAATGTCTTCATTATCTGTTGACGGACCTAAGGTACAGATAATTTTAGTCTTTCTCATATTTTCTCCTCTATTTAACTCTCAACAATTCTTTGCAAAACAACACTTTAAAAATTAAAATAAACATCACACTTTGCTTTAACATATAACAAAGTCATAAACAAAAAAATTGAAAAACTAGTTAAATTATAAAGAAAGTTTTGAAGCCTCATAGGCCGCTCTTAAATAATCAATTATCTCATCAAGATCGCCATTTAACACATTTTCTAATCTATACAAAGTAAGTCCAATTCTGTGATCGGTTACACGTCCTTGAGGATAATTGTAAGTTCTTATCCTTTCGGATCTATCCCCCGTACCTACTTGGCACCTTCTTTCTTTAGCCACTTCATTTTTTTGTTCTTCTTCTTTCACCTTTAAAAGTCTTGATCTCAAAACTTTTATGGCTTTACTTTTGTTCTTATGCTGACTTCTTTCATCCTGACATTCAACAACAATACCAGAAGGTATATGCGTTACTCTAATAGCAGATTCTGTTTTATTTATATGTTGACCGCCCGCTCCACTAGCCCTAAAAGTATCAATTTGCAAATCTGCTAAATTAATTTCGACTTCCACATCTTCCGCTTCAGGCAAAACTGCCACAGTTGCAGTAGAAGTATGAACCCTTCCTTGAGTCTCTGTTTCTGGTACACGTTGAACCCTATGAACACCACTTTCAAATTTAAATTTTGAAAAAACATCTTTCCCAAAAATCATAAAAACAACCTCTTTATACCCGCCTATCCCCGTTTCGTTTAAATTTAAAATTTCAAACTTAAAACCTTTAGTTTCTGCATACATGCTATACATTCTATAAAGAACAGAAGAAAATAAAGCCGCTTCTTCACCACCCGCTCCTGCACGAATTTCAATAATTACATTTCTACCATCGTTAGGATCCTTTGGGGACAATAAATTTTTTAAATCAACAGAAATCCTTTCTATTTTTAACTTTAATTCCTTAATTTCATCTTCTGCCATTTTGCGGACATCTTCTTCGCTTGACTTTAAAAGCTCCATAACTTGTATTTTATCATCCATATTCTTTTTGAATTCTCTATATTTTTCTACAATTGGAGATAAAAACTTATATTCTTTTACAACTTTTTTATATTCTTCTTTATTTGAAATAAACTTTGAATCATATAACAATTTTTCTAATTTTTCGTATTTTTTCTCAAGATTTTCTAATTTTGAAAACATATATATCTCCTGTTTAAATACTTTAAAATATAAATAAAAACAACATATAAATATAAAAATTTATAAATACTAAAATGTTTCATAAAAATATTTTTTTACTAAAAACATTATAATTTTCTGCAAAGTTGTTTTAAATAATTTTTAAAATCTTCTTTTACTTCCGAATGTGAAAGAGCCGCTTCCACAGAAGCTTGCATTATACCAAGTTTGCTACCCATGTCATATCGTTTTCCAACAAAATCAACCGCAATCATTCCTTTGTCTCTTGCAAGAATTTTCATAGCATCAGTCAACTGAATTTCTTCTCCCACACCAGGCTTTGTTCTTTCCAATATATCAAAAACATCAGAATTGAGAACGCAACGACCAAGAACGGAATAAAGCGATAAAATTTGACTTTCGGTAGGTTTTTCAATCATATCACTACAACTATAAATATTATCCCGAATCAAGTCAACTTTTAATGAACTATATTTTGAAATAGAGCTTTTACTAACTTTATTCACGCCCAAAACTCCCAAACCAAACTCATTGTAAACATCAATTAACTGTTTACAAGCCGGTTTTTCACTTAAAATTATATCGTCAGCGTACAAAACAGCAAAAGGCTCCTCTCCGACAAACGAACGCGCACATAAAATTGCATGCCCCAAACCAAGCGCTTCTTTCTGCCTAACAAAATATATATTAGAAAGATTTGAAATACCAAGAATTTCTTTTAGAGCATCCTGCTTGTTCGTTCTATTTAGTCGAATTTCCAGCTCTGGGTTTTTATCAAAATGATTTTCAATAAGTTCTTTGCCTCTACCAGTTATAATAAGGATATCTTTTATTCCGGAAGACACAGCTTCTTCTACAATATACTGTATTGCGGGTTTATCAACAATTGGCAACATTTCTTTCGGTAAAGATTTAGTAATCGGCAAAACTCTCGTGCCAAGACCAGCAGCTGGTATTACCGCTTTTTTAACTCTCATCATCAATTATCTTCATATCTTTCGCTTATTTGCATTAATGCCCAAATAAAATTAAATAAATCATTTTAAACCCGCAGAAAATCTAATAAAAACTTTTTTCGAAAATTAATCTTATTTAAAATCATAAATGCATTTATCAACATTGTAATATAAAACTAAAAAACTTAAAACTATTCTATTTTTTAAGACAATTTTTAATTTTTAAAAACAACTAAATTTCATCTAAAGCATTTATAGATAAACTAAGCCTTCTTCTCTGAGCATCTATTTCACGTATAACAACTTTAACAATTTGTCCTAATTTTAAAACATCTTGCGGAGAATTAATTCTAGATTTAGAAATTTGCGAAATATGAATAAGGCCATCAACTCCATCTATTACTTTCGCAAAAGCACCAAAATCAGTAAATCCAACTATTTCAACATCAACAACGTCACCGGGTTTGTATTTATTTTTAACAATTTCCCAAGGATTATTTTCTGCTTTTTTATATCCAAGAGCTATTTTATTTGCTTTTTGATCTAAACTTTTTATATAAACCTCTATTTCATCGTTAACTTTTAAAACTTCTGAAGGATGTCCAACTCTATTCCATGAAAGCTCCGAGACGTGTAGCATCCCGTCTATATTACCTATATCTACAAAAGCACCGTACTCTTTTATAGTTTTCACTTTGCCTTTGTATTTTTTACCAACTTGAGCTGTTTTCCAAAACTCTTCTTGAAGTTTTCTTCTTTCATCTCTAATAACCGATTTAATTGAACCAACAATTTTCCTTTTTGACCGATCAACCTCAGTAATTTTAAAAAAAACTTCTTTTTGAAGCAAATTTTCTAATACATCATCTCTTGAAGCTGTTGCTTGAGACCCAGGAATAAAGACTCTTGTGCCGTCTGAATCTGCAATAATTCCACCTTTTACAACTTCAATAACCGTTCCACTTAAAATTTTATTTTCTTCTTTTGCATTTAACATTTTTGACCAAGACTCATCATAATCTGCACGTTTCTTAGAAAGAATAATCGTCCCCTCTTGATCATTTACTTTAATAATTTTAAGATTCAATTTGTCACCAACACTCACAACATCCTTCGCTTCCTTGCTTAAATCAGATGTTAACTCTGAAATAGGAATTACTCCAGTTTGCTTCCTTCCCAAATTAACGTAAACTTCCTGAGGAGTAATTTTTTCAACCACCCCAGATATATTTTTTTTACTACTTAAATCAAAATCCTTGAAAGATTCCTCTAACATTTCTCTAAAATCTTGCTCTTCTCCTATTTGGTCTTCATTTTGGGAACCCTCATCGTTCAAAACTCTTGACATCGTACGCAATACCTCCTTGACTATCTCTTTTGGTGTAGATGCACCAGCTACAACTCCTATTTTTTGCCATTTTTTTAATTTTATAGAATTTATTTGATCTTTGGATTCCAAAAGATAAGTTTTGCAATGTCTTTGACTAATTTTTTTTAATTTAATCGTATTTGAACTACTAGGATCCCCTATTATTAACATTATATCCGATAAACTCGAAATTTTCACAGTTTCTAGTTGTCTTTTTTTTGTTTCAACACAAATAGTATTAAAAATTTTAACTTTTTTAAGCTCTTTTTTAAAAATAATCAAACATTTTTCCCACTCTTCTAATGAAAAAGTAGTTTGTGCTACAACAAAAATCTCTAAATCTTCTTCTTCAAAATTTAACTTACTAAGCAAAAGCTTTAATTCTTCACCATTTTTAAAAGTAAAATTTTTACAATTACAGTAACTTATAATCCCCTCAACTTCAGGGTGAGTTTTATCACCAGCAATTAATATAATCCCATTTTCATTAATATCAGCAACAATGCTGTGAATCTTTTTAACAAAAGGACAAGTCGCATCTTTATATTCTATATTTTTTTTGACAATTTTATTAATAAAATCTTTCTTTGCACCGTGTGCTCTTATAACAATCACTGTATTATTTTTTAATTCTGAAAAAGAAGATACCACCAAAACACCTTTGTTCAAAAGTTTTTCGTTAAGAAAAGAATTATGAACGATACGCCCGAAAGTGGCCACTTTCTTACCTTCATCTAGCAACTTATAAACAATATCAATAGCACGTTCAACACCAAAGCAATAACCAATTCTCTTTGAAACATTTATTGTCGAAAAAACTTTGTTCAAATTTTCGCCTTTAAAAATGCAATTTGTGCCATAATTTCTTCGTTTATTAATTTCAAATCTAATTTCGAAATCCCTCCCAAAAATACACTCTCTTCTTTTTTATTATTCAAAATATCGTCTTTTTTACTAAATAAAATTTCATCAGGAAAAATAACATCGCCAAATTCAACTTTAGTCTTCGTAAAAATTTTAACCTTACCATCATTTTTTGTGGAAGAAATACAAACTGGTAATATAGGAGTACCAGTCTTTAAGGATATCATGGACGCACCAGATTTAGGTCTTAAAAGTTTTCCAGTTTTAGATCTAGTACCTTCAATGAATATTCCTAGAACTTCTTCATCTTCTAATATTTTAAAACAAACAGAGATTGCATCGCCGCTACTCCCTTTTCTGTTTACAGGAAAAGCCCCTACTTTCTTTAAAAACATTGCAAAAATTTTATTTTTAAAAAGCTCAGATTTCGACATAAAACGAATAGGTCTCTTACTTGCTAAAGCTAACAAAATAGGATCCGCATTAGAAGTATGATTTGAGCAAATTATTAATCTTCCAGATTTTGGTATCTTTTCACTTCCGATTATTGAAAGTTTATACGTAAAATTTAAAAAAGGATGAAGAATATTGCATATAATTATGTAGAAAAGATTTTTTTTCACTTAATAAAACCTCAATTTTACCATATATAATTATTTTAAAACTTCAATAAAATTTTTTAAAAGTAAAATACTTACAACAAAACATTGCAAAAATCTTTTGAAAAGATAAAATTTACCACCTTTCTAAATACAGTTTTAATTAAATCACAACTTTAACAACCCTCCTTAAAAACTTTTAACAACAAAATCACTTATCAATACTTATGTTATCAAACTTATAAAATAGATGCAATGAAAAACTAAAACAAATTTCAAACAATTTAAAAAGTAAACATTCGTAAAAAACTTATTCTTCTTTAAATAAAAAAATCATTTCTAAAATTAACAAAAAAACACAAAAAACTTAACCATTAATGTTTTTTAATCTTCATTATAAATATCTTTCAATTTTTCAATATCTTTTTCAACTTCATCTTTCGAAAAACCATGTTTTTTAAGTTCTTCATCACTTAATTTCAAAACTTTATCGTAAAAGGTCAAAGCTAAAATAAGATTTATTTTGGAACTATTCTTATTTACTGCGTCAAAAATTAATTCTCTAGCTTCTTTATAATTCCCAGTTTTAAAATTGTGCTCTAAAACAGTTTTTAAAATATCACTATCAAAATCTGAGCCCATTCCTTCTTTTTCTTCATCTTCGTTTTCCATAATTCTTGAAAGCTTTTTTTTACCAAAAATAGCCACAGAAAGCGCATCTGCAATTGCATTTATTTGTCGTTTAATAAAATCTTGTTCAAACAAAAAACCACTCCTTTTATCAAATAGACTATTTGCAACAGTTAATCAACTGTTAAAAAACAAAAAATATTTTTTAAAAACTTAAAACTTATAAAAAGCACAAATTTATATATTGAAAACTGCTTTGCAACAAAATGAATAACTCAAATTCTGAAAGCAAACTTAAATTTATTATAACTCACCCACAATTAAAATTCTACTTAAACATTTTTTAAAAAACAAATTGATTAATTCAAAAGCTATACAAAAAATAATAAATTAGAACTTAGCTAAACTTTAACATTTAAAACTCAACAAATTTCATGCTATCAAAACTATAAATCATAGAAATTAAAATAAATTTAAACATATTGTCAAAATGAATTAAATATAGACTTTATACGTAGAAAAGATTCTTCATAAACAAAATTTAGAATTTTACTCTCTTCTTCCGTAAATTTAGAAAGTACCCAATCTTTAAGATCTTCAAAAAACTCTGGCTTTCTACCAACACCGATTTTTATTCTAATAAAATCTTCACTTTCGCAGGTATTTATTATGCTTTTCATGCCATTATGGCCACCGGAGCTTCCTTTCATTTTTACTTTAAATTTTCCAACTTCAAAATTAATATCATCAAGTAGAATAATAGTTTTCTGTGGAATAACATTAAAAAACTTCATAAATTTTCTAACACTTTCTCCGCTTAAATTAATAAAAGTTTGAGGTTTTATGAATTTAACCTTTTTACTATTTAAAAAAAAGGTTTTACTACAAAAAGAACTAAATTTATTAACATTAATTTCTAAACTCATTTTTTCCGCCATATAATCTATAGCATTAAACCCGGCATTATGCCTTGTATTTTTGTATTTTTCACCAGGATTACCGAGCCCCACAATTATAAAATCTAAATTTCCTTCTTTATTTCTAAAAAAATTAAACATTTCTTCTCCAATATTCTCTTTTAAAAAGTAGATAAATTAATTTTTAAAAAATTTTTGAACAAAACTTTCAGATTCTACCTTAAATTCTTTAAAATTAAGATAATCAACACAAGATGGATTTTTAAATAAAAACTTTATCTTATAAGAACATAATGCAAAACCATATTGACATTTAGCACTCTTTTTCGCACCATATTTATAATCTAAACATATGGGATGCTTTATATTCGAAAACTGAGCTCTTATCTGATGAGACCTTCCTGTTTCTAACTCTACTTCAACAAGAGTTTTATTATACTTTCTATCTAAAACTTTATATTTTAAAAGCGCAAATTTAGAATTTTCACTAGATTTTTGTAATATTTCAGATTTATTTTTATTTTCATTTTTTAAAATGAATCCAACGAGTCTTCCTTTTTCACAATTTAAATACCCTTCTACAACACAAATATAAAATTTTTTCACTTCTTTATTTTTTATTTTTTCGCACAAAACTCTTAAAGTCTGCGCATTTTTTGCAGCCATCACTAAACCACTTGTGTTTCTGTCAAGCCTGTTAACTAACGCTGGTGAAAAAGAATTTTCTTTTAAAAAATCGTATTCTTTCTTTTTATAAAGATAAGAAGAAATTTTGTCAATTAAAGAGTTGTTTGTCGTGTTCTTGTCCGGATGACAAAGAACTCCAGATTCTTTATTAACTAAAATAATATTTTTATCTTCAAAAACTATATCAATTCTGTCGCAAGAATCTAAAAAATTAAACTTATTTCTACAAAACAAAAACTCATCTTTTAAATATATATCCAACGTTTGCCCTAATAAAAGCTTAGTGAAGGGTTTACAAGCCTTTCCGTCTAATTTTATATTTTTTCTTCTTATACTTTTGTACACTAAATTTTTGGGAATATTTTTAAAAGTTTTAAATAAAAATTTATCTAAACGTTGATCACAATCATTTTTATTAATAACTATTGTTTTCACAAATAGTCCTCTTTTCCTTTAAACTTTAATATTTCTTGTATCTTCGATATCGGCTACGTTTACTTCTTCTATTTTTCTTATTATAAAAAACAACCAAGCATATATATGCTGCCAAAACTATAGAAAAAATAGAAAACGTAATCAAAAATACTGGAGAGCTAAAAAATTTTTTCAAATTTGTAATGATATATATAAATTTATTTTGCTCAATTGTTTCCATCGCAACAATATCTACTTTATTTATATGTTGATTTGCATAACTAAAAAATGCTTCACCAATTTTTGTACCAGCTGCAACTGGCGCTTCAACATATTCGGAAACTTTGAAGTCAATTTGCACGCTAGACGGATCTACATTTTTTGGCAGCACACATTCTAAATCTTCGGCCGCTACAAAATGAATATGATCTGTAGTAGCATATTTTAAATTTGTTTCACCCATCGGACTTTTTTTATCTACTATAAGTTTTACAGACAAATTGTTAAATGCCCACTCAAAAAGGTTTTTAGTATCAGTTATTACCAATTTCCCACCTTCTGAAAAATCGCCTAATGCAGCGCACATATACTTTTGATTATTTTTTTCAGAAATCGTAACAAGACATCTTCCGGCTTCAAAAGTATACCCAGATTTACCTCCAACTGCATGCGAATAACTTGATAATCCTCCCCGAACTTTATCTATAAAAATATTTGTAGTAGCTATAGGCATTCTATCAGTATCCCGCACGTATACCTCAGTTTTTGAAATTATCTCGGAAAAAAAAGGCACATTTAAAGCAAACTGAGTTATTTTTAGAACATCATTTGCTGTTGTATAATGATCGTCGTCATGCAAGCCGTGAGGATTGCAAAAATTAGTATTTTCGCACCCCAAGACTTTAGCTTTTTCATTCATTTTTTCAACAAACGTAGAAACACTACTTCCACCAAAATAATCTGCCAAAACAACAGCAGCATCATTGCCAGAAGCAATCATTAAACATTCAAGAAGTTTTTTTACTGTAAAAACTTCTCCTGCTTTAATTTTAGCGGTAGAACTATCTGTTCCTTGCAAAGATTTAAGCAAATTTCCAGATACTGTTATTAATGTATTTTCGAAATCTTTTGCATTTTCAGCAACAATTATATATGTCATTATTTTTGTTATAGAAGCTGGGTACATTTTTTTATCTATGTTTTTTTGAAAAACAGTCGTATTTGTATTTAAATTTTTAAGAGCTATTGCTTCTGTAGATGTGTCAAAATTTGTATTAAAATTCATTGAATTCACTATTGGTGAAAAAGAACAGCAAATAAATATCAACGACATCATCAAGGCATAAAAAATGATTTTTTTCTTCACAATCTTCTCCTTGTTTATAACTGATTAATTTTAAAAATAAACTGTACTTTTAAAAAATTTTAAAGTTTGTAAATTTTTGTTAAAATTTTTTTAAAATAAATTCTAGACCCGATATTAATTATTTTTAAACTCAACCCAAAATAAAATACAACAAATATAAAAGTTGTTAATAAAGAAAAAATTTAATATAAATTTTAAACTAAATCAACAAACATTGTTTATTATCAATAAAAATATCAAAACAGATTTCTAAAAGTTTAAAACTTAATAAATTGCTTAAAAAATTAAATGTAAAATTTCATATAAGCATTAATAGAAAATTAAAATTTTTAAATTGCAAATTTTTTAAATTAAGTTGATATTTTATATTAAACATTTTAATATATATATTATCATTTTTTAAAAGAAAATAAAATTTAATTTTTGTTATTTATAATTTAAAACTTTTGTTAAGCTTTATAAATTGGTTATAAAATACACACTTTTAAATACATTCAAAATGCTGATCGTCGATGTCTTTGCATTGCTTTGCTATTAAACTGAATTGATTAAAATATAAAGATGACTATTAGGGGGAAAAAATTTGGTCTATATAACAGGCGATATGCACGGGGATTATAGTCGTTTTGAAGAAGTAAATATAAAGAAAAAACTTAAAAAAAAAGATACATTGATAGTTTGTGGAGATTTTGGATTTATATGGGATGGGAGCAAAGAAGAAGAAAAAATTTTAAAAAAAATTGGAGAATTTAATTTTGATGTTTTGTTTATAGACGGAAAACATGAAAACTTTGATTTAATTAAAAAATTTGAAAAAGTATCTTTAAACGACGGAACTGCACGCAATATTTTTGGTAATTTATACTATTTGATTCGTGGAGAAATTTATAAAATAGAAAACAATAATTTTTTTGTTCTCGGTGGAGGCGAAAGTCAAGATCATGATAGAGAAGTTCGGATGGAGCTTGGTAAATGGTGGAAAGAGGAAATGCCGAGCTTTGAAGAAATTTCAAATGCAACGGAAAAATTAAATTTGGTTAATAGAGAAGTGGATTACATAATAACCCATGAACCTCCGGGATACATCAAAAACCTTTCATATAAATTTTCTCAAATAAATTTTTTAAATACATTTTTTGACAGTGTATCAAAAGAAGTCGCGTTTAAAAAATGGTTCTTTGGATCTTTACACCTAGACAAAGCAATAACCTCCAAACATATTGCTGTTTTTAATAATGTTGTTCCTGTAGAAAATATTGCTAAAAAACATCTATTTAGAAGAAAAAAAAAATAAACTTACTTTCTTTTAATAACGGTTCCTGGATAATACCAGGCTAGTATTTGTTCATAATCTAATCCTTGTTTTGCCATACTTTGAGCGCCAACTTGGCTCATTCCGACGCCGTGACCATATCCTCTAACAATAAAAATAAACCTACCGTTAGAAGATTCAATATCAAAATTTGAAGATCTTAAAGAAAACAGCGCCCTTATTTCTTTGCCAGAACATTCAGCATTTCCTATTTGTATTTTTTTCGCTGTTCCAGAAGGAGTTTTATCGACAATTTGAAACCAATCTTCTTTGTTTTTGGGAAAAGAAATATCTTGAAATTTTTCTTCAAGTTTTGAACGAACCTCTTCGACGGAAATTTCTTTTTTTGTTTGATAATTAGGGTCAAGAATATCTCCAGGGCTAGGAACGGATTTTAAATATGAAAGCGAATCACCACCAAAAATATCAGATGATTTTTCTGTTTTGCCACTCGATATTGCGTGATAAGTTGCAACTATTGGCTTTCCTTCATTTTCTATAATCACATTAAAAACAGAATCAACCACTTCTTCTAATTTTCTGTAATATTTTTCAAAAGACTCCGCCCATTTTTTTTGCATCTCTTTCTTTGGGACCCAGTACAACCATTCCTTAGTATTAACTTCGAAATCAGCACCTTTTAGTTCTTCTCGCTTTTTTAATCTCTCATCTATCTTTGCTTTAGTGTAGTATGTAAAAGCTGCGACCGCCTGAGCCTTAAGAGCTTCTATTTCAAATGTTATGGGCATTTCAGTTGCGATTGCTCCGCGCATAAAATCTCTTCCAGAAACTCTTATCACTTCATCGTTTGACTTATCAAGCAGCAAAAATTTATCATTTTCATTGTAATCTTCATCTTGCACTTTTTCATTTTCTTCTTCTTTAATTTCTTCATCAACGTTTTCGTTGTTTTTTTCAAAAAAGGTCATCCTCGATTGTTGCGGCATAGATATAACTAAAGGAATTATAAGCATAATAACAAGCATAAAAATAGAAATAAGAATACGTCGTTTCATTTTTATCTCCACATATTCGTTTTGTAAAACAATCAATTGTTAAATTAAATAAATCAATTTTTATATATTATTTATTATGTTAAAAATATAAAATTTATGTAAAATTAATAAATTTAAAAGCTGAAACTATTGTTAAAATGCAAAATAAAACTTTAAGCCTGTATAAATTTTAAAACACAAAAAATAAACTAAACTTATTGGCTGTCCTTACAAAAAACAAACAAGAAAGCTATGTAAAAAAACAAAAAGTAAACTATTTATAAAAATTACTAAAATTTAAAATAAATTAAAATCTATCGTTTAAAAGTTTAATAAAATAAAATAGCAATATCAGTGTTTAAATTGACTGGCTATAATTTTTTTTATATTTAATATATTATGCCCCGTCAATGATGAAAAAGGAATTTTTTCTATTTCATTAATATAAGTTTCTTTACAAATATTTTGCACCTTTTCTTTATATTGACTTTTACTCAATTTGTCACTTTTTGACATAATAATTAAAAAATGCAAATTACTTACCTTTAAAAAATTAATCATCTGTAAATCACTTTGAGTCGGAGGAAATCTTATATCTATTATTTGTAGAATTAAAGAAAATTTTCTTCGACTTTTAAAATAAAAATCTACAAGTTCAGACAATCTTCTTTTTTCTGCATAAGATATTTTGGCATATCCGTATCCTGGAAGATCAACAAAAAATATTTTATTATTCACTTTATAAAAATTTATTCCAATAGTTTTACCGGGTGTAGAGCTTGTGCGAGCTAAAAGTTTTTTATTTAATAATTTATTTATAAGTGAAGACTTTCCCACATTCGACCTACCAGAGAACACTACTTCAGGTAACAAAGATGGGAAAAGATCTTTTTTTGTATATATAGAACACTCAAATTTAGATTCTAAAAACTTCACTTAATAACCACCATTAAATTCACTTTATAACTCGCACAAATAAAATATTGTTTTTTAAATTTAATCAACTTATTTTACAACTTTGCAAACTCTAAAAATCTTTATAAAAACAAAATTTACAATGTATAACATATTCAGTCTTTTAAACCATATTTAAAATAAAAATTTAATATAACATAAAACTTAATAAATAGCATTTTAACTGTTAAATTCTTAAAACATTTAAAAACACATTAACATAAATTTCATCAAATTACTTAGGTTCTATAACCAGCCTAATAGCGGTTCTATCACTGCCATCTATAGTAACAGAAGTAAAGGAAGGTATACACACAAGATCCATGCCTGCGGGCGCAAGATAACCGCGCGCAACAGCGATGGCTTTTATAGCTTGATTTAAAGCTCCAGCTCCTACTGATTGAACCTCAACAGAATTTTTTTCCCTAATAACTCCAGCAATTGCACCTGCTACAGAATTTGGAATAGACTTCGACGACACTTTCAAAATTTCCATACTCATAAATGCTTCCTCCATTTTTAAAATTAAAAGTTTATCTATGCAGACTATTTTGGTAATGGTTGTGTTGATACAATTACCACAAATGGTATAAATACTACCATTCATAATTATTATAACAATTTAAACTATTATTTGTAAAGAGCGTAAAAATATTATTAATTAAAAGCTCGTTGGAGGCGCCACCCAGATTTGAACTGGGGAATCGAGGTTTTGCAGACCTCTGCCTTACCGCTTGGCTATGGCGCCCAATCACAAGTTTAATACTGTTTAATGTTAACATAAAACTAACATTTTGTACAGCAATTTTAACAATAAAAGACAGTTTTTAAAGTATAGTAAATAATACCATACTTTTAAATAAATCTTTGTAAATTTTTGGCAAATCAAAAATCGGCAAAGGATTTTTTCCCCAACCAATTTCTATTGTAAACCCTGGTTTTTTAAATTTATCTATAAACCAATCTTTTAAACCTCCACCAACCGCAAGACCTTCCGGCTTTGAAATTTGATAGCCGCTGTACAAATGAAACATATTCGCCATATATTTTGATCTTTTAGGTGTATTTTCTCCATAATCCCAAAATATTTCTTCTCCTTGACTGTGAAAAGAAACAACATGTCTAAAATTTGTATTTAAACAAATATTTTTTATAACTTTGCTCTCTGGTTCACTAAACGGAAATTCACCGCCGTATCTTGTTGAAGACGGGCCTGTTATTTTTTCTTGTTGCTCTAATTTGTGAAGATTTTTCCAATTAACATCAAAATTGTGATTTATATCAACACCTCTGGCATTTGATTGCCAAATATTTGTATTTTCGACCAAACTAGAAATAAGACTTGAATATTTTCCCGCACTTTCAAAACCATTAATTTGTATTTCAACTCCATCTGGATTAAGACACGGTATGACGTAAATACAATTTTTAGTAAAAAAACTATTTAAAGTAACTCCCATTATTCTTTCTTTATCTTCTATAATTCTGCAAATATCCTCCAAGAAATGAAATAACAAAGAAGAGGTTATCCACTCCATACCATGGGTAGCTCCAACAAACAAAACACAGTTGTTAAGTCCTTTCCCGATTTTTACACAATCTATACTTCTTCCACAAAGACTCTTAGATAAAATCTTGTGTTCTACAAAACTATGTTTTTTTAGCAAATTTAAAAAACCACTTCTATTATCTTCGTCCATTTTTTCTAAATTAAAAATTTTTGTCAAGTAAATTACTCCTTTAAAAACTATAAAAATTCTAGATTGTTAAAATATATTCTTAAGTTTGAATAAAAATTTACATTATTAAAAAACAAAGCACTTCTCAACAAAAATCAACAACCAACATTAGCGTTATTTCAACGTTTACTTGTAGAAAATAAAACAAAACTACTTTTTTATTTTTTAATTAAAATTTAAGAAAGTTCTTATTGATAAAGCTTTATCATAAGCTTTTTATGTATCTTCAATTCTTTATTTTTAAGTTTTTAAAAAATTCATTCAAACTTTTGGGCTAAGGAACTTTAAATACTTTTGTTTAACTTTAAATTTACTGAAGGAGGGGTGTAATGATTAACGGAGGGGACACCGCATTTGTTCTTTTAAGTGCGGCGCTTGTGTTTTTAATGATACCCGGTGTTGCGTTTTTTTATGCGGGTCTTGGAAGTAGAAAAAATCTTGTTAACAATATGACGTCTTCAATAAGCGTAGTTGGATTGTCTACCATAATGTGGGTGCTTTTAGGATATTCGCTAACTTTCGGCGAAAGTATCCTTGGGTTTATAGGCAAATTAGACTTTAGCTCTCTTTCAAAAAACTTTACTTTTGCGCCATCTCCATATGCAAATGGAATACCGTCGTCTGCTTTCATAATTTTTCAAATGATGTTTGCTCTTTTAACGCCCGCATTAATTGTTGGTGCTATTGAAGGGCGCATGAGATTTAAAGCTTTGTTTTTATTTTTACCTTTATGGAGCCTTTTTGTTTATTATCCAGTGACACATATGAATTGGGCTAAAGGAGGCTTGTTGGGTGCAGAACATATGGGTGCGGTTGATTTTGCAGGCGGGAATGTTGTACACATAAGTTCAGGTGTTACGGGATTAGTTCTTGCAATGTTGCTTGGAAAACGAAAAGAATATAGAGAAACAACTTATCATAATGTACCGTTTGTTTTACTTGGAACTATATTGTTGTGGTTTGGATGGTTGGGATTTAATTCAGGAAGCGCACTATCAGCAAACTCAATTGCTGCACATGCGTTTTTAACAACAATGGTTTCTGCATCCTCCGCATTTTTAGTTTGGATATTTTTAAGTGTTATTAGAAAAAGAAGGGCAAAACTTACAAGTGCGTGTGTTGGCGCAATTGTTGGCTTAGTATCGATAACTCCCGGAGCTGGTTACGTTCCTGTTTGGGCTTCAATAATTATAGGAGCGTTTGGTGCTATTTTTTCTTATATTGCAGTTCGTTTGGTGAGAAGAAAATTTAAAATTGACGATGTGTCAGATGTTTTTGCTTGTCACGGAGTAGGAGGTATTTGGGGAGGAATAGCCACAGGAATTTTTTCAAATCCAAATATAAATAGCGCTGTAAAACAAGGTTTAATTTTTGGAAAATTCTCACAATTTTTGGCTCAATTTGCCTCTATAATCGTAACAATAATTGTTGTTTTTGTAGGAACTTTGATATGTAGCTACATTACAAGTGCATTCACAAAATTAAGAGCAAGCGAAAAAGAAGAGGAAAGCGGAATGGATATTTCACAACACGAAGAAGAAGCATATTACGCTTAATAAACTTTAAATAATTTATTTTTTGAATGAATTAAATTTTTATTAACCACAAAATGATAAAATACATCTATAAATAAAAAAGTTAACAAAGCCCAACTGAAACCTAAAAAAATAAACCCTTAAATTTATCGGATAAAAAAATGGAAGTACTTGACATTTTTTCGTATTTACTTTATACTATAAAAATAAAGTTTAATCTTTTAAAGTGCTTTTTAAATTTTATTTTATAGTTAAGCCCGTGTAGCTTATCTGAGTAGAGCGTTGGTAAACAAAGGCGTCGGTGCAACTCCGTCCAGGGGCAAATTTTATATCCAAAAAGTGAGGTAATCCCATGTACGAGGACAAAACTCTTACCTGTAGAGACTGTAATTGTGAGTTTGTTTTTACTGCGGGAGAACAGGAATTTTATGCATCAAAAGGTTTTGTTAATGAACCACAAAGGTGCAGGAATTGCCGTTATATCCGTAAAAACGAAAATAAGGCTCGCGAAACTCATGTGACAGACTGTGCTAATTGCGGAAAAGAAGCTAGGGTTCCATTTAAACCCAATGAAGAACGTCCGGTTTATTGTAGCAGTTGCTTTGCAGAAATGAGAGAAACAAATTAATTTTTGTTTAAAGTTAACTGTTTTAGATTTAGTTGTGGAACTTTATCTAAAACAGTTTTTTGTTGCATATTTTTATAGTTAATTTTAATTTAATCTTTTTTATATTTAAAAATCAACTTTATATACAAAAAATTCAAATATTAAATTTTTTTAAAACTAAACTAGAATAAACCTAAAATTAAAGAAAGATTTAAGACAAAATATTTTTTACAATTTCTGTTTATCAATTAAAATTTAAATTATTTATCAAAAGTTTAATAGTATTTTTAAGTTCAATTTTTAATTTAAAGCTTTCATTTCCTTTTTTTATAAACAGCAACAGCTCTTTTAATTTGCTTTAAAACATTCAAGACAAAAGTTAAACTTAAAAATATTAGAAAATCATAAAACATTTTTAAATTCTGCAAAATACATAAAAATTTTTAAATTAAAAACTATTAAAAACTTAATTTTAATAAAAATTTTAATTTTTATTATATTTACTTTGTTCTCTAATTTATTAAACAATATATCGGTTTTAATGTTAAATTTCATCAACATAATGTTGATTACTACTTTGACATTCTTAATTTAATCATTTTAAAAACGTTATAAATATTTTTTTGTATTTTTACAATTAATTCAAAAATTATTACACCTTTATTTTCAGTGTAACAAAGAATCTTTATATTTAAATTTACTAAAAACGCCATGTACGCTATGTATGTTTAAAAACTCTGACAAATCGGTATTTATAAAAAAGTTTTTCATTGCAGACCACTCGTTTCTTTAAAACTTCTTTTATTAAAAGTTTTAACTTAAATAAAACTTAACTCATTTTTTAACTTTAAGGTTACTAAATTATTTTAGAGCATAATTTATAATTTCTTTGTTTAAAAATAAGTCTTTTTAAAAAACACTACTTTTTGACGCAAAGCTAAACTTTATAAATTTTCATATATTCAAAAATATTAGATTTTCAAATAAAATATATACTTTTTTAAAAGCTAAATATATTTTATTTTAAGTTCTACTTTTAAGAAGTTGTCCATATTTATAAATCAAAGCTTGCAAATTAATAAAAAAAAGGAGGGACAAGGTATGACTTTCAGAAAATCATCTGAATCGGAAGCGTTTTGTCAGGCAAGTAGAATTTTAAGCGAAGATTTATATAATCTGCTTAATAACATTTCAGAAAACATAAAATCAAAAGTCCAAGAAATTAGACTTAGGGTTAATTGTCCTTTAATGATATGCTGCAGACAAAACTCTTATTTTTTAGATTCAAAGGGAAATTTAGAAGAAAACATAATGTCTAGTTGCAAACTCTTAACTAAAGAAGATATAAATGAAAATTTTAAAAGAATTTGCGACTACTCCGTTTATAGTCATCAAGAAGAAATTTCTCTTTGTTACGTCACTATTAAAGGAGGACATCGTGTTGGAATTTCAGGAACAGCCACAGTTTTAGGGTCAAAAATTATCGGAATACGAGATATTTCATCACTTAATATTCGCATAGCCAGACAATCTTTGGGATGCGCAAACAAAATTTTAGAAAGCTTGATAAATTTAGGATCGGGTAAAATTCAAGGAACATTAATTGCTGGCGAACCATCATGTGGCAAAACTACAATTTTAAGAGATCTTGCAAGACAACTTTCGATTGGAACAAAAATACCAAGAAAAAAAGTTACAATAATAGACGAAAGACTTGAAATTGCTGGAACTCTGGAAGAAACTTGGCAGAACGATGTTGGACTTTGCGATGTTTTAGCAAATATAACAAAAGGATGCGCAATGTTATGTGCGTTAAGGTCGTTATCTCCAGAAATATTGGTATGTGATGAAGTGGGAGATAAAAGCGATATACAAAGTATAAGACAAGTATTAAACTCAGGGGTTCAAACAATATCGACAATTCATGCCGGTAGTGTTGAAGAACTTTTAAGAAAAGATCAAGGACGAGAGTTATTGAAAACAGGAGCATTTCAAAACATAGTCATAATGAAAGGAAGAGCTACTCCTTTAGAAATAAAAAAAATTTATAAGGTAAGTGATGAAGATGCTAAGATTTTTAGGGATGGCAATGCTAACTTTTTGCACCTCTTTGATAGGATATCAAGCATCTCATAAATTATTTGTAAGAAAAATTTTTTTAGAAGAATACCTAAGTTTTTTAAACTTTGTTCAAACACAAATAAGATATACTGCAATTGCTCCTCATAAAATTATAGAAAAATCTTTAGGCAAGAACGAAATCAATATCTTTTTAAATATTTTAAAACAAAATTTAAAAACTGATAAAACTTTTTTTGCATCGTGGTCAAATGCTATTTTTAAAATAAAAGAAAGCTTTGGACTTAGTAAAGATGACGTTTTTACAATGATGGATTTTGGTGAAAAACTTGGAACAAGCGATGTAAGAAGCCAATTAAAACTTTGCGATTTACATATAAAATTTATAAACGATCATATAAAAGAAGCAGAACAATCAAAAAATCAAATGTCAAAATTATACCTCACTCTTGGAGTCGCAGCGGGAATGGGGATTTCACTATTGTTTCTGTGAGGGGAGTTTGAGGGAAAGATAAATGAACGTAGATTTAATTTTTAAAATTGCAGCTATAGGTATAATAGTGGCTATATTAAATCAAGTTCTGATACGTGCCGGAAGAGAAGATCAGGCTATGATGACCACTCTTGCTGGTCTAATAGTTGTACTTATGATGATAGTTAAAGAAGTGGACAATTTATTTAGAACTATAAAAACAATATTTGAGTTGTGATATTATGGAAAGTTTAGCTTTATTTTTACTTGCAATAATTTGCTCTATGATATGTGTTATGTTAAAAGAACACAATCCTGAGTACTCGTTCATTTTAAGTTTAGCAGCAGGCACATTTATGATTTTATCAGTATTTTCTAAGGCTTCATCAATATTTGTTCATCTTAAAAATTTATTATTTGCTGCAAATTTATCATCAGATTACGGAAGTGTGTTGTTTAAATGTTTGGGAATTTGTTTTATTTCACAATTTTCTTCTGATTCTTGCAAAGATGCAGGACAAACATCGCTAGCTTCTAAAGTAGAACTTGTGGGAAAAATACTAGTTGTAGTAACATCTTTGCCAATATTTGAAAAAGTTGTAGAAACCGCAGAAAAGCTTTTAAGAATATAATTAAAATTTTAAAAAATTAATTTTAGATAGATTCAAAAATTGCTTAAGTTTTGCAAATCTTTATTTAAGATTGGTAGAGCTTTTCTTGTGAGGAAAGAAATGAAATTTAAAAAAAAGAAATTTCAAGCTGCAATGAGTTTTTTTGTATTTTTTATATTTTTCTTTTGCTTTCAAAACTTTTCTTCTGCATTTGATAATAACAAAAAAGAAAACAATACTGAAGAAATCTACAAAAATCAACTAGAAAATAGTGGAGCAAACAAATTAAAAGAAAGTCTACCTGAAGAAACTGCAGAAACCTTGGAAAAAATAGGTGTTGACAGAGTAGATTGGAGACAATTAATGGCTCTAACACCGGATAGAATTTTTTTTCAAATATTTAAAATGATAAAAAAAATAGCTCCCGCTCCAATTAAATCTATATTTTATATACTTTCAATTGTGTTAATATGCTCTTTACTTGATAATTTAAAAACACCTCTGGAAAAACATTCTTTTAGGAGCATATTATCTGCTGTCAGTTGCTTGTGTATATCTGTTGCAATAGTTATGCCTATGGTTGGCTTTATTGAAAAAGCGTCCATCGTCATAAAAAGTAGTTCGGGCTTTATGCTATCATACATACCAATAATGGGGGCAATTTTGTTGAGTGAAGGTAAAGGGGTTTCGGCGAGTTCATATCAAGTTTTAATGATGGGCATAACTCAAGTTATTTCGCAAATTGCTTCGAACGTACTTGTGCCTATGCTCAATTCTCTTTTGGCAATTTCTCTTGTATCATCTATATCCAGAAGAATTAGTGTTGAGGGGGTTTGTCGTTTTTTTTACAAAATTATAAAGTGGGTTCTATCTTTATCTATGACAACATTTGCAAGTTTGCTAACTTTACAAAGCATAGTTGGGGCATCTGTTGATAACATTGGATCTAAAGCTGCCAAATTTATAATTAGCAGTTTTGTTCCGGTTGTTGGAGGAGCATTAAGTGACGCATTTACAACCGTAAGAAGCTGCGTAAAACTTTTAAAATCTTCTGTTGGTGCCTTTGGAATTATTGCGGGAGAATTTATATTTTTACCTATCATAATAGAAGCAATGCTTTGGTTGTTTTCAATTTATTTATGCAGCGCTATTAGTGATATTTTTAATCTCGGCAAGATTTCAAATTTACTCGCAAACTCGGCGCGAGTTATATCCATGGTCTTATCGGTTGTAATGTCGTGCGTAATTCTTTTAATAATTTCCAGTGTGATTGTTTTAACAATTAGCGATAATATTTCTACTTAAAGCGAGGGGTTTTTGATGGGTCAAATACACAAATGGACTTTTGTTTTGTGTTTAGCTGTTTTAATATGTTCTATTTTTGAAATGACTTCTCCTAACGGCAAAATGCAAAATGTACTACGATTTGTTTTGGGAATTTTCTTACTTTGCGCAATAATCGTGCCAATTTCTGATGTTAATTTTAAAAATACTTACTTTAAAAAAATAAATTTACAAAAAACCAATCAACAAGAAACAGAGTTAAAGCAAGAAGTGGAAAATCAAACTTTAAATTTGGCAAAAAAACGATTAAAAGATCTAGCGGCAAACACTTTATTGCAAGAAAACATAGAGGCAGAAGAAATTGAAATTTTTATGGATATTAAAGAAGAGGGTAGCATATCAATTAAGAAGATACGTGTTATTTTAGAAAAAAGATCGGAAGAAAAAATAAACAAAGCTAAGGGGGTTTTAAAAAAAGAACTGGGTATAGAAGACATTGAAGTGAGCTTGAAACTTGACTAATTTTTAAGTTTTCATTTTTAAAATATGCACTCTTTGTGGAAAATAACCATAAAATTTTATAGAACGTTGAATAAGGGGGAAAAAATGAATAAAGACTCTAAGACTTTAAGAAAATCAAAAAATCAAACTTTTCTTTTTAAAAATATTTTAGATAAATTTGCAAGAAAAGAAGGATTTAAAAAAATTGTTGTAGCAGTTGGCATTTTAGGTATTATATTAGTATTTGTTTCCAGTTTTTTAAAACCCGGTACAACGTTAAAATCTGAAAGAAATAAAACATCAGCTCAAACTTACATAGAACAAATGCAGAAAAATCTTGAGTATTTAATAAGTAATATAGAAGGTGCTGGTAAATCTGAAGTTTTAATAACACTCGAAAATGGTTCTGAAATAATTTACGCAAGGGAAGAAAAAAAGAACCAAGAATCAAGCGAAGACAAAGCAAAAGGAGAACTGGGAAAAATAAAACAAAGTGATGATTTTGAAATTAAATATATAACGGTTAGAGAATCTGATGGAAACGAAAGAGCCTTGCAAATTAAAGAAGTAGAACCAAAAGTTAAGGGGGTGGTTGTAGTTTGCGAAGGAGGAAACAACAAAAATGTAAAAGAAAAGATAATAAATGCTATAAAAACAATTTTTAGTATACTAAAATCGCAGGTTTTTGTAACACGTTAATTGACATAAAAAACTTTAAAAAATCAATTTTTGTTTTAAAAACCACCGCGTTTAAATAAATTTATTTTAACAAAAGACAAAAAATTAAAGGGGGAGATTTTGATGGCTTATTTTGGAAAACGTCAACTAGTGCTGGCGGCTTTGGTTGTTGCTTTAGGAACGGCGGTATATTTAAATTGGCAATTTTCTGCTAATAAGGATCTTGTTATAACAGATATTGAAAGCGATTCAAAAGAATTGGGAGAAGCTCAATTTGTAAACAATAATGTTGAGGGGCAAAATGCTGAAATAGAAGATGCCGATTCAGAAAGTGACGACGTTCAAAATCAAGAAGTTTCTACTAAACCTCAAGAAGAAGGTGAAGGAAAAAATTATTTTGAACAGACAAAACTAAAACGAAAAAAAACTCACGAAGAAGCTACTAATGCAATAAAAAAAATTCTTGATAGTGTAACGTCAAGCGAAAGTGCAAAAACAGAAGCTATAAAACAAGGCGGAGAAATAACAAAAACTATACAACAAGAAAGTAATGTGGAAAGCCTTCTTGCTGCAAAAGGATTCGAAGAAAGTATCGCTTTCATACACAACGATGAATGTACTGTCGTTGTTGAAAAAGGTTTACTTAACAAAAACAGCTTACTTGATATAAAAGATATCGTTGTGGGTCAAGGTGGAATTGCAATTGAAAAAATAAAGATAATTGAAGCAAAATAAAAAATAAATGTTGACACGTTTATATATACACATTGTTGTTGAATTTTTTTCTAAATAATTTATCAACAATTGTAGTTTAAAATATTTGCAACTAAATTTAGGCTTTATATTTTGATTTTATCAACATTTTCAACAGAGTTTTAAACAGTTTCAACCGAGTTTTCAACAAAAACGTTTAATCAACAGTAATTACAAAATGTATTTGGATACTCAGTAATTTAGACAAAACACAAATTTTTTGAAAAACTAAATAGTTTTTTTAAAAAAATAATTTGGTTTTGTCTTTTAATAAAAGATTAACTTGAAAAAAATAATATAATTAAATTGTTAATTTTTGCTAAAAATTTTAATAATATATTAAGAAAAATAAAATATTAACTAAAAATTGATAAAAATATAGAAGTTGTTCAAAAAACTTATTTTGGTTTCGGCTTAATAATTTATGGTGGCTTAATCACTTTTAAACCAAAGTAAATGAGCTATAGACGGTATACTTTCTCCTTGCTGAGAAGAAGTTGGCGACATTAAAGCTCCTGTTGCCATAAATAAAACATTTTTCATCTCTTTTCTTCTCATACTTTTAAATACATAAGAACAAAGAATTAACCCGGAACACCCACATCCAGAGCCTCCAGAATGAACATCTTGTTCCTCTCTGTGAAAAACCATCAAACCACAATCATTGTGTCTGTCTCCGAGAATAATTTTTTCTTTAAGCAAAAGCTCTTTTAAAATTTTGCTACCAACCACACCTAAATCTCCTGTTAAAATTAAATCAAAATCTTGCGGATGAGTTTTTGTGTCTTCAAAAAAATTTTTAAGAGTATCTGCAGCAGCGGGCGCCATAGCAGCCCCCATATTTGTGGTATCTTTTACTCCTAAATCAACCATTTTTCCAAAAGTTACAGCTTGAATAAAAGGCCCTTGGCCACTTGTTGCAACTACTGCGGCACCAGAACCAGTTACTGTCCATTGAGCCGTTTGAAATCTTTGGCAACCATACTCTAAGGGAAATCTATATTGCCTTTCTGCAGCACAAAAATGCGAAGAAGTAACTCCAACACATCGATTTGCCGCTTTGGACGCAACCATTATAGAGGCCATCGACAAAACTTGCGCCATTGTAGAGCAAGCCCCAAATTGCCCTACGAAAGGTATGTTAAAATCTTTAATCCCAAATGTTGAGGAAAGACACTGATTAAGAAGGTCTCCAGAAAAAATTATATTTATATCTTCTGGTTTAATTTTTGACTTTTTAATAGCAAGACTTACAGCTTCTGTTTGAAGACGACTTTCGCCTTTTTCAAAAGAATCTTCGCCCAACTTACTGTCTTCAAAAATTTTATCAAAATATTTAGCAAACGGACCTTGACCCTCTTTTTTACCACAAACCGCCGCAAAACCTTCTATGTTAGGCATATTTTTAAACTTTATTGTATATTTTCCAACTCTTTCAATCGTGAGAATCACCTCTGTTTATTAATAACTATATAATAATTTTGAGTATCTCGACAAAATATTAAAACTTAAAATTTAAAACAAACGCCATAAAAACGTTATTTTTTATTAATTATCTAAAAAATACTTTTTATTAATACTTTTCTAATAGAAAAGCCCAATAACATACCTAAAAATCCAACTAAAATAAAAATTTTCATCGTTGCTAAAGTCCTTCTGCCCAATATAAAATAGCTAAATAATAAAAACAAAAATTTTATTACTTTCATTTTTCCTCCATTTAGAAAAACTTTTTAAACTTAAAATCAATATAAATAAAAAATTAAACATTCAAAACTTTTCATTATAAATTATTGACAAAACTTTAAAATTTAAACCCAGTAACTTTTTGTCAACAAAATAATTTTTTTAAAAACTTAATAGTTATAAAAATACTTTTAAACTATATTTCTAAAAAATTAGACTTACTTATTTAAATTATAAATATTAAAATTTGAACTTAATTTTTAATCCGTAAATATAAAAACACCTTAAGCTTTTATCTTTAGCTAAGCTTAGGGTGTTATAATTTTAATTTAGTATTTTCAAAAATTAAAAAATTGCTACAAATTCCTGTGATAATTTTCAAATCTTAACAAAAAATTTTATTATTTTTAAGAAGACAGCAATTTAAAATTTTATTAAAAAGCAAATTTTTAAACTCAAATTATAGGTAAAATTCTTTACAAGAACTTACAAACGTTGAACTATATAAATTTTATAAGACCAAATTTAACTTTTTTTACGTCAGAGTTTTAAATTTACGTTCACACTTAATGTTTTAAATCAATCGTTAATTGGTTTAAAACACTGAAAAATTTAATAACATTCTTAAAAAACTTGCGAATTTTACGTGTTATCATATTATGTAGAAAAAATTAATAAACTATCTAGCGTAATCCATAAAACGACTTTCTCTTATAATGTTAACTTTAATTTGACCAGGGAATTTAAGATCATCTTGAACTTTTTTGCAAATGTTTCTTGCAAGCAAAGCCATTGCCTCATCTTTAATTGTATCTGGGTTTACTATAATCCTAATTTCCCTTCCGGCTTGAATAGCAAAACAATGCTCTACACCATCAAAAGAAGAAGCTAATTCTTCCAATTTTTCAAGGCGTTTTATATGATTTTCAAGGTTTTCTCTTCTGGCTCCGGGTCTAGCAGCAGAAATTGCATCTGCAGCCTGAACAATACAAGCAACCAAACTATTGGGTTCTACATCTCCGTGATGAGCTTCTATCGCGTGAATAATGGCTGGATCCTCTTTATATTTCCTAGCTACATCAGCACCAATCTCAACGTGAGAACCTTCGATAGTATGGCTTAAAGCCTTTCCTATATCATGTAAAAGACCAGCTCTTCTAGCAAAAATGGGATCAATTCCGATTTCAAAACATATCATCGCACAAATTTGAGAAACTTCTAATGAATGTTCAAGAACATTTTGACCGTAACTCATCCTGTAGTGCAGTCTACCTAAGAGCTCAACAAGATCTGGGTGAAGTGGAGCAATTTTTGCCTCAATTACAGCTCTTTCTCCTTCTGACTTTATGGTGTTGTTAACCTCTTGTTTTGCTTTTTCAATCATTTCTTCAATTTTGGTAGGATGAATTCTTCCATCAAGAATAAGCTTCTCAAGAGCCACTCTAGCAATTTCTCTACGAACTGGATCAAAAGTGGAAAGAGTTATAGCTTCTGGCGTATCGTCAATTATAAGATCGACGCCCGTTAACATTTCAATTGTCCTAATATTTCGTCCTTCGCGGCCTATAATTCTTCCCTTCATATCGTCGCTTGGAAGCATAACTACAGAAATAGTTGTTTCAGCAACATGATCAGCAGCTATACGTTGCATTACCGTAGACAATATTTCTCTTGATTTTTTGTCTGACTCATTTTTTAGTCGTTGTTCAAAATCTTTAATTTTTAAACTTTTTTCACGATCTAATTCTAAATCTATTTTTTTAAGCAATTTTTCTTTTGCTTGTTCTTGAGAAAGCTCAGATATTTCTTCTAATAAAGAAAGCTGTTTATTTTTAAAAATTTCAGCTTCATTTAATTTTTCTTGAGCAAGCTTCAATTTATTGTTAATATTTTCATGCCTAGAATCTAGTTGATTTGACCTTTTTTCTAAAAACTCTTCTTTTTCTTGAAGTTTCCTTTCTTGTTTAGCAATATTTCTACGTTGATCCGACAACTCTCTATCAGCATCTGTCCTGGATTTTATAATCTCATCTTTCGCTTGCAACAATGCATCCTTTTTTTTTACTTCCGCTTCTCGTTTAGCATCTTCAATTATATGTTTAGCTTCTTCTTCGACGGAATTCAGTGTAATTCTGTCTATTTTTTTCTTGCGAGACATCCCAAAGGTAAACCCACCATAAGCTCCGGCAAAAACGCAAAATATAATCAACAAAATAATACTCCAAAAATTAAACAACTCAGTAGCACCTCCTATTTTTTGTCAAAGATCGAATCGTAAACATTAATTTCCTACATTAATCATGCATCAAATACTCGATAATGACTAAAACAAACAAATATGCTAATATTGTTAATGGAGTGGGTGAGGTCTGTTTAACAATAAAATTAACATATTAAAACTTACATTAATATTTTACTTTAAATTGCATAATAAAACAACTTAAATAGTGATAAAATTAAAGAGCTTTTTTGAATTTTTTAACAGGAGGTTTATTTTATGAATTCTCGTTTTATAAGTTTAAAAGGTACTAAAAACACCCGAGATCTAGGAGGATACAAAACTTTAGACGGCAAAACAACAAAATACAAGGTTTTTCTCCGTTCAGATAATACAGATAAATTAACAAGCGATGATATAAAAATCCTTAAAAATAAATACAACGTCTCAACAGTTATTGATTTAAGAAACGAATTTGAAATTAAAAGTTGTAAAGATAAACTTTCTGAAGCTGAAGGAATAAAATACTTTAGCTTTCCTATAACAATTTCAATTCAAAACATGAAAAACTTAATAGAAAACAAAACTACTTTATCAGATGCTTACTTTGACCTTATAAACAAAAAAAGCATAATAAAAAAACTTTTTAAAATAATTGAAAATTCAAAAGATGGTGCTATTTTATTTCATTGCGTTCACGGCAAAGATAGAACTGGAGCTTTGTCTATGATTCTTTTAGGACTTGCAAATGTTAGCAAAGAAGATATTGTAAAAGATTATGAAAAAACGTTTGAGCTTATAAAAAATGAAAAATATGTAAAAAACGGAATAGAAAAAAACGGCTTGTCTTTATACCAATCGCTTAGAGAATATATAGAGCCAGTTATTGATTATATTGAGCAAACCTTTAAAACTTTTGAAAAATATTTAATATGGTGCGGCGTCAACAACGAAACAATATCGCTTGTTAAAAGTAAATTTGTTTAAAATTTATTTTTATCTAAAACACGTTTTAAAACTATCGCCAAAGTAAAAATCAATCAAGCAACTTTAAAAACTTAATTACAAATTACTTATTTAAGTTTAATAAAATTCTTAATAAATCTTAAAACGCACCAAAACTTCTTTTATTAAAAAATTCAATATTTTCGAAAACCCATTAAAACCAAATTCTTTTGAAATTGCAATCCTTGCAAAACTTAAAAATCAGCTTAAAAAATCAAAACCACCTAAGATACGCAATCAAACACAGTTAATAATTTAAGAACTAAAGATATATCTCTTAAAAATAATCTGTAATAACAATGCTGTTTCAGTTCCCCAGAGTTTTAATTTTATTTAAAGAATCATCAAAATCTATGAAACTGTCAACATCAGTTAATACAAAATCTCTGCTATTGCTTCTAATCACTAGATATTTAATACCTGCATTTATTATCAATCTTCTGCACATAGAACAGGGCGAAGCATTTTTTACATATTCTGAGGTTTTATAGTCTCTTCCCACCAAATACATCGTGCTACCGATCATATCGTTTCTTGAAGCATGAATGATCGCGTTAGCCTCCGCGTGGACAGAGCGACACAGCTCGTAACGCTCTCCCCTAGGAACACCTAAAGATTCGCGGATACAAGCCAAACCATCTATACAATTTTTCCTGCCTCTTGGTGCGCCTGTATAGCCAGAAGAAATCATTTGATCTTTATTAACTATAATCGCTCCAAAATTTCTCCTCAAACAAGTTCCTCTAATTAAAACAGTCTGTGCTATATCTAAATAATAGTTTTCTTTGTCTCTTCTAGTCATAATAAAAAATCCTTTTTACAGTTTCGCAGTTTTCATTCAACAATTTCATTTTAAAGCTTTAACTAAATAAAAGCAATATTAAATTTATCTACTTAATTTAAAATAAATTACAATTCAAAATATAAAAATTTATTAATCAAGCAAAAACAAGAATGCTTTCTTACTTTTATGTAATACGTAGCATCTGCAAAAAAAATATAGCAACGGTAATAAATATTTTTAACTTGTAAAAATTTTCACACAAAAAATTAAAAAACACTTAATTTTTTATCTTTTAAAATTTAACAAAAAATCAATTTAGAAAATAATTGTTTTTAAGTAAATTATTTTGTTTTTAAATTAAACAAGTCAACTATTTTAGTGTAGAAAAGGATGCAATTTAGTTGTTATCAAACGTCTTTACTTTGTTTTCAAGAAGAATGGTGTTATAGGCTTCTATGCCTTTGGGGTCAAGGACAGATCTTTTTTTGAAGAGAGATGTCACGGTGTATTCAATTCCATTAATAACAGCTTCATCTAAAGAAATATAGGCTATACTTCTCATTTTTTTTACCGATTTATATTTCCGATCCCTCGAAATAAAATCAGCGACAAAAACCGCCTTTTCAAGCAAAGACATTTTGGCCCTACCACTTGTGTGATATCTAATGGCGTTAAGTATGTCCTTGTCTTTAATTCCTAATTCTAAAATAGCATATGCATAACCCGAAACAGAATGTAGAAGCTTAAAGCTGTTAATTTCAGCATCCGACAATTTTATATTAAGTTTATTTATAAATTCCATCTGTTCTTCTTGTGGAGTTTCTTTAGTAGCATCGTGTAACAAACCAGCTATTTCTGCTTTTTTAGGATCAGCTCCATACTTTTCCGCCAAATTCCTTGCTTCTTTTGAAACATTCAGGCAATGAATAAATCTTTCTTCACTTAAGCGGGTTTTTATAATTTTTTTATATTTTTCTAAATTCATTTTCCACCTCACGCATTTTAAAACTTCAGTCTGATGTCCTATTAATCTTGTACAACATTTAATAAACAATTTTTTATTTCAATAATCTTTAACAATAGTTTTGCCCATTTACAGATAATTTATCCTTTTTTACTTGTGTAATCTGCGATAAAATACCGTTTTCTTAATAATAAAACTTAATTAATTTTTATTCTTCTAAAAATATTGCATCTACAAATTGTTTAGCTGAAAAAGCTTGTAAATCATCAATTTGTTCACCCAAGCCTATATATTCTACTGGTATATTTAATTCTCTTTTTATTGCAAAAACTATTCCTCCTTTTGCAGTTCCATCTAACTTTGTCAAAATAATGCCTGTTATATTTGCAACATTTGCAAATTCTCTAGCTTGATTTACAGCATTTTGACCAATTGTTGCGTCTAAAACAAGCAAAATTTCCTTATCGGCTTCGGGTAATTCTCTGTTTATTATTCTTGAAATTTTTTCAAGTTCTCGCATAAGATCTTTTTTGTTGTGCAATCTCCCGGCTGTATCACAAATAATTACATCCTTATCTCTTTTCTTGGCGGCGGAAATAGTGTCAAATACAACAGCCGCTGGGTCAGATCCTTGTTGCTGCTTAACAATTTCTGCATCAGCACGTTCAGCCCAAACTTGAAGCTGTTCAATAGCGGCAGCTCTAAATGTATCTGCAGCAGCTATAATCACACTTTTACCTTGCAATTTAATATTATGAGCAAGTTTCCCAACAGAAGTAGTTTTACCAACACCGTTAACTCCGACTGTCAAAATTACAGAAGGCTTTGTGTTTAGACGCGCCACTTTGTCTTCTCCTAAAATTTCTAAAAGAATTTTCTTTAATGCCGAACGAATTTCATTTTGATTTTTTATTTTTTCTTTTTTGGATATTTCTTCTACATTCTTGCAAACGTCACGAGCTGTTTTAGCCCCAACATCGGAAAGAATAAGCAATTCTTCAAGTTCTTCTAAAAATTCCTTATCAACAGAAGAAAAATTTTTCAAAATATTTGAAATATGATTTTTAATTCCTTCACGAGTTCTTGAAAGTCCTTTTTTTATTTTAGAAAAAAAACCCAATTTAACGGTCGCCTCTAATCATCTTAAAATTTCACAGTAAACTGTTTTACACTTAATATACTTCTGGACTTTTATATAAATAAACTTATTGATTAACTTCTATTAATTTTATAAAATCAATATAAAATCTTTTAAAACAAAACACAAATTATAAACATCACTAAAACTAATTAAAAATAAAACTTCTTTCATAAATTTTGCATGAACTTTAAATAAAAAACAAGATTAAAATAAAAATTTAAAAAACTGGGTAAAACAACATTTTTAAACCTACCTTTTAAAAACTCATAAAAATCAACTTATTAAAATAAATATTAAGTCTTTTTTAACAATAAATTATAAATATCAAAAAATTTAAAATTTATTAATTAAAACTTCCAAACACTATTAAAAAATTAAAACAATATTTTAAAATTTAACTTTTAAGACTTTAATTGATAAGCACAAAAATTATAGCTGCAATTTTAATAAATTCGTTCTTTCTTAAAGAGAAAATTTATTATTTTTAGGTTTTAAAAAATTTAATACCGCATAGAAAACACTTAAAATCAATTACAAAACTTTTTTGATTATAAATTTTAAAAATCCAAAACATCAAAACTTTATATACTTAAATAAAAGGTCTTATAAACTTTTTTATAGAGCCCCAATACAAATCTTCGTTAGTAATTAACCCCTCCACATGTCTTGCATCTTTAATAACTATCTTTTCTTTTATTGTTTTTGTTGCATCGTAAACTTTGTGGATCATATCTGTTGGAACAAACGTATCTTTGTCTCCGTGAATAAATAATATTGGTACTTTAGACTTTGAAACTTGTTTAACCATGTCTACTTCTTTAAATGAATAATTTGCTTTTATTTTTGTAACAAAAGACGCAAGATTTAAAAACGGAAATGTGGGCATCTTGTATATTAATCTAAACTGATACAAAAACTCTTCCCACAAAGAAGAATAACCGCTGTCTTCTATAGCGAATTTAACATTAGGGGGCAAATCTTCCCCTGAGGCGGCCATAACTGCGGCAGCTCCCATGGATATTCCATAAAATCCAATATTCGCATTACAATTCATGCTTAATATTATTTTAATCCACGAAAACATATCAATTCGATCATGCCAACCCCAACCTATATAATTGCAATCGCTCTCTCCAAAACCTCTTAAATCTGGTATTAAAACATTAAAATCCATCTCTAAAAACTTTAAAATAACTTTGTGAACAACAACACCAACGCCTCCATAACCATGGCAAACAATAACCCAATTGTTGCTTTTTGACTTAGAATAAATTATTTTTGCATGTAAACTAAAATTATCAAATGACTTCGCATACATATCTTTTTTAATTATTTTTTCATATCTAGAGCCTACATCCAATTTAAATACTTTCTTGTCAACAAAATTATGTGGTGCGTTAAATATACCAGCTTTATCGCTTTTTGGATCTATGGCTAGATTATAAAATTTATTGCCAATTAAATAAGCAATCGCAAGCGTTACAGTAGAAACCGTAACCAAAGAAGCAAAAGTTTTTTTCGATTTTTTAAACATTTATAAAACCACCTTTAAAATATACTTTAGATAGTTCTAAAACAAAACTAAGTAAGCCGTTGTTAGCGCGCATATAACCATAGATCTAGTCTTACACAAGATAGTTAAGTTTTCAAATAAGTACTCTTAAAATATAAAATGCTATAAACCAAAATATTGTACCAACTCAGAAAGATCTTCTTGGTCTTTAAAATTTATTTGCAGGGCTCCTCCGCTGCTAAAAATCAAAATCTTTACTCTTCGCTTGAGAGATTTGTATAACATCGTCTCAATTTCATCAATAAAAGAAGGTTTTTTTGTTTTTAACATTTTATTCTTATTATCATTTTTGCAAAACTTTTCTAAATCACGAGTAGAAAGTCCTTTTTCTAAAGTTATTTTTGTTGCATTTAAAATTTTTTCTTTATCTTTAAGCGATAAAAGAACTTTAGCGTGACCAACACTCAATTTACCTTTTCTTGTAGCCTCTACAACTTTCTCTGGAAGACTTAAAATCCTAATCGCATTTGATATTGCAGAACGAGACCTACCAACTTCTTTTGAAACTTCTTCTTGTGTAAGATTATACTTTTTCAACAATATTTGAAATCCTTCAGCTTCTTCTATCGGGTTTAAATTTTCTCTTTGAAGGTTTTCTATTAAAGCTAATAAAGTTGTCTTTGCGTCGTTGGCTTTAATAATTGTTGCAGAAATTTCTTTAATGCCAGCCATTTTACATGCTTTAAATCTTCTTTCACCAGCTACTATTTGATATTTATTTGAACCGAAAGATCTAACTATTATTGGTTGTAACAAACCATTTTTTAAAATTGACTCAGACAAATCTTTAAGAGTTGTGTCATTAAAATCTTTTCGTGGTTGAAATTTATTTGTTACTATATCAGATAAACTTAGTGTTACTGTTTGATCTTCTTTATATAAACCATTTTCTACAAATATTGTTCCAAGAGTTTTTCCTAACCCGCTTTTTTTAGCAATCAACTTCGCAAACCTCCTTGGTGATATAAAATTTCTTTTTTTAATTAAAATAAAAATGCAGCTAGTGATTTAAACTTAAACTCATAGTAATCTTTAAAAACAAGTTTCCTATAAAACTAATTAATCATTACACGAGTTCTATCAACAACTTCCGTAACAAGATCTAAATAAGCTTTTGCTCCTTTACAAGTTTTGTCAAAATACATTATAGGCAGACCAAAACTCGGGGCTTCGGATATGCGAACAGTTCTGGGAATAACTGTAGAAAACACTTTTTGAGAAAAATATTTTTTTATTTCCATCGCCACTTGTTGTGTTAAATTCAAGCGACCATCATACATAGTCAGCAATACACCTTCTATCTCAAGATCGTTGTTGTAACATCTTTTTATCGTTCTAACCGCATTCATTAATTGAGACAATCCCTCTAAGGCATAATACTCACACTGAATGGGAATCAACAAAGCATTACAAAAACAAAGAGCATTTATGGTTGTTAAACCAAGAGATGGTGAACAATCTAAAATTATATAATCATATTTAATATGTTCAGAAATCATAGCTCTTTTTAAACACATCTCTTTGTTTTCTAAAATAGTCATTTCCATTTCGGCGGTAATAAGCTTAGCGTCAGAAGGCAATAACCAAAGATTGTTAAATTCGGTTTTTATTATTGATCTCGAAGCTTCTTCGTTGCCTTTTAATACATCATAAATTGAAAACTTTACGTTACTTCTGTTTATGCCTAAGCCACTTGTTGCGCTTCCTTGCGGATCAATATCAATCAATAAAGTTTTAAAATTAGCCTTACCCAAACCAGCGGCCAAGTTAACGGCGGTTGTAGTTTTGCCAACCCCACCCTTTTGATTACTTATTGAAATAACTCTTCCCAAAGTTATACCTCCCTTTTGAAAAGTTTTAATTTTAAACAAAATATTTGCACAACCAACTCATTTTTTGAAAAATGATTTGTTAAACAATTATCAAATAACTAGCTTTTTAAACTTTAGATCAAAAACATATGTTGTAATAATTGCGACAAAGAAAATTCTGCTTCTGTGCATGCTTATGTAGAAAAACATTATTCTGTGTTTTAAAATTTGTTTATTGCGAGATAAAAACTATTAAAATTAATGTTCCACGCAGAACATTCGGTTAAATATAGGACTAAATAATAACACAACTAAAATCAAACAGTAATAATTATTAAAATATGTACAAACTTCTACATTTGTTAATCTTAATTGTACCACATTTTATTAAAATTAAGCAATTTTAAAAATTTTTGAGTTTAATCTATATTGTTTGTAATAAACATCTTTGAGAATGTAGAAATTTGTTATAAAAAAAGAAACAAAAAACTAATTCTAAACTAAAAAAATATTTTAAAAGTATAATTTTATACAAAATTAAATTTACCAATATTAAAGTTATCTTCTTTTATAAAAAACCTAAATTGTTTTAAACGATTGTGTAAAACATTTAAAAAAATAATAGAAGGCGCGAAATCACTTTAATCTATCATATTACTCAAAAATAGTTTAATCTAAAAAAATAAAGAGTGCATATTATAAGTGATCGTTAAAAAATGTTGTGCTAAAATTACTTGTAATTCTTACATAAATTGTTTTAAAAGATTTTATTTAACTTTTCGACAAGATTAAAACCTAATATTATTTGGTCCTTTTTCATTAATATAATTTTTGAAGCACTAATAAGTGCTGTTTTATAAAAACTTACTATTGTTGTTCGTAAGCTATTTTTATTTTAAAAATATTATCTAAAAACATAATAACAAATTTTTAAAATCTTTGTTTGTGTAATACGTAGAAATTAAAAGAGGATCTCATTCAAAAAATTATTAAATCGTCAAGAGAACTTAAAAAAATTGCTGTCATTTTTTTGTAGGTAAGCTCTTAAAATTAAAAAACTTTTTTATAAAATAACAGTTTTGGTATTTTAAGGTTGACACATATTAAAAACTTTATAATCTATGTAATTTAATACTAAACAAAAACAACTAGATTTTTATAAGGCGGTGGTAAAACACATTAGAAATATCAAATATTTTTGTCTTATTTGTTGTGTAATCATCAGGTTCGTGGTATTTTGTTTTTATCGAAATCTAATTTATTTATTGAAAATCGTCGTTTTATAAGGTTAAATATCTTGTCGCTATTAATTTAGTTTAAAACCAATCGTTGTTAGAATTTTCAAACTTTTAAAATAAACTAATAAAAAAGAATTTTATTTTTTAAAATTTATTACTTTAAACACTTTATCTGTTTTTATTCAATAAAAAACTTTTTTAAAAAATGTTTTAATAAATAAACTGAAAGCCTTAAGTCTAATTTTTGAAAAAATAAAAATTTATTGGCCATCACTAAACAAATTACGTAAAAATAGTACCTATGGGGTGAATTCTTAATTTTATGGGTATGTTGCATCTAAAATTAAAATAATGCAAACTTTAATTTTAATTTTAAAATTCTCTTTCTGGGCGGCTTTTAGTTTGTTTTTAATCCACATTTTGCTTTAGGTAAGATTAAACTTATTATTTAAAATAATTTATTTAAATTAATTTTAAAAACTTTTTAAAACAAAACTCACATATAAAAAATAGATTATTTGTACACCACAGCATATATAACGATTGAAACTAATCTTCTTAATAAAAATCTTAAAATTTTGTGTAATAACTACTTTTTCTTAAACGTATGTTAAAAATATACTTGTTTAGACTCAACACAAAACCTCATTTAAATAAATTAACTAGCAAATATTTTTTTAAAAAATAAAAACAATTTATATAAAAAAAATCAAACATATGTTAAAATTTAATAAAGTTCATTAAATTTTTAAGCTTCTTTTAAAAGTTTGTTTAAAAATTAGCTTTTGTTTAAAAGTACTTTAAAAAAACAACGAGAGATAAAAATATCAAAAAATTTCATTTTAATAAAGCTGCAAATTACAAAAACAAATGTGCAAAACACCAACAAAATAATTTTTTAAAAAAATTGCTGCTTTTTTATAAGATTAAAATAAACTTTAAAACTAAATTTTCAAACAAACGAATTTGTTTTTTAAAGAATTATACAATGAATTTATCGTTCTGTTTTAACGGTGTTTTAATGTTTGTTATATCTCGTCAAATTCACAAAAAAAATAATTAAAATTTTTATAAACATAATAGCGTTTAAGTCTTTATCTTAAAGGACAAGTTTCTTCAATAACTTTTAAAGGAGGAAGATTTTTGATTAGCGACATAACGTTTGGTCAATATTTCCCGGGGCAATCTTTTTTACACAAAGTTGATCCAAGAATTAAAATTTTGTTGACTATAGCACAAATTATTTTAACTTTTGTAGCAAGCACTTATATGTCTTTAATAACTGTGGTGTTGCAAACACTACTAGTTATTTTATTGTCTGGAATAAATATTGGGCTTTACATAAAAAATCTCAAAATAATCATGTTTGTCGTTATATTTACAGCACTGCTAAATTTATTTTATGGAGTGGGAGAACCCATTTTTTCTTTTTTAATTTTTAAAATAACAGAAGATTCAATTAAAAACAGCATTTTTGTTTCAACAAGAATCATATGTCTAATATTTATAAGCTCTTCCTTGACTTTTACAACTTTGCCAAGCGATTTAGCAAATGCGATAGAACTACTTATGAGACCACTTAAATTGCTAAAAGTTCCCGTTCACGAAATAGCAATGATGATGACAATTGCTCTTAGATTTATTCCCACTTTATTAGAAGAAACAAACAAAATAATTATGGCACAAAAAGCAAGAGGAGCAGATTTTGATTCTTCTGGAAAACTTATAAAAAAAATAAAGGCATTTGCGCCTATACTTATTTTGCTCTTTATATCGTCGTTTCGAAGGGCTTATGATCTTGCGGTTGCTATGGAGTGCCGCTGCTACAGAGGTGCAAAAGGAAGAACTCGAATGCGCAAATTAAAAGTAGGTTCAATCGATATTGTTGCGATATTGTTCATATTTTTTTATTCATCGCTTTTGATAGTATTCAACAATACCTAAGAGCTTACTTTTTCTATAGAAGAAAACTTGCACATAAGCCTTTTCGTTCCAACCTCATCAAAGCTTATCTCGAGCAAGGTGTCGTTTGGCATAGATTTTGAAGACAACACGCGTCCCACTCCAAATATTTTGTGGCGAATTACATCTCCTTCTTGAAAATCTTCCAATAAACAGTTTTTAATATCCCATGTGCGATTAAATTTTTTAGCAGATTCAAGTAACCTTATGTTTGTTTTATTTTGCAGCTGATGCGATCTAGTTTTTTTGTCAAATCCAGACAAAATTTCTGAACGAGAAATATCTTTTAACTCTTCTGGAATCTCGGATATAAACCTTGAGGGTTTGTTTCGAGAAACGTTGCCAAACATCATTCTAGCATCAGTATTTATAAGGAAAAGTTTTTCTTTTGCTCTTGTTACCCCAACATAAAAAAGGCGTCGTTCCTCTTCAACATCTCTCTCTTCAAAATTGGAAGAAATAGCTTGAATTCTCGGAAAAATCCCCTCCTCCATTCCGGGCAAAAACACAAATGGAAACTCAAGACCTTTGGCAGAATGTATGGTCATCACCGAAACACTATCAACACTTTCATTGTAAGAATCTGAATCCATTACCAAGGAAACCTCTTCTAAAAAATTTGACAAAGAAGCATTTTTTCCGCACTCTTCTTCATATCTTTTTATGTTTGTACCTAATTCTTCGATGTTTTCGATTCTAATTTTGCTGTTATTTTTTTCTAAAAGAATAGAGTTCAAAAAATTTGTTTTATTCAAAATCATTTCATAAAGTTCATATATACTCGCATTTTCTTCGTTGTGCTTCTTAGAAAGTGAGTCAATAAGGTTGTAAAACGAAATAAGTTTTGCAGAAAATCTAAAAAGCTCTGGAAATTCTGCTGAATTTTTTATCACATCTAAAATGCCGAGCTTCGTCTTCTCTGCCACCTCTAAAACCAAAGAAATCGTTTTATTTCCAATTAATCTTTTTGGAACATTTATAATTCTTTTTAATCTAACTTCATCACTCGGATTATTAATAATATTAAGGTAGGATATTATGTCTTTAATTTCTTTTCTGTCATAAAAACGCAAACCTCCTATAATCTTGTAAGGAATAGCGTTTCTTACAAAAGCTCTTTCAATAGCACTTGTCTCTGCATTTATACGACACAAAACAGAGCTGTTTTTAAGCGGCACTCCATTTGATGACAATTCGAGAATTTTATTTGATATATATTTTGCTTCATCGTTTTCATCAATTGCTGTATAAATTTTTATTTTTTCTCCCAATTTATTATCCGTCCAAAGAACCTTCCCTTTTCTGGATGTATTGTTTTTTATAACAGAATTCGCTGCATCCAAAATACTTTTTGTAGACCTATAATTTTGCTCAAGCCGTAAAACTTCGGCATTTTTATATCTTTTTTCAAATCCTAATATATTCTTTATGGTTGCTCCTCTAAAGGAATAAATGCCCTGATCATCATCGCCAACAACGCAAAGATTCGCGCGCGCGCAACACATATCTATCAATTCAAATTGACCTTTATTTGTATCTTGATACTCATCGATAAATATGTATTTATATCTAGCGCGTACTTTTTCCAAAACATCGTCGTTTTTCCTTAAAAGCAGAACGGTATTAAAAATAAGGTCGTCAAAATCCATTGCGTCTGCTAGTTTAAGCCGATTTTGGTATAACTTATATATTTTTGCTATTTCTCGCTTTTTCTGATCATTTTTAGCAAAGTTTTCATATTCTTCACAAGTAACTATTCTGTCTTTAGCTAAAGAAATTTCTTTCAATACATCTTTGTGGTTTAAAATTTTATCATCAATTTCAAAGTGTTTAAAACAATCCTTTATTAAACGACATGAATCGTCGGTATCATAAACAGAAAAATGAAGAGAAAATCCTATTTTGTCTGCAAACTCTCTTAAAATTCTCACGCAAAACGAATGAAAAGTCAACGATGTTACAAAAAACGCCTCTTCTGAAAGAATATCGCACAATCTGCTTTTAAGCTCCTTGGAAGCTTTGTTTGTAAAAGTGATAGCTAAAATTTTTGAAGGGTCTATTTTATCTACCGCTAAGCCTTTTTTTGCCTCTTGAGTTAAAGTGTTGTCCTCAAAATGCTTTTTTAAACTGTTTACATATTCTTGTGTTACAAAAGAAGGAACAGCCTGAGAATAATAGGCATTTCCGTACGTTATTAAGTTGGCCATCTTGTTAACAAGAGTCGTTGTTTTTCCGCTGCCGGCGCCAGCCAAAATAAGAATAAAGGGGTCTAACTTTACAACCGCCTCAAATTGTGCGGAGTTAAGATGTTTAAAGTCTTCTTCTATAATTTTTTTTCTTAAATTTAAAAATTCCTCTTTAAAAGAGTCAACCATATAATTTCACCACCTATCATAAAAATTTTGAAAAATAATTTTCGCAAAAATTATCATTTTACAGAATATTTTATTATAAAAAATAAAACTAACTGTTTTTTATTATAACACATTATACAAATATTTTAAAGTCGCGCTTAATAAAACCAATAACTAAATTTTTAAAAAACTACTTAATATTAAGATGTTTTGCGGGTTTTAAAAAATTATAAAACAAAAAACTGTGTAATTTAAAATTTCTCTCTTTAAATCAAACAATTAAGCAAAGATCATAAATAAAAGAAATTTAAAATAAATTAATAAATATAATTTTAAATTTTAAATCGCAGTAATTTGCTTCTTTTGTTGCAAAAACAGATGCTAAATATTTGAAAAAAACTTTAGCACAGCAGCAAATACAAAAAACTAATATACTAAACAAAACTTAAATAATAAATTTTATTTGTTTTTTATTTTAGTCGCCAAATTTAATTATTTTTTAAACAAAAGGCAACTTATTTTAAAAATAAAAACAATAAAATTTCTAAAAAGTGTAAAATACATTAGTTAAAGATGTTAAAATAAATCTTTACAAAAAATTAAAAAAGATCTAATACGAATAGATTTCAAAAATCTTAAAACTAAAAAACATCGCCCAATCTTAAAAAAGGACGTTTGGAAAATAAAATTAGTTAGTTCATAAAACATAATAATTTTACTGTTAAAAATTATGTAAATTAAAATAATTTTTTATTTGACAAAAATTCAGTGCCAAAAAAGTAGATTAACGGGCAATAACGCAGGCACCAATTTAAAAATTTTTACCTATAAAATAATTCATTTAACTTAAACTGAAAAAACCAGTAACAACAATTACCTAGGTGTTAATAAAGGGTTTTTAAAATTTAAAACAAAATATTAGGTTAAAAACAAATTTAAATTCCTACTTTAAAGTACAAAACTAAAATTTTACAAATTAAATGTTCAAAAAATTTAGTCAAAAATCTCTATAGCTCTTGCTTGTTCATTGTGTCTTCTTTAATTCTTTTTTGTTGTCGTATGTCGTTTCCACAAAATCCAACATTAATGTAGTCTCCCATAACTCGAGAAACTAAGCGTTCAGAATACATTTGTTCTAATTCTTCAAAAGAAAGATTTGTGCTAATAATTGTTGGTTTTGACAACATTATTCTAGAATCTATCGTATTATAAATAACAAAGTTTGAAAACGAATTTGAAAACTCAACGCCAAGATCATCAAGTATCAAAAGGTCGCATTCTGATATGTGTTTTTGACTGTCAAATAAATCTTGATCTTTTTTTGGTGAAAATTTTTCCTTACTAAGGCTCGAAACTATGCTTTGAACAGAGCTATACACAACACCAAAGCCTTTGTTTATAACTTCTTTTGCTATAGCCAAAGAAAGATGAGTTTTTCCAAGACCGGTTGCTCCTTGAAATAACAAGTTTTTTGAAGATACAGAAAACTCTTTGGCATAATTTTTGCAAAAAGTAAAAATTTTCTCCATTCGTCTTCTTGGGGATGGCTCCCCTTTTGTTTGCGGTTCCCAAGGATAAAAATCAAGCCGCAACGTGTCAAACGAGCACAGAGAAATGGGAGAAAGACGGTTTAATCTTTCGTAAGTCTCTTGCTTTAAAAGTTTTTTCATGCAAAAGCACATTTTACCATTTATATATCCCGTATCTTCACACGTTCTGCAATAGTGTTGAATTTCTAAAAAATTAGAAAAAGAAGAAACTTTCTGCTGTAGGTCTTCTAATTCACTTTGTAGTTTTTGATTTTTTTCTTTTAATTTCTTCAATTCATTTTTGCAAGATCCACTTAAAACAGCTTTGGCTAGCAAAACGGCGGTTTTTGATAACTCAATTTCTATTTGCTTAGCTCTTGGAAATTTTTTGTAAAAAAGATTTCTTCTTTTTTCTACCTTAAGCTCTTCTTTTCTTCTTTTAATTTCAAGATCCCTTTTAACTGTTTCGTAAATTTCAGGATGATAAACCATCAGAAACTCCCTTCTTTCTTAATCAAAAATACTAAAACTTCTATACTTGTCTATATTGTAAGAAGTCTGTCTGGGTTTTTTATAAGATTTGTTCATATCAAGCTTCGATTTGTCAATTTGACTCACAGAATCTATACCCTCGTTTTTAAAGCGTTCTAAAATAGTGTTCATATACCCAAGTATATACCTACCCTTAGCATCAACGCAACGATTATATGCTTCTTGTAAAAGCTCTTCTTTTAGCTTCCATTTGTTTATCCAGCGATCCGCCGCCTCTTCTTCTTTGGGAGTTGGCGAACGACGGTCTACTCCTATAACTCTTTGCAAAACCTTCCAAGCGTTTTGTAGTTTATAAAGCTGTCTTATTTTGTTGTCGGCTTTATCAACGGTGTCAATGCCATCTACGCTCCAAGAAATAGCTGTTTTTTCAATGTATTTCATATTGCTTTTACCAACATCTACGGCATACTGCAAAAGCATGGCAATAACGTCAACCGGTAAACCATCGTTTTCGTTTAGCATTAATAACAAAGCCGAGTCTGAATTAGATATTGTTCTGCCAAGTATAATTTGGGCTTCTTGCATTAAAAAAGCTATCTTTTCATCTTCTTTAATTCTTTTTGCAACATAGGTACTATCGGGTTTCTGAGTACGAGACATAGGTCTTTTTTTAGAAATTTTTTTTAATTCTTTGGATAATTTAAGATTGTCGCTCTTAATTTCTTTGTTATAAGCGTCTTTCTCTAGCAAAACCCCTGTTTCAATCCAATATAGCATCGCATCTTTAATTTCGGTTATATGCATAGATAACGCTTTTGCTATTTCTTCTTGAGATAGTTTTTCTTGAGAGTGTCTTAAAATCCAAAGCAACACTTTAAGTTGAACTGACCCCGCAAGCTTTATGTGTTCATCAACAACACACGTTGGCACAGCAAATACAGAATTAAAAACACCAAGATCAATAAAAAATTCCATTTTAACATCTTCCTTTAAAAAGTAATCATTTTGTTTGCTAACAAAGCAATCGTTTGGCACAATTTTAAAAACACAATTATCATTTATAAAAAAGTAACTATATTTTTATAATGGATCTTATTTTTTTAAAAACATTTTTCCCAAAAATACGATATATAGATTTTGTTTTGTAAGTAACAACGAAATACACAAGCGCACCCAACAAAAAATAAAAAAGAACAATAAGCATAGAAAAAACTTTATTTTCGTTTTTGATTGGAAGAACTTTGTTAAAAACAAGTATCAAGGAAGTCATTAAAGATGTTGCAATTAAGCTGATAAAAATTTCTTTAATTGTTTTTTTATAACTAATGTTATAAGATTTTTTTAAAGAAATAAGACTTGTGCTGGCAGATATTGTCAAACCAAGAATTGTAGAAAATGAAGCTCCGTTGTACGCGCCAAGGCCCAACTTCCCAAACAAAATCATCAGCGGAATATTTAACGTAGCATTTATTGCAAAACCCAAAAAACAAGCAAAATAAACAGCTTTAAATTTTCCAAGAGAATGCATAATAACATTAACATTTAGTTCAACGCTTGAAAAAATCGAAACAAAAACGCTAAAAGAAAATACAGATGGGCCAAATTCACTTTTGTTGCCATAAAAAATATTCCAAACGGGATCTGCGAGCAAAGAAAGTCCTGTTGCCATTGGAATTGTCATAAACAATACTATTTGCAGGGTTTTATTTATTTTTTCTCGAATTTGATGTAAGTTTTCAAGAACAAGATACTTCGTTAAATTAGGAAGCACATTCACAACAACACCGCCGGCCACAGAAGACACTATTGAGTTAAGTTTAAAACCCCAATTGGATATTATGGCCAAAATACTTTCCGACTGAACACCCGAAAAACCGCACTTTGAGCTCAGTGTTTTCACAACGGTTAAAGAGTTAACAAAAGAGTAACACGAGGAAATAATATTTAGAACAACAAAAGGAATAGTTGTTAAAATAAGTTTTTTTACAATTATTTTGTTGGTGATATTTTTTTCTTCTTTTGTCAGTTTATAATCGGCAAATTTTAAATCTTTCTCTTTTAAAATTCTGCATCTTAAATAAAAATATGAAACAATAGCACCAACGGTAGCACCAAATACCGCAACTCCAACCGCATAAGTTGAACTAAGTTTTAAAACATTAATAGAAATATAACTGCCAAAAATAATGAAACTAACTCTTACCAGCTGCTCCAAAATCTGACTGCTCGAAGACACGGAAATATAGTGATTCCCTTGCAAATATCCTCTTGTGCTTCCCAAAACAGCAACAAATAAAAGCGCAGTTGAAACAACTCTAATAACAAATGTCACATCAGGCGGCTGTGTAACACCACTCACATCGCCAACTATGTGTTTTGATATAATTGGTGCGCAAAAAAACAAAACTAATGTGCTGATAAACGCGGTTGTGGTTGTAATAATTTTTGCAATGCGAAAAACCGTATTCTGAGCCTTGTAAAAACCACGAGTATTATATTCGCTAACAATTTTGCTCACCGCAAGTGGTACACCCACCGTTGATAAAGTCAAAAACAACTCATAGGTGGAATACGCGTAGCTGTAAAGGGCGCCACCCCTCTCTCCAATAATGGTATAAAAAGGAATAACATATAAAACTCCCATGACTTTACCAGCAATTATATACAGTGTTGCTACAAACGCGCCTCTTAAAAAACTATCTTTGCGCACAAGCGTAAATCTACCCTTCTGTTGATAATAAAAACGACATATTTTCTAAATTTCGTTTGTTGAGTGTTAATTTGATTAAAATAAAACTTCACTTGCAATTTGCTTTTTTAAAATCAAAAAATACATGTTTGTTGGTGACAAAAGTCAAGTTAAAATATAGTAAAAAATTTAATTCATCGTTTTTATTTTATAAAGTGGATACTTTTTGCAAATTTTACAAACTTCTTTTTTTATCCAATTTTTATTTTTATCAAAATCTTTGATTGCCATAAATATAAACTCAGAAATTTCTTCCATTTCTCTAAAACCAAAACCTCTTGTTGTAACAAAAGGCGTTCCAATTCTAAGTCCGCTTGTTATAAATGGACTTAATTTTTCGCCGGGTATTGTGTTTTTATTTGTAGTAATATTCACACTTTCAAGAAAATTTTGAAGCTCTTTTCCCGTAACACCAGTGTTTCTTAAATCTAAAAGTATCAAATGGTTGTCGGTTCCGCCGGAAATTAAGTTTATTCCTTTTCTTAATAGTTGATTAGAAAGAGTAAGGGCATTTTCGACAACTCTCTTTGAATATTTTTTAAACTCTTCCGTTTGAGCCTCTTTAAAGCATATTGCCTTTGCAGCAACAACGTGCATTAAGGGCCCTCCTTGAGTCCCGGGAAAAACAGCGCTATCTATTAATTTTGCGAATTTTTTTTTGCATAAAATCAAACCAGATCTGGGCCCACGAAGAGTTTTGTGAGTTGTTGTTGTAACAAAATCCGCAAAAGGAAATGGGTTTGGATGCAGTCTGGCAACAATCAAGCCCGCTATATGTGCTATATCCGCCATAAGATAAGCTCCGCATGCGCTTGCAATTTCTTTAAATTTTTTAAAATTAATAGTTCTTGGATAAGCGCTCGCACCACAAACTATAAGTTTTGGTTTTATTTTTAACGCTTTTTCATATAACAACTCATAGTCTATTTGATGAGTAATGGGGTCAACATCATAATGGTGAAAATTAAAATATCTTCCCGAAACATTTACAAAAGATCCGTGAGTAAGGTGCCCTCCAGACGATAAGTTCATCCCAAGAACTTTATCTCCGGGTTTTAAAATAGCAAAATATACCGCAAAATTTGCAGAAGCTCCCGAATGAGGTTGTACGTTAGCGTGTTCTGCGCAAAAAATTTTACAAGCTCTTTGAGTTGCAATATTTTCTATATTATCAACAAACTCACAACCACCATAATATCTTTTTTTCGGGTATCCTTCTGCATACTTATTTGTAAGAACCGACCCCATAGCGGCCATAACCGCTAAAGAAGTAAGATTTTCTGAGGCTATAAGTTCTAAATTGTTTTCTTGTCTTGCAAGTTCACAAGATATATTTTTCCCTATCTCTTCGTCAAATTGGAAAACAAAACTTCCGATATTTTTTGAAAATTGATGCATTTTCATCCCCCTGTTTAAAGTCTACTTTAAAACAAGATGTCTTTTAAAACTTTGATAATCTAAAGCTTTAACTTGCATTTTAAATTTTTTTGTATAAAAATAAAAATTAATTTGTTTTTTGTCAACAGTAAAATACTGTTTTTAAAACATTACAATGGCTTTTAATTTAGCTTTTATTAAGTGGTGAGGTTTGTAAAGTTTTCTTCTTGTTTACTTTCTTTTTTTTTATTTTCAACAATCGGCATCTGTTCTATATCCAGCTCTTTTAAAACCATAACTTCTTTTCTGTTAAAGTCGTTAGCGATGGCACATGGTGGGGAATCTCTTATTTTAACTTTAAGCATACCTGTTAAAAGATTTGCTTCACAAACAACTCCTTCCCCAGCGGGCGTCATAACAGTGGCGCCAACAGCAGGAGTTATTTTTGAAAGTTCCAAGTAAGTTTGCTCTTCGTATTTTAAACAGCATAATAAGCGCCCGCAATTTCCTGAAATTTTAGAAGGGCTTAAAAATATACCTTGATCTTTAGCAGTCTTTATAAGCACGGGTTTAAAATCCTCCAAAAACATCGAACAACAAAATGGTTTGCCGCAAATTCCAACCCCACCCATCATTTTTGTTTCGTCTCGTATGCCTATCTGACGAAGCTCAATTCTAATGTGGAAAAAACTCGCAAGATCTCGAACAAGCCCCCTAAAGTCTATTCTGTCATCCGCCGAAAAATAAAATATAACTTTACGGGTGTCAAGTGTATATTCAGCGTCCACGGGCTTCATTTTTAGCTTGTGTTCTTTTATTTTTTCTGAAAAAATTTGATATGCTTGCTTTGCTTTTTTTTGATTATCTTTAAGCTTTTTTAAATCATCTTTTGTTGCGGCTCTGAGAATTTTGTTTTCAGAGCTTAGGGTTTCCCGACTATTGTTTGTAAAATCAGCCATAACCTCACCACACTCAAGGCCTCTAAAGGTTTCTACCACAACAACTTGTCCGGGCTTATATTTTTTTGAATCACATTTAAAATAATAAATTTTTTCTCTTGGTTTTAGTTTTATTCTTACAACCTCTAACATATTTCACTCCCCGCCTTTGAAATTAAAATCCAAAGCTAATCGCAAATTTAAAAAACACAAGAAGATATTTTGGTACATACGTAGGTCGTTAAAAGATCTGTTTTTACGTTTTGCTTCTTAAGTTCCCGGGCAAATTTTACAATATTTAAAAGATTTTTCACTTTTAAAAAATCAAAGCCTTCAAGTAGTTGAAACGTTTTGCTGTTTTGAGCCTCAAAATAAACCCCAAAAACTTCACAAAAAATAAGTTTCTTTTTAAGCAAAAAAGCGATAGCGTCTAAGGTTTTTTCAAATAAATTTAAATTCTTAGAAACTTCATTTAACAAAGTCATCAATTCCCACTCGTTCTTTTCAACAATACTTTTTATTGTGTTAAAAACAAAAAAATCAAGCTTATGTAAGATAGAATCTTTTTCAAAACTATCATTTTTTTTTGCAGCGCTGTAAAAATTATCAGTAATTTTTAAAATATTTGATGTAGAATCTGGCTTGTGTTCTTTTAAAAATTTAAATGATAAATTTTCGTTAACAGGAGAAACAAAATAAACCTGACATCGCGAAACAAAGGTGGCAAGCAAAGATTTAATAGAAATGCAAATAAATATAAAAACAACAAACTCAGGGGGTTCTTCCAGGGTTTTTAAAATTGCGCTTTGCGCTTGCTTTGTTAATTTATCGGCATTTTCAAAAATATACACCTTGTGCCGAGCTTCATTTGGCAAAATACAGACTTCTTTTTTTATTTTACGAATCTCATCAACGCCAACAGATTCTGTATGGTTTTTGTTTTCAACACAAGTTATATCTGGATGACTCCCCAAAGAAGCTTTTTTGCAAGAGCCGCACACTCCGCAAGGTCTTTCAAAGCAAGACTCACAAACAACAGCGCTTGCTACTATTTGTGCAAACGTACTTTTGCCAGCACCCTCTTCGCCGTAAAATACAATCGAGTGTGGAAAATTACCTGTACTAAAAATTTTCAAAAACTCATTTTTCAAGAATTTATTACCCAAAAAATCTTTAAATTTCATAAAGCCTCTCTTTTAAAATTAGAATATTTTCATTTTAACACCAAAATCTCTAAAACACCATAGCTTTGTAACAAATTTATTGTGGTTTCATTTATTTTTTCTCCAGGAATAACAAGCGGAACACCAGGTGGGCAGGGGCAAACACATTGCGCTACTATCATGTTCAAAGATTGTTTTATTGGCACTCTCTTTGAGCTTGAAAAAAAAGCTTCTCGCGGCAAAACATCCTGTCTGTACTGCACAATCTTTGGAATTTTAATTTTCAGCGGCTGTTTGATTTTTAAGTTTAATATTGCTCTTTCTAAACGACAAAAATCTTCGTTTGTATTAAACGCAGATGCTATTAGCACTAAAAAAAAATCAGATTCAAACTCGGGTTCAACGCCATACCTTCTAAAAAAAACGGCACTTTCTTTGGGCGTATATCCAATGTTTGGGGTACCTAAAGAAATTCTTGTTGGGTCAACTAATCCATCTTGTACAAATATACCGTGGTTTTTTGATATTGATTTTATAAGCTCTACTTTTTTAATTAAATCAAAAAATGCTTCCTTGCCTTTTTTCTGCATCCAGTCGCGACATAAGTCAAGAGAAGCTAAAATCGGAAATGACGGACTAGTAGAGCCAAAAACACTCATGGCTTCTAACGGAGACACACTGCAAAAAGAAAGGTTGTTTACGTGCAAAAAGGCTCCTCCGGTAAGAGTCGGAGTTGTTTTGTGAGCTGAATCGGCGCAAAAATCAGCACCCAAATTAATCGGGTGAATATTGGGATTTAAACATCTTAAATGAGTACCGTGAGCATTGTCTACCAACAAAGGGATGTTTAAAAGCTTGCACTCTTTTGAAATAGCTCTTATATCGCACATGTTTCCGTAATAATCAGGAGATGTTACATAAACGGCTTTTGCGTCTTTATTTTTTTCTAGAGATTTTTTTATATCTTGCGCCGTAATTTGGTTAATAAAAATTCTGTTTAAGTTGTCGCCCTTTGGAAAAACCCAAATGGGTTTAAGACCCAAAAGAATAATAGCGTACAACGCGCTTTTGTGAAGATTTCTTGAACAAATAATTTTATCATTAACTTTTGTTGATAATTTTAGCATAGCCTGTATACAAAGGGTGTTCCCACCCGCAGAAAAAACAGTAGCTTGCGTTTTAAAATATCTCTTTGCCAAATCCTGAGCTAAAAAAATACACCCACGAGGGTTATATAAATCGTCTGTATCCTTTATTTCTGTGAAATCAAGCTCAAACAAGTCTTCAAACTTGCTAAAAAAATTGTTTTTGTGCCCCGGAGTGTGAAAAGAACTTCTGAATTTTTTTTTGTAATCAACAAGTGAATTATATATCGGGAGATTTTTATTTTCCTTCAATTTCTTTAACCGGCACAGAAGCAAAGGTAACAACTTTATCGCCGTTGTTCACCTTCATAACTCGAACTCCCTTAGATGGTCTTGCAAACACGCTTATACTTTTTATTGGTATGCGAATTATGGTGCCCCCCAAAGATATTATAATTACATCGTCTTGCGAATTAACCATCTTAACAGCAACAACATCACCAAAGCGTTTTGTGTTGTAGTTTATAACACCGCTTCCACCGCGCGATTGAAGCCTATAGTCGCCTGGCTTTGAAAGTCTACCAAACCCCGTTTCACAAACAGTCAAAACAAGCATACTCTCGTTAGCGTCAGACATGCCAACCACGCAATCGTCTTCCTTTTTGAGCCGAAGAGCTCTCACACCTCTTGCGGCTCTACCCATAACGCGTACGTCTGCTTCTGAAAATTTTATGGCCATTCCTTTCTTTGTGGCAATAATCATTTCTTTGGTTCCGTCAGTCATCCTAACCCAAGACAATTCGTCTTCTTTGTCTAGGGTCAGTGCTATTTTCCCGACTTTTCTTATACTCTCAAAATCGTTTAAAACAGTTCTTTTTATAAAACCTTTTTTTGTTACCATAACTAGGAACCTGTCGTTTCGAAACTTTTCAACCCTAATGATTGATGTTATTTTTTCTTCGCTAGAAACGGGTAGAAAATTTGCTATATTTGCCCCCTTGGAAGTTCTTGAGCCCTCCGGAATTTCATAGCATTTTAATTTGTAAACTCTTCCTGCGTTTGTAAAAAATAAAACAAAATCATGACTGTTTATCACAAACATATCACAAGCAAAATCAGCTTCTCTTGTCGTCATCCCCGAAACGCCTCTTCCGCCTCGTTTTTGAGTTTTGTAGGTATCAACATTAAGCCTTTTTACGTAACCAAAGCGCGTAAGAGTTAAAACACAGTTTTCGTTGGGTATTAGCTCTTCTATATTAACTTCACCGGAAACAGCTACTATTTTTGTTCTTCGTTTGTCTGAAAATTTAGTTTTTATGTCAAGAAGCTCTGACTTTAATATTGCAAATTTCTTTGTTTCGTCTTTTAATATTTCTTCTAGCTCTTCAATTTTTTTAATCAGCATTTTAAGGTCTTCCTCAATTTTGCTTCGCTCTAAATTTGTTAGTTGTCCAAGTCTCATAGACACTATTGCTTGAGCTTGAATCTCATCTAAATCAAAGCGATTAATTAGTTTTTTCTTTCCTTCTGGTATCGACTTTGAAGATCTAAGCATAGCTATAACTTCGTCTAAAAAATCAAGAGCAATTTTAAGTCCTTCTAAAATATGCGCTCTTTCCTTTACTTTTTTTAAACTGTGCTGTGTTCTTTTTGTTATTATTTGAATTTGAAATTTAATATAAAACCCAAGAATATCTTTTAAGTTTAAAACTTTGGGTTCTCCATCAACAATCGCAAGCAATATAACACCAAAAGTAGTTTGCAATTGAGTGTATGAGTAAAGTTGGTTTAGCACAAGTTTTGCGCTAGCATCTCTTGAAACGGTTATTTCTATGTGCATTCCGTTGCGGTCTGAGTGATCTTCTATATTTGAAATTCCAACAACTTTTTTGTCGCGTATAAGATGTGCTATGTTTTCGCACAGCTTTGCTTTGTTAACTTGATAAGGTAGCTCGGTTACAACAATTCTCGATCTTTTGTCTTTACCCTCAACTATTTCGGTGCGCGCTCTAACGGTAATTTTCCCTCTTCCCGTTGAATATGCTTCGTAAATACCATTTTTGCCCATAATCATAGCACCGGTGGGAAAATCTGGCCCACTAATGTGTTCCATAATGTTTTCAAGTTCCGCCTCGGGATTTTCTAAAAAATAACACACGGCGCTAATTACTTCTCCAAGGTTGTGTGGCGGTATATTTGTTGCCATACCAACAGCTATTCCGCTAGACCCGTTGACCAAAAGATTTGGAAACCTAGAGGGAAGAACTTTTGGTTCCTTTAACCTGTCGTCATAGTTCGGGGCAAAATCAACAGTATCTTTGTCGATATCTCTTAACATTTCCATGGAAATCTTGCTCATTTTAGATTCGGTGTAACGATAAGCAGCGGCCGGATCACCATCAATCGAGCCAAAATTTCCGTGTCCGTCAACCAAAATATATCGCATTGAAAAACTTTGAGCCAAACGAACCATAGCGTCATAAGCAGCAGCATCCCCGTGAGGGTGATACCTCGCAAGAACAGCGCCAACGGTGTCAGCACATTTGCGGTACGGTCTTTCGGGGGTCAAGCTGTTTTCAAACATCGTGTAAAGAATACGCCTGTGAACCGGCTTTAAGCCATCTCTAACATCCGGCAAAGCCCGAGAAACAATAACAGACATCGAATAATCTAAAAACGATTTTTGCATTTCTTTTTCAATTTCAACATCAATGAGTTTAGAGTTGGTTGTGTTAATTTCTTCGCTCAAAAAAACACCTCTTTTGGTTTTTAAATTTAATTTTAATCTGCAACTTTTAAAACATAAAACTAACTTTTTAAAAAACGAGCAATTAGTTTTTAATTTAAAAAATTGTTTGAGACTTTAAGGTTTTGAATTTGCATAAAATTTGTGATGCTTTTTTGCTCATACTTCTAAAATCTTATACATCAAGATTCTGAACATATCTTGCGTTTTCTTCTATAAACTTTCGTCTCGGCTCAACTTTATCTCCCATTAAAATAGAAAAAACTTCATCAGCTAGCTCGACATCAGAAAGGCTAACCCTTGACATAACTCTTGTTTGCGGATCCATGGTTGTTTCCCAAAGTTGCTCTGGGTCCATCTCTCCTAAACCTTTATATCTTTGTATCTCAACATTGCCGCCGAGCTCTTTTATAATTGTGTCTCGTTGATGGTCAGAAAAAGCATAATGATGTTTTTTTGATTTTGTAATTCTGTAAAGAGGGGGCTGCGCAATATAAATGTGGTTGTTTTCAACAAGTGGTTTCATAAATCTGAAGAAAAACGTCAGAAGAAGTGTTCGAATGTGTGAGCCATCTACGTCTGCATCGGCCATAATTATAATTTTCCCATAACGAAGTTTTTGCAAATCAAAGTTGTCGCCAACGCCACACCCTATCGCGGTTATTAACGGTATAACGCTATCCGCTTTGTAAATTTTATCAAGCCTTGCTTTTTCAACATTAAGTAGCTTGCCCCTAATTGGCAAAATAGCTTGAAACTTTCGGTCTCTTCCTCCTTTTGCAGACCCACCGGCCGATTCTCCTTCAACTATATAAACCTCTGTGTAATCGGGATCTCGAAGCTGGCAATCTGCAAGTTTTCCCGGCAAAGAAGCTGTTTCAAGAACCGTTTTTCTTCTCACGAGATCTCTAGCTTTCTTTGCAGCCTCCCTAGCCCTAGCAGAAGCAAGCGCTTTTTCAAGTATGGCTTTTGCAACGGTAGGGTTTTCCTCCAAAAACGAAGAAATCTCTTCGAAAACGGTACTTTCAACTAAAGATTTTATAAAAGTGTTGCCAAGACGAGCCTTTGTTTGCCCCTCAAACTGAGCGTCTCTTAGCTTCACGCTTATAACAACAACCAACCCTTCTCGAGCATCTTCGCCCGAAAAGTTTTTATCGTTATCTTTTAAAACATTATGACGACGAGCATAGTCGTTCATAGCTCTAGTGAGCGCTCTTTTAAACCCTTCCTCGTGGGTGCCTCCATCCGTTGTGTGTATGTTGTTTGCAAAAGAAAGAATAAGTTCATTGTAACTGTCGTTGTATTGCAAGGCAACATCAAGCTTTGAAAAGCCGTCGCTCGACACAGAAGAAAAGCTTATAACCTTTGGATGCACCACTCCTAAAGCTCTTTTTTTCTGTATATATTCAACAAAGCTTGAAATTCCGCCTTCATAAAAAAAATTAATTTTTTTAGGATTGTCTTCGCGCTCATCTATAAAGTCTATGTTCACGCCTGCGTTTAAAAAGGCTTGTTCTCGCAATCTGTTTTCGAGCGTTGTTTTGTTGTAGGATTCAGAATCTACAAAAATTTCAGGATCTGCCTTAAAAGAAATTTGCGTTCCACTATTTTGGTCAGATGAACTTATAATTTTTAAGTCTGTAGCCACGGCGCCTCTTTCAAATCTTTGATGATAAACTTTACCATCTCGGCAAACTTCAACTTCAAGCCATAAAGAAAGAGCATTAACAACAGACGCCCCAACGCCATGAAGCCCGCCAGAGACCTCGTATCCACCGCCACCAAACTTTCCTCCAGCGTGAAGAACCGTAAAAACAACGGTCAGGGCGGGTATTTTCAATTTAGGGTGTACACCCACCGGAATGCCTCTGCCGTTGTCGCTCACAAAAACAACGTCCCCTTTTAAAATTTTTACCACAATTTTGTCACAAAACCCAGCAAGACTTTCGTCTATGGCGTTGTCTACGATTTCGTAAACCAGGTGGTGAAGACCTTTAACCCCGGTAGACCCAATGTACATTCCGGGCCTTTTTCTTACGGCCTCCAACCCCTCAAGCACCTGAATCTCGTCGGCTTCGTATTGATTATTTATTTGTGTTTTCTTTTTTCCCTTCAAAACTAACCCTCTTTTCACCCTTTTTGAAAAAAGTAATTTTATATTATTTGTTAAATTCGTTAAATCTTTCTTGTTCTATTGTAAAAACGTTTTTAAAACATCTTGCATTTCTTAAATTCTATAAAAAACGGAATAAGCGTATAAAAAACAAAAAAAGGCATCGCCGTAAGTACAGCCGGTAGAAGAGCGTTTGAATTTGCTGTCAAAAAACAAAAAACAAAAGCAGAAAATCCCGCCCCCGCTAAAAAACCCGCAAGAGTTTTGCCTTGTTTTTTTATAACCACAAGCAAAGCCTCGTTGCATTTGCTACACTTATGTCTGTCTTTTTTTTTAATCCAAAAAACCTCAAAATACTTAAAGCGCTCTTCGCAACAAGGACACTTTGGCAGTTTCATGCAAACCTCATTTTTGAAAGTTTTGTGTGTTTTATTTTAATAGTCTACGTTAATTTTATTTTAAAAGCGTAATTTTTTCAAGTTAAAACACATAAGAAGCGTTTTTTTATTTTATTTTTTTAATTTAATTTTCTTGAGCTTCGGGTTTTATCATCACCGGCAAAACCAAAAACATGAAATTCTCGCCATCTTGTGGAAGTATTTTTATGGGCGCAAGCGCTCCTGAAAAGAGCATTTGAATTACATCTCCTTTTGTGTTTCTGAGCGCATCTATTAAATATTTACTGTTTAAACCTATTTCAAGATTGTCTCCGTCTTTTTTTACTAAAATCTCATCGTTTGCCCTACCGCAACTTGTGTTGCAAGAAACTTTTAATTTGCTGTTTTGTAAAATAAGTCTAATCGGATTTTTTGAGTTGTCGGTCGCCACCAAAGAAACCCTTTCGATTGCACCTATCAATTTATTTGTAGACACGAAAACCTTGGTTAAATGGCTTTTGGGAACGCTTGATTTATAATCAAGAAAACTTCCTTCTATAAGCCTTGAAACCAAATTATACTTTAAAAAACTAAACAGCGCGTGGTTTCTACCAACAGACAACAAAACCTCTTCTTTTTCTGGCAAAAGCTTTGATATTTCTGCCAAAACTTTTCCCGGAACAATAAAAGAAAGTTTTTTATCGTTTTTTATTGTTTCTTCTCTTGTCGCCATTCTATACCCGTCAACCGAAACAAGTTTTAAGCTATTTTTTTCTACGTCAAACAGCGTTCCTGTGTAAACCGGGTTTGAATTTGTGTTGCTTGGAGCCACAGCAAACAAAGTTTGTTCTATCATGCTTTTTAATTCTTGACCTTCAATTGTTATCTTTTGCGGATTTTCAACTTGGGGTAATTTTGGGTATAAATCAGCACTCATTCCTGTTATTGAAAATTTACTTTGGCAGCTCGTTATGTTCGCAAGAAGATTTTCGTTAACCTGCACGTTTATTTGTTCGCCAGAAGCTTTTTTGGTTATATCTGAAAAAATTTTTGCGCCCAATATAATTTCTCCTTCTTTTTTAACTAAGGCCGGTATTTGTGTTGTTATCCCAAACTCTAGGTTGTACCCCCTTAAAAAAAGTTTGTCGTTTTCTGCTTTTAGAAAAATACCTTCAGGTACATTTGAAAGTGGCTTTATGGGCGCTGCTTTTCCAACCGTTAAAACCGCATGTTCTAAGCTTTGTTTCTTGCATTTAAACTCCATTTTAAAAACTCCTTGTAAACTTTTGGTTTGTTATTTTGTTGAAAAGTTTTCAACAATCTGGTCTTTGGTGTGTTTTTTAAAAAATTTTTTATATATTTAGAATAGGTTAGATATTTAGTAGTAGTAGTAGGGGTTGTTAATTTGTTGAAAAGTTCTCAAACGCCACATAAATTCTGGTCGTGTTGACAAAAACTCTTGTTGAAAGTCTGTTGAAATGTGTTGAGAGTTTGTGGAAAGTTTTTTAGTTTTCAACAAGGCTGTTGAAAGTGTTGGTGGAATGTTAAAAACTTGTTGATAAATTTCTGCGCTTTTGACATAGTTTTCAACAATTTGATAAGTTTTCAACATTATGACCCGCGCATATTTTTTATTATATCTTCTATCGTGGCCCTGGTCGATCTGTCTTTTTCCATACTTTTTTTTGTTTGTTGAATTGCATAACTAATTGTCGAATGATCTCTCCCTCCAAATTTTTCACCGATAGCCGTTGTTGACAATTGAGTTATTTCCCTACATATGTAGATGGCAGCTTGTCTTGCGTTTGATACGGCGGCCGATCTTTTTGTAGATTTTAAATCATAGCCAGAAACCCCGAAAGTTCTTGCGGTTTCTTCAATTATTTTTTCTATAGTAACAAGCGGTGGCTGATCGTTGTTTAAAGCGTCGGCAATAGCTTCCTTTGCCGTGCTTATATTGGGTTCTTGTTTTTTCAGCAACAAATATGCTTTCATTTTTTTTACGGCGCCCTCTAGCTGCCTAATGTTTGCTTTAAGTTTTGTAGCAATATATTTAGTGACGTTTGGAGGTAAATCTATTTGAAGAAGCTCTGCCTTTCTTTTTAGTATAGCCACTCTTGTTTCAAAATCTGGAGGCTGAATGTCGGCTATTAGCCCCCACTCAAATCTTGTTCTCAATCTGTCTTCAAGAGTTTGTATTTCTTTTGGTGGGCGGTCCGAAGTCAAGATAATTTGACGCTTTGCTTCATAAAGTGCGTTAAACGTATGAAAAAATTCTTCTTGCGTAGAATCTTTTCCTCCTATAAACTGTATATCATCAACAAGCAACATTTGTGTTTTTCTATATTTTTTGTGAAAATCGCTCGTTGTATTTTTCTTAATGGAGTTTATAAGCTCGTTTGTAAAGTCATCTCCCTTAATGTAAACGTAAGTTAAGCTTTGGTCAGATTCTCTTATTTCGCTACATATAGCGTATAACAAGTGGGTTTTTCCAAGTCCAGAGTTTCCGTAAATAAATAATGGATTGTAAGATTTTGCTGGGTTTGCAGCGACTGCTCTTGCCGCTGCGTGCGCAAATTTGTTGGAAGAACCAACAATGTATGTGTCGAAGGTAAATTCGTTTTTATTTCTTCCTTCTTTAATTTCGGGGCTAGTTGCAACAAACTCATCCTCATTGCGCACAATTATTTTTACCTCAATACCAGAGCCAAAGACTTCGTTAAAAGCCCTGCTAATAAGCGGTAGATAGCACTTATTTAAAGTTTGTTTGTGAAATTCTGTTGGCGCAATTATAGTTGCGCTGCCTGTTTTAAAGTCTATATTTGACGGAGATATTCTACTAATCCAAGCCTTATAAGCAACTTCCGTGATGTTTGATTTACAGTACTCGCAAATTAAAGACCAAGCGTCTTTAAAAGAATTCACGCTAAACCCTCCAAAAATTAAACTAATCCCAAAAACAATAGCTTTGGGATATTTTATAACACAAACTAAACACCTTATTTTATCACAAATTTTGTTACAAAATAAAGCAAAAAACATTTATAACACCGCACACACCCCTTGTTACACTCACTGTGTTTGTTGAGTTTGCTGTGCTTTTAAAGCAATAAAATTTTCACAAAGCCTATTTTGCAAACTCCCCAAAAAACTTTTTTAAACAAAATTAAAGCTTTGTTTCGCAAACTTTATTTAAATTTTTAAAAATTACTACAATAGTTCTGTTGTTTATTATATAATGTTTGTAAAACTTGCAATAAAAAACAAAATTATTATAATGCACTCTTAAAACTGCTGTTTTTCGAGATTTTGCAACTTGTTTAAATGTTTTTAGAATTTTAACCCAACAAAAATAATATATTTTTAATTAAATCTGTTTTATTTCTAATGTCCTTGCATATTCGCCCCGCAAAACTAAAACAAAAAACAACATCTATAAGCTTAATTGGCTCAAAAAAATAATTTATTTTAAGAAGGTGTATTTATGGACAAAAAAACGCTAATAATGGAAAGTTTGTTTGATATTAAAGCGGTTCTTTTTAGACCAAAGGCTCCCTTTCTTTGGTCAAGCGGCATCAAATCGCCGATTTACTGTGACAATAGAAAGGTGCTTTCTTTCCCCCTAATAAGAGACGAGCTGGAAATAGAGCTTTCAAAAATAGTTCAGAAAAAGTACGAAAACTGTGAGGTTTTAGCCGGCGTCGAAACGGCAGGAATAGCGCACGCAGCTTTAGTGGCCGAAAAACTTAATTTGCCAATGGTTTATGTACGTAAAAAACGCAAAAGTCATGGCACGGAAAGCTTAATTGAAGGCAGAATAAAACCAAAGCAGAAAGTTGTTGTTATAGAAGATCTAATCTCTACGGCTGGTTCGGTTATTAACGCCGTTCAAGCTCTGCGCGATGAAATCGCAGATGTTTTGGGCGTTGTTTCTATTTTTTCCTACGGAATTAAGCTAGGAAAAGATGCTCTTTTAAAAGAAGAGATCACAAACTACTCGTTGCTTGATTGTGGCGTTTTACTTGATGTGTTGATAAAAAGAGGCACCATAAAAGAAGGAGAAAAAAGTAAAATAAAAAATTTTATAGAAAACTTAACCCCGGGTGTTTAAGATTTTATTTTTAAAAACTTGCTTTAAAAAGGCAAAAAGCTTCGAATACGAAGATCGCAACAGATAAAAAATTATTTTGTTTTAAAAATTAATTAAGGGCAAAAATATTCGCAAAAAACCCCAAAAACCCTTGTAAACCAAAGCTGGGTCGTGATAAAATTAAATAAAGTTAAGTTTTAATTAAGTTTATTTTTGTGTTTGACAAAATGTTTATTTATTATTAAGTTAATTTTTATAGACGAAAATTAATTTTAGTATAGATGGTAGTTTGTAAATGTGCGTTGTTAAGTTTTGTTGTTTTAATTTTGAGCTGTTTTTTGAGTTAAGGTTTTTTCTGCTAGATTTATCTGTCAAATAAATTAAGGAGGATGTTATGAACAAAACAGAATTGATTACATCTGTGGCGAACAAAGCAAAACTAACGAGGAAAGACTCAGAAAAGGCGGTTGTTGCTGTGATTGACTCTATTGTTAAAGCGGTTGGCAAGGGGGAGAAAGTTCAGTTAATTGGGTTTGGGACTTTTGGGGTTCGCCACAGAAGCGAAAGGAAGGGCAGAGATCCTCGAAACAACAAAACAATAACAATTAAGGCGTCTAGAGTTCCTGTGTTTAAGGCGGGAAAACAATTTAAAGAAAGCGTCTCTAAGCACAAGTGATGTTTTGCCACGCATTTGGTTATGATTCTTTTGATTCTTCCAAAAACCAAAGGGTGAAGTCTTTTGCGTTTTTTTCTGTGTCAAAAAAACCACCTTTTTCATGCAGTTTTTTTAGATTTGCTTCGATAAAACCATCAATTTCATTTTCATCATCTTTTAGGCCCTCAATAACTTCGATGATTCTATTTGCTGTTTTTGTTTCTTCGTATGCCCAGTCAGCGTTTGATTTTATTGGGTTTCCTGCGAGGTTGGTTACCCCTTTGATTATTTCATCTGGATTTAGTCTGTTTCTATAACTTAATCCCAGTAATTTGTCGCCGGTAGCGCTTCTTGCATCATTGTATAAAAACGCAAGGCTTTTTGAGTCGTCATCGATATTTACACTAAATCTTTTTCCATCAAATGTTGTTTTGTCCGGGAAACGTTTTTCCAGTGAGATTACCGCATCTTCTCCATAAACGACACTACACAGGTTATTAGCGACTTCTTCGGGTAAGATTTTCATTTCTTGACAAGTTTTTGCAACTTCATGAATTTTATCTGCGATCTGAGGGGCAAGTAGACAATAAACGTTTGAACTGCTGTCGTTCGTTAATTTAAGAACCTTTTCCATATATTGTTTGAAATCTTGTATATCTTTAATATGTTTTTCTTTTATCGCTCCTTTTATTGCTTTGATTTCATTCTTAATTTTTTTCTTAAGCACATTTTTTTCTTCTGGGGTGATGTTTTTTGCAAGTCTAACTTTATTGGTCTGGTTTCCTGCTGTATCAAAGCTACCTGTACTCATGCCTTCAAATATACTGTTTTCTGGGATTGTTGCCTCAATTTTAGCTTTAAGAGATTTTGCTCCAGCTGATTTATTGTTGGAATTTGTTGCTTTGCCTATTAATGACGGATCATAACCCGATGCTTCGGCGGTTTGAAAGTAATTTAACATATTTTTCAAACAATAGTCTGCGCTTACTTTTGTTCTGTTCTTGATGATATCAATTGAAGAGTTAATAAATATATTTTTTAGTTTTGCTTCGCCGCCTTCTTCTTGTATTTGTTTTAAAAAACCAGTAAGGCCAAGAAGAGAATTTACGATATTATTAAATTCAACCTTGGTTACATCCATTGTGGTGTTACTGTTTATATTGTCAAAAGCGTTGGTTGCTTGAATTAGTTCTAAAGATTTAAAGACGCCCGCAAAAAACCTAATATCTTCTATAATTTTCGATCTATTGCTTGTATAACCCTCCCAATTATATGTTTCAGTAAAATTTTTAATTTTTTCTATGACTTCCTTAAAATTCGTCTTGATGGCGACGACGGTAGTGTTAAGACCAAAGCAAGTATAAGAAACATCAAATTCTTCGCTTTTTATATTTAAAATCTTTTTTATTTTGGATGTGTTTGAAAAAGTTTTGTCTAAGCTGCGCTCGATTAGAGCCTTTGAAATATCAAATTTAAACTCGAGAAGCGCCTTTATTTCTTGATACAAAGGGCCTTTTTCAGACTCTGAGTGTTCTAAAAATTTGTCTTTAATAATATCAAAACTAAATTTAGAACCCGGAATCGAGATTGGAATTTTGCTGTAAATTTCGCAGAAGTCTCCGATTAAGTCCTCTTTTTTATACTCATTATCAACTGGCACATCCACAAAAAGTTTACAACAAATTTCTGTGAGCTTTAATGCGTTTATCATTTTTTGTTTTTCTACTCCGTCAACCCCAATATCATCGTTAAGCTCATATTCTTTAAAACCAAATATTTTAAAAATTTCATTTGCCACGTTTAATTCTTTTAACTGCTCAAACTTGCTGGCGCTCCCCGTGCTTGTTTTTGAAACTCTATAAATAACACCAGAAAGAGCTTTAAAAAAATCATCATCTATTTTTAGTTCTCCTAATTTGGTGAAGATTTCTTTAGCATTAAGATCTGCTGCTTTTCTAAGAATCTCTTTGGAAACAAGATCGCTTATCCCGCCTCCTCCACCACCCTTAAGATTTTCATTAAGTTTTTCAATTGTCCTTTCGTTTGTTTCAATATCTTTTTTAAATTTGCTAATTTTACCCGAAAAATCTATAAGATCGGGCAATATAACACCTAACTCTTTAATATCGGGGTCTTCGTTTTTTTGTAAATCATTAATTGTTTTGTTAACGAAATTTTCGCCAAGTACGTGAAAAGACTCAATGGGACCAGCGAAATATTTAGTAATCTCCTCATCAATTTTTACCAAATTAATGCCAAGCTTGCGAGACAAACATTTACCGACAAATTGGTATAAATTTGTTTTAAGCTCTTTTTTTTGGAATATGAGCTCGAGCGGTGTGTTTCCAAGTTTGTCTTTTTTTGTAGTTAAAAGTTTTTTTATTTTCTGCAAAGCTTCGTTAAAACTGGTTTCTATAGGTTGCTTTTTTTTAATAAAATCTTTTTTTTCATTTTCTAGATCAGTAATTTTTTCGCTTATCTCTTGTTTTCGAGCCTCATCTTTATTTTGAATTTCTGTAAAGTCAAGATCTTCCGCACCCAACCCTTGGTTACTAAGTTGTTCTATATAAAGAAGATAATTACTCTCGGCCGCATTATCACCAGTGGCTACGTATGAAATTTCTGAATCAAATTTTTCCAACGATTTTTTGGTTTCCTCCATTTTTTTAATTAGCTCCCTGTTGTTTTTTATATGGTTCCTTTTTTTCAAAAATTCTTTTTTTATTTCTTCAAACTCTGTTTCTCGATTTTTTAATATTACACCTTGGTTTTTTAAGACTCCGTAGTACTCAAAAAAGCTCTCAAGACTATTTTTGTATTCATCTGCATCAAAATTAACCTTGTATGAAATTTTTTTTCCATTTTTTTCTTCCCGGACAAATACACCGCTTCTGCCCTGTTCTACATCACTTTTTATTTCATCAATAACTCCCAAAATTTTATTTTTTGTTTCTTCGTTTTCTGATGTTTTTTCATTAATTTTGTCTTGTAATATTACGGTTTGTTCCTTTACTGCTTGCCTACAATTATTAAAATCTTTTAGACTCTTTATTGTTTTATCTACTTTGACCACAAAACCAGTTTCTATCATTTTTTCGAAATTAAATTGCCTCCCCCCTTTTTTTATCTCAGAAAACTCTTTTTTAATTTTTTCAAAATTTTGCGCCAATTGTTCGCTAGTTAAAGTTGTTGGTGTTACTTGTAACTGGGTGGCACCCCCCCATATCTTTCCCCCTTGTAGCTTAGGAGGCGGCGGCGGTGGTGGTGGACCCGACGGATCCCCTACTACTGCTCCTTTCATCAGCGATGGCGGCGGTGGCGGCGGTGGCGGCGGTGGCGGCGGCAAGCTGTTATCACCCCCATCGGGGTTTTCTGCTGATTTTTCTTCAAGATTTTCTGCCGATTCTTCTTCTCCCTCCTCTTGATTTAAAATTTCTTTTATTTCTTTTTTTGTAAACAATCTCTCTTCTTCTGCTTCTTTTTCTTCTTCTTTATTTTCGGGTGTTTCTACTTTTTTTTCAGTGCTTTCTTCTTGCTGTTCAAGAGCTTCTTTTTTGTTTTCTTCTTCTTGTTTTTCAAAAATCTCTTTTTTGCCCTCTTCTTTTTGTTTGACAGACCTGTGTCCAGCAAAAACACGCAAGTTATTTTTATTTTCTTTCGTTTTGAAACCAACATTTTGATTTTTACTTGCTATGCTATTTTTGTTTTTATTTTGAAGATTGCTTTCGTCCCTCGATCGAGACATAAGTGACTTATTAATATCAACAAAATTTATTTTAGAACTTGCCTTACTTTTGCTGTCAATAAGACTACCCGGACCATCAATTCTCGATGATTTACTAGCGGGTTTTCTTATTAATTTGGGAGCATATTGTTGATCTTTGCCAAAACTTCTACCACGCTCTCTAAACACATTAAGAATAGAGGTTTTATTTTTATTTTTCAAATTATTTTGAGTGTCTTGTTTTTTTATAGACGAATTTAAAAGATTTTGATTTGTTTCCTTTTTTATATTTTTGTTTTCAGAAAAATTGTTTTTATTATTTTGTGATTTTGTCATAACTTGATTTTGACTTAAAAAACTTGAGCTTTTTAAATTTTGAATTGCTGAACCGCCAAGCGCAGTGAAAATTGATAACGCCGCAACAGAGGCAGCGCCAAGATTTCTCGGACTAAAAAAACCTCCCCCTGTTATTTCTGCAAGTTTATCATCGCTAAGCTCTTCTTTTAATTCATCTTTTAGTTGAAAAGCAATATACTCTCTTAAACCAAAACTGTAGCCCCCTTTTTTGGCAAAAGGTATAATTTCTTTTGTTATAAAGTTATAAGTGTTTTCGGCACTCATAACTTCACCAGGATATTTATCGCGCATTTTTTTGATTTCTTGTTTCATTTGTGAGTCTTTGTTAACGGCCACAAAAAAAGCTTGAACCGAACCTTCTTTTTTTTCCATAACAACTCTCCTTGCTTTTAATGTAAACAGTCGGCCCCAAAAACTTTATAGTTTAGTGTGGGCTTTGTTTGTTTTTAAAATTTTCGTTGTTAATTATGTTAACCAAGTTTTTTTATTTAATGCGTTTAAAAATTGAAATTAAAATAAATTTTGTAAATTGTTAAAAATATCTTCTACTTGCCTTTGCTCTTTGTTGTCCTTTATAATGAAAATGTATTTTTTATTGCAAAAATATTATAGGTAAACTGTTTAGTTTTAAAAAAACAGCAAGGAATATAGAAATATTTGACTCAAAACCTATTTTTTAAAAGAGTTTTGAAAAAATAAAAAATATTTTAGCGGCTGCTAATTTAAGTGTGAAATTCAGCAAATTATAAGTTGTTCCATTTAAACACAAAAACATATCTATTGTATTTTGTTTTATAATTTGTATAAGGCGATTGTTTTTGATTGCGAAAAAATTTTTTTAAAATGTTTGTGTTCTATGCTTTATTTTTAAAGTTAAAATTTAAAAAGTTAAGCCGAAGTTTATGTTTTTCAAGATGTTTGCCCCGAAAGCTACTGTATTTTAAAATTTTATAAACTAAAAAAATACAGTGAGCGTAAATTTTGATTGTTTTTATTGAAACTATAAATTTGTGAGCGGTATAGTAGTTACTGGTGTTTTTGTAAAATTTTTATTTTTAAATTTTTTGTTTAAATTTATTACTGATTTTTTAAAAAACAAAGCTTTTGACGCGGTGCGTTACTTTAACAAAAAAAGAGGTAGGTGACGATTTTGCAAAATAGTGGCAAAGTAGCTTTGTGCGGGAGCATAACGGCTCTTAGTTTAGCACTATTATTAATTGCAGGAATATTACCGATAGATACTTACTCTTTACCGGCGGTAGCTGGGAGTGTTTTTGTGGTTATTGCCATAGAATTTGGTTTTAAGTGGAGTTTAATATCTTTTTTCGCCGTTTCTATTTTATCTTTTCTGTTTGTTCCAAATAAAGAGGTATCTATTATTTTTATAATGTTTTTTGGTTATTATCCATTTTCAAAAATTTATATCGAAAAAATAAAAAGTAATTTTTTAAAGATTGCAATAAAGCTTTTAATTTTTAACACTTCTAATATTTTAGAGTTTTTACTTGCTATAAAATTATTTTCTATACCAGAAGAAACTCAAATGATTTTTGGAATTTCCGGACCTATTTTTCTTTTGTTAGCTGGAAATATAGTATTTTGGTTTTACGACATATTGGTTTTTAATATGATGAGACTATATTTTTTAAAATTTAGAAATAAATTAAAAAAAATAATGCATCTTTGAGTTTTGTTTTAAAATAGTATTTATGTTTTCAAAAGTTTATTTTTAAAAACACTTTTATATAATTTTAGATAGAAATTTTAAATTATTAATTTAAAAATACCGTTAAGTACAAACAAAGCTTCATATTTTGTGAAGTTTTGCGCTGTTTGGTTATTTATAACTTAACAAAAAGAGAGTAAGTTTTATGAATTTTTTAAATAATATATTAAAAAAATCAAATGTTTTTAAAAATATTTGCGACACAATAAACAACAAAAAATTTCCTTTTTGCGTTTCCGGTGTCTCAAGTGTACACGTTTTGCATTTAGCACATCTTGTTTGCAATGAAAGTAAAAAGATTGTGATTATTACTTACAGCGAAGAAAATGCGCGAAGAATTGTTAATGATTTTTTGATTATGGGAAATAAAGCTCTTTTGTTCCCTTTTAAAGATTTTGAGTTTAGAAATTTGCTTTCACAGTCTTATGATATTGAAAAAGAAAGATTAAGTGTTTTGCACAGCGCAATATGTGAAAAATTTGATGTAATTGTTGCTTGTGTTGACGCTGCGTTGCAACACACTATACCCAAAAATATTTTTGAAGAAAATAGTAAAATTTTAAAAACGGGGGAAGAAATATCGCCCGATGAAATTAAAAAATTTTTATTGTTTTTAGGATATTGCGTTTGTGAGCAAGTTGAAACTAAAGGGCAGTTTTCTTTTAAAGGAGGAATTTTAGATGTTTTTCCTACTGGATACAACGAACCTATTAGAATAGAGTTTTTTGCAGATAAAATACACTCTATAGCGTTTTTTGATATAAAAACTAAATACAGACAAAAACTCATCGAGAAAATTAAAATTTTTTCAAATAAAGAGATTTTGCTTAGGAATAAAAATGATTTAATTAGAAAAATTGAAAATATCATTTCTTTAAAAGATGAAAAAACTCACAAAAATTGTATTGAATTATTAAAAGAAGAACTTTCAAGACTTAAATCTGGTAATACTCTCGGATCTTTAGATAAATTTCTTCCCCTTGTTTATAAAAATCCGGCTACTTTATTTTCATATTTTGACAGTTCTATTATTTTTTTTATTTGTGAACCTTCAAAAATAAAGAAGTATTTTTTAGCAGAAGACTTTAAAAACAAACAAGATCTTGAACAGTATTTGGAAGAGGGTGTTTTAACAAAAGAACTTTTCAAATTTTCGGAGGATTTTGAGTATTTTTTAAAATATCTTGCTGACAAAAAGACTGTTTATTTAGAAAATTTTAAAACAAAAGGCTTTGGCGATATGCCCTTAATTCCCACAATTAATGTTTTTGCAAAAGAAATACCTCCCAAAAACAGTTCTTTTGATTTACTTTGCAAAGATTTAAAATCTGTAAAGGACGGCACCACGGTAATTTTTGCCGGTAATTCTAAATTCTGCAGAGCTTTGTCAAATGATCTTAATGAATCCGGGTTTAACAGTGTTTATATGGAAAATCCTCAAGATTTACCCAAGGGTGTTGTGGTGACACCTGGTGTTTTTTCTTGTGGCTTTTCTTATCCTGAATTAAATTTTTCTTTAATAACTTACAAAAAATTTTCAAAGCCACCGCAAAGCATAAAACCAAAAGGCTTTAAGTCAATTGGCTCTGTGTGCGAGCTTTCTTGTGGAGAACCCGTTGTTCATGCATCGCATGGCATAGGAATTTTTCTTGGAATTCACAAAATTAAAATCCAAAATATTGTCAAGGATTATATTTGTATTCAATACGCAAATAACGACACCCTTTATGTTCCTGTTATTCAAATCAATATGATTTCTAAGTATATAGGTCCTTCGGGGACTTGTGTTAAGCTTAATAAACTTGGAACAGATGCTTGGAAAAAAGCCAAAAAAAGAGCCTATAAAGCCACTCGAGAGATTGCAAAGAAACTATTTAAAATATATAAAGAACGAATTAAAACCAAGGGTTTTGCTTTTTCCAAAGACGCTGATTGGCAAAAAGATTTTGAGTCAAAATTTGAATATGAAGAAACACAAGATCAATTGCGTTGTGTAGACGAAATAAAAAAAGATATGCAAAGTAAAGTACCTATGGATCGTTTGCTTTGTGGAGATGTTGGATTTGGCAAAACAGAAGTTGCTTTTAGAGCTGCATTTAAATGTGTTTTGGATTCCAAACAATGCGCTATGCTTGCCCCCACAACTATTCTTGCTTGGCAGCATTTTTTAACAGCAAAAAAAAGATTTGAAAGCTTTCCTGTTAAAATAGAACTTCTTTCGAGAATTAAAACTCAAAAAGAACAAAAAGTTATAATTGAAAACTTAAAAAACGGCATTATAGACATAATTATAGGTACACACCGTCTTATACAAAAAGATATTGTTTTTAAAAATCTGGGATTATTAATTATAGATGAAGAACAAAGATTTGGTGTTTCTCAAAAAGAAAAATTTAAAGATGTTTACAAAAATGTTGATATTTTAAGTTTGTCGGCAACACCGATACCCAGAACTTTGAATATGGCTCTTGCCAAAATAAGAGATATGTCGATTATAGAACAAGCTCCCAGAAACAGACAGGTAGTAAAGACTTATGTGATGGAATATGACGTAAATATAATATCCGGGGCTATTAAAAAAGAATTAGGCAGAGGTGGACAGGTTTATTTTTTGCATAATAATGTTGAAACAATCGAAAAAACGGCTTTAAAGTTAAAAAAATTATTGCCAAAAGCTCGCGTATGTGTTGGACACGGAAAACTGTCTGAAAAAGATTTATTAGAAGCTTGGCGGAGAGTTATTGAACATGAAGTTGATATTTTTGTCTGCACAACCATAATTGAAACAGGTATAGATGTGCCAAATGTTAATACATTAATAATAGAAAACTCCGATCAAATGGGTCTTTCTCAACTTTACCAAATAAGAGGCAGAGTTGGTAGGTCATCGCGTCGAGGCTACGCTTATTTTGTTTTTAAAAAAAATAAAATTTTAAAACCCATAGCTGAAAAAAGGCTTAAGGCTATAAGGGAATTTGTAGAATTTGGCTCTGGGCTTAATATAGCGATGAGAGACCTTGAACTTCGTGGCGCCGGGAACATACTTAGCGCAGATCAGCACGGACATATGGCCGATGTTGGGTACGATATGTACATGCGTTTGCTTGCGAATGCTGTAAAAGAGGAGAAAAACGAAGAAAAAGAAGAAGAGCCCTGCAGCGTCGATCTCTCGGTCAGTACCCACATTCCTGAAGAATATATAGAACGTCTTGAAGATAGGCTCACTGTTTACAAAATGGTTTCAAGCATTAAAACAAAACAAGATGCTCAAAATTTTATTGATAAAGTAAAGGATCGTTTTGGCGGCGAAGTTCCTGAACAAATTTACAATTTAATAGACATAGTGTTAATACGAAATGAAGCTACAAAATTTGGTATTAAAAAGATTAAACAGAAGAAACAAAATATTTTTTTAACCTTCGACGGAGTAAATGAAAATTTAATTCATAATTTAGTGAACGACAAAAGAATAAAAATATCAATGAAAAATCCCAAAGAAGAGGAATTAGAGCTAAAAATCAATGAAGATCTTCCTATTAATTTTTTAAAGCAAAGTTTATTCAAAACATGAGTTTAAAAAATATATGATGAAAATTTCAAACTAAAATTTTAATTTTCTGATTTATTTAAAGAATTTTTAAAATTAGCAACGCTTAGGTTTTTAAAACGCTTTCTTTTTTAAAATTTGCTTTTAAAACAAAGCATTGAAATTGACAACCTTAAAACTTCAATGCTACTATTACATTATATTAACACAAGGATGGGGTTTCGTTTGTGTGCAAAAAAAGATATAAAAAAAATAGTGTCGCTTTGTAAAGCGAGGGGTTTTGTTTATGCAAATTCAGAAATATATGGTGGTCTTTCCAACACTTGGGATTATGGTCCTTTGGGGGTTCTTTTAAAAAATAATATTAAGGCAGCTTTTTTAAAAAAATTTGTCCAAGAAAATGAGTATAATTTACAAATTGATACAGCAATACTTATGAATCCAAAAGTTTGGGAAGTTTCTGGGCATATAAGTCAATTTTCTGATCCTTTAATAGATTGTCGAAGTTGTAAAACAAGGCATCGCGCAGATAAATTAATTAAAGAACTTAATTTGGGTAATTTTGATGATATGTCTTTGAGCGAAATGTCAGAATTTATTAAAAACAATAAAATTAAATGCCCGAATTGCGGTAACGTTGATTTTACAAGTGTGAGAAACTTTAACCTTATGTTTAAAACTTTTCAAGGAATAACTGAAGATAAAAAAGATGAAATTTATCTAAGGCCTGAAACTGCTCAAGGTATTTTTGTAAATTTTTTAAATATTTTAAGAACAACAAGAAGAAAAATACCCTTTGGTGTAGTTCAAATAGGTAAATCTTTTAGAAATGAAATAACTCCAGGGAATTTTATATTTCGTACAAGAGAATTTGAACAGATGGAATTAGAGTTTTTTTGCAAACCCAAAGAAAGTTTTAAGTGGCTTGAATATTGGAAAAATTTTTGCAAAAACTGGCTTTTAAGCTTAAAAATTTTTCCACAAAATATACGTTTTAAAGATCATTCGGAAAAAGAACTTTCTCATTATTCAAAAGTTGCGACCGATATAGAATTTTTGTTTCCTTTTGGTTGGGGAGAGTTGTGGGGAATAGCACACAGAGGTAGCTTTGATCTTACGAATCATCAACGAGTTTCTAAAAAAAAATTAGAAGTATTTGATGAAAAAGAAAATTTAGAATATTTGCCTGAAGTAATAGAACCTTCTTTGGGTCTTGATAGAGTTTTCCTTGCTTTAATTTGTAATGCTTATGAAGAGGAAAATGTGAAGGAAGAAACAAGAGTGGTTTTAAAGCTTCATAAATTTTTAGCTCCGTTTAAGGCTGCTGTTTTGCCACTTTCTAAAAAATTATCTAGCAAAGCTTACAATCTTTTTCTTTTATTGTCAAAAAAGTTTCAACTTGTTTACGATGAAACAGGTTCTATTGGTAAGCGTTATAGAAGGCAAGATGAAATAGGAACGCCTTTTTGTATAACGTATGATTTTGACAGCGAAAAAGAAAATACAGTTACTATTAGAGACAGAGACACCATGAAACAAACAAGAGTAAAAATAGAAGAAGTAGAACCCTATATTACGGATGAAATTTGTTTTTAATCTTTTATATAAAATATTGAGTATTTTTTTCTTTTATAAGGGAATTATACCAACAGTGGATTAGCTATAAAATCACAAGATATTTTATAAAATTTTAAATTTCTGTGATACTATTAATTTAAAAATATTTAAATTTATTGTTTTTATAAGTTTATTCTTTATAAATCCAATTTAGCTAGTCCACTTTTAAATATGTAGAGATCTGTAAAAACAAAATATGCATATTGTTTTTTGAAGTTTAATTAATTTTATTGAGTAAAATTTTTATTTTTGACAGAAAGGATGGTGTTTATGTCTATTCATAAAATAAAGGAAATAATTGAAAAAGACAAAAAAACATTACACAGAACAGGACATTTTATAAGAAGACTTATTTCTATAATTTTTTTAAAAAGAAGAATTATGAAGAAAATTAAACATAAAAGAAAAAATGCAATTATTGATATTTTGTCTGCATCTGCGTTTGTTTTGTTTTTAATAGTATTTGTTGCTGTTGTTGAGGCTTCTGAGAGGTAAGTTATAAAAGTTAGATTTAAATTAAATTATTTAATAAAAATTTTTAACGAGCGAAAGGTTTTGATGTATATGTATTTATTAAAAGAATTGTTGCTGGGAAATCATCATAAAAAGAGCGCACATGCAAAAGGAGTTTTTGTTTCTGTTCTCATGTTTTTCTTGGCCATTGCTGTTTACGTAGCATACAAAACCATGAATATAAATTGCCTGTGTTGTTTAAATTGTAAAGGAAAACGCTGCGATTGTGATTTAGAAAAAAACTTTGGAAACAGCGAAAACGAAAGTAGAGATTATTTAAAATCTGTTTCTGAAACAGACCGTGACGAATAGTATATAAAAAAAGACTTATTTTTAAAACTGAATTTTTACAAAAAATAAAAATTTGTTTTTGCAAAAAGGAGGTATTTGAGTTATTTTAAAAAAATTTTATCCGTTGATAGCCGGCCTTTTAGCTGGTGTGATAAATGGGATGTTGGGTGCTGGCAGTGGAAACGTGATTGTTCCCTTTTTAGAAAAATATGGAATCGAAGAAAGAAAAGCTCACGCAACGTCTGTTTTTATTGTATTTTTCTTTTGTGTTTGCAGCTCTTTTTTTTATTTTAACACAGGCCAATTGAATTTTAAAGAAGCCTTGCCCTATGCAATTTGCGGAATTCCCGGAGCTTTTATAGGAACTTTTATACTTTCTAAAATAAACCAAACTCTTCTTAGAAGAATATTTTCTATCTTTGTAATTTGGGCAGGAAGTAGGATGCTATTCAAATGAATTATATTCCTTATATATGTGCGGGAGTTATTTCGGGAATATTTGCATCTATGGGAGTTGGCGGAAACGGCATATTAATAATGTATCTTACTCTTTTTCTCGGAATGTCTCAAAGAATGTCGCAAGGAATAGGCTTATTTTTTTTTATTCCAGTAGCAGCGGTTTCAACTGTAATATATGTTGCAAAAAAACTTATAGTTTGGAAAATTGCTGTTCCTTGCATATTGATAGGTGTAATTGGAAGTTTTTTAGGGTTTTATTTAGGAGGATTAATAGACCAAAAACTGCTTTCTAAGATATTTGGAGGTATTTTTTTAATAACCGGAATTACACAATTTATAAAAAAATAAAAACTATTGTATAAGTTAATTTACTTTAAGTGTGCAAATATTTTTAAGAAATTAATTTACTTTAAAGGTGCAAATATTTTTTAAAGTTAATTTTTATTGCTTTTTATTAAAAAGTTTTTAAATAAAACTATTAAAAAATAAAATGCATCTTTAAGGAAGTTTTATTAAATTTTTTTATTTGCAAATAAATTATTAATTATGCTAAAATGTTATTAGTTTTTATTACATAATTTAAATAAGTATTAAATGGGAAAAATTACTAAAAAAATGAATTCACAAGAACGACAACTGCGGATTTTAATTTCTATTGCTTGTATCTTATGTTCTTTTGTAATATTTTATAATATTTTTTTTGTTCCCGAAATAGCTGCGCCAACCGTTGTTTATATAGACAAAAACGAGCAAACTGTTGAAAATCGGGAATTTTCAGAAGAACACAATGAGATGCAAAATGAAAAAATTAATATTAATTTAGCTAGTGAAGAAGAGCTGTCTAAGCTTCCTGGAATTGGCAATCAAACTGCTAAAAAAATAATTGAAAAACGCAAAGAAATTAATAATTTTAAAAGCATAGAGAATATTAAAGAAATTTCCGGGATAGGAGAAAAGAAATTTGAAAGAATAAAAAATTTAATTTGTGTTTAGCAAATGTTATTTTTTTAAATTTTTTATAGTAAACGAGAGCATGGTGATATCGTCTGACTGTTCTGCTTTTCCTACAAAATCTTTAATAGACCTTGAAACAAACTCAAGCAATTCTTTAGGGGTTTTTTTGTTGGCGTCATTGCTGTTTAAAACGCTTATTAGCTTTTCGTTTGAGTAAAGTTCTTGTTTTTCGTTAAGAGCTTCAGTAACTCCGTCTGTGTAGAAAAACAGTGTATCTCCTTGGCTCAACGTCATTTCTTCATCTTTATACTTCATGTCGGGAAAACCGGCAAGCACGAACTTAACTTTTGTTTTTATCCATTCAAAATTTTTTTCTTTTCTACATAAAAGCGGAAAATTATGCCCCGCATTTGAATATGTTAGGACTCCTGTTTTTATGTTTAAAATTGACATAAAACAAGTCAAAAACATTTCTGCTCCGTTATTTTCGTAAAGTCTGTTATTAATTTTTTCAAGAACCTTGCTAGGAGGTAAACCGCTTTGGCTGTGGTCTTTTATTAATGTTTTGGCTATGACCATAAATAAAGCGGACGGTACTCCCTTCCCCGAAACGTCGGCTATTACAAAAGCCATATTATCTTCATCAACAAAGAAAAAATCATAAAAGTCTCCGCCAACTTCTTTTGCAGGATCCATTGAAGCAAATATATCTATTTCATTACGATTAGGAAATGCGGGAAATACACAAGGAAGCATTGATTTTTGTATAGTTTTAGCAACATTTAATTCAACACTTAGTTTGCTTTTTTCCGTCATTACTTTTACCACTTTGTCTATTTGATCCTGAAGTTTTACGGCCATATTGTTAAAAGATGTTGCCAAACCACCAATTTCATCTTTTGAATTTACCTTTATGCTGTGATTAAGATTTCCCTTACTTATAACTTTTACTCCGTCTTCTAAAGTTTTAACAGGATTTGTTATAGAGTTAGATACTTTTTTTGAAACCAACAAAGCAAGCGCGCTAACAATTAAACCTAAAATTAAACTAAGCAATATTTGGCTTTTAATTTGTGAGCTTATATCTTCTTGATTTTTTTTATTTACTTGTGCAACGCAGTTTTTAATAAGATTTGCAGGTTTTATTATCTCGTCGGAATCTAAGATCACGCCGAGTTTCCAATTCGTGCTTGAAACTGTTGAAAATCCTGCAATGAACCCCTGTTCTATAAAGCTTCCAGACGACTCTTTCGAAGATTTCATAGTTTTAAGTAATTTTTCTTTTTTATCTTTTTCAATTATTTCATCAAGACTAGTATTTTCTTTTGAACCTATTATAAAATTTTCATCCTTATCTAGCAAAAATGAATATTTCAACATTTTTGAATCTTGACTAAGAATATCTTTGCAAATTGTAATTATTTCTACATCTTCCTCGACAACTCCAGCTAATTTTCCATCAGGCCAGTAAACAGGAGCAGAACATGTAACCATAGGGTTTTTGCTTATTAAGTCGGTATATACTTGTGTCCAGGAAATATCCTTTTTTTCTACAGCTTCTTTATACCAATTTCTTTCTCTTCTATCTATTGAAGAGCTTGAACTATAATCAACGACAGAATTTGACAATAAAAATCCGCTTTGAGAAGCATAAAAAACCCTAGTGTTATTGTGGTTTGAAAGCACATTGTTTATATATTTTTCAATAATTTTAACACAATTATATTCTTTTTCTATATCTTTAAAATTAATTCCTTGGTTTAAAAGAAAATTGTTGGCTTTGTAACCCGTTTGATCAGGATTATATATTTTATATAAATCTTCTAAAAACGACTTCATGGTTAAAACGTCGTTTGAAATTTCCATTAATCTGCTGTCGACATTTTTCCCATAAGATTCATTGCTAATAATTGCAAATTTTTCGCCGTAATCTCCTACAGAATTTAATACTGTATTGTAGATACTCTCGCTTTGAGCAGATTGATTTGTAATTAAATCTTTTTTAACTCTAAAAAGTTTTGCAAAACTTACAAAAATCATAAAAACAAGAGAAGCTAAACAAAGAACAAACGTTGAAAGAAAAATTTTTTTCCCTATTTTCACAGCAGTACCTCATTTTGTTTGTTTTATTTAATGGTTGCAAGTTTAGTAATAATTAAAAAATCAGATGAAAATAAGCTTTAAGATTTTTTAAAATTTCAATAAACAGTATTTCCTAAAATCTTTTAAATACCAATAAGTTTGCGTTTAATATTTTGATTTTTTAAGTTTAAAGTTTTATTGAAAAAAATTTATGTTCGATGTAAAGATATATTTAAAGAGTAAAAATAAAAAAATTAGTTTTTAATTCTTGAAATAACACAACGAAAATTGTTTTTAAATAAATTTTAAAAAGTTTTAAATTCAAGTATTATCAAAATTTTAAAAAGCAGAAAAATCTTAATAAATAAAATAAGAGCCAAAATGGCTCTTTTTATTTTTGTAATTTGCAAATTGTTAATATATTTTTGCTTTTATAGCTAAATACTATAAACAATATTTTCAAAAAAGTTAATTTTTACAAACTTATAAACGAATAGTTTGGTTTTACAAAATGTCTATAAAAATAAATTTATTAAAAATCAAGATATTTGTTTAAAATATAAAGTGTTTTAAATTACTTAAAAAATTTTTTGATATCTTACTAAGCTTCATTTAAAATAGTTTTTTGAGCTTCTCTTGCTATCATTAACTCCTCGTTTGTTGGTATTACAAATACTGCAATTTTAGAATTTTTTGTAGATATCACGCCCTGTTTTCTCTCTACGGTTGTTTTGTTTAATTTTTTGTCTATTTCTATACCTAAATATTTAAAATTCTCAAAAATTTCTTCTCTTAATTTCCAATAATTTTCACCAATGCCAGCGGTGAATATTATAGCGTCACAACCGTTCATCAACGCCACATAAGCACCTATTAATTTTATAATTTGGTGTTTTAATATATTACAAGCAAGGATTGACTTTTCATGTCCTTCATTTGCTGCTTTTTTTACATCTCGAACATCGCTTGATATTCCAGAAACTCCTAAAAATCCTGATTGTTTGTTTAATATATTTTCTACTTCTTTTGAAGAGAGTCCTTCTTCTTTTTGCAAAAACGTGATAATTGATGGGTCAATTGCGCCAGATCTTGTGCTCATTATAAGACCGTCAAGAGGAGTGAATCCCATGCTAGTGTCTACAACTTTAAAGTTTTTTACAGAAGCAATGGATGATCCACTTCCAAGATGACAACTGATCAATTTTAAAGTTTTTACATCTTTGTTCATCATTTTTGCACATTTTTCGCAAACAAATTTATGCGAGAGCCCGTGAAAACCGTAACGGCGTATTTTATATTTTTTATAGTATTTATAAGGAATCGAAAACATAAAAGCACTCGGATTCATACTGCTGTGAAAAGCGGTGTCGAACACAGCAACTTCTTTTTTGGATTTGCCAAGAATTTCTTGACAAGCCCTTATAGTTTCTATTTGCATTTTGTTATGCAATGGTGCTAAATGTGATACACTATCTATTTTTTCTATAACATCCGAGTTTATTATAATAGATTTGTCAAAAAATACACCGCCATGAGCTATTCTATGCCCAATAGCTGCAATTTTCTCTAAAGATGTAACAACACCTACTTTTTTATCTGATAAAATACGAACTATTTCTCCTATAGCTTCTTTGTGGTTTTTTATTTCGATTTTTAATTTTGTTTTTCTAAAAGCTGAAGTTACATACGAAAAAAAACTTTCTTTTGAACCAATTTTATCACAGCTACCTTTTGCTACAATAATTTCGTTTTTCATATTTATTAATCCATATTTCAAAGAAGAGCTACCTGCGTTTATGGCCAAGATGTTCATTAAAATCTCCTTTTGTATAGCTTTAAAACAAAACTATATAGTGATTTTTATTGACTTTTTACAATCACTGCCTGATAATTGTATTTAAATGATTTTAATAAAACTGCCTCTGTAGTTCAAAGGATAGAACAAGGTCCTCCTAAGACTTAGATATTGGTTCAATTCCGATCAGGGGCACCAGTTTTTAGAATTTACACGATATAGCACTGGCTGTTTTTCCACAAATTCTAAAGTTTTTCAACTGCTTTAGTGCAAAAAAAATCTTTTCCTTAGGAATTTCAACCAGTGTTTTTTTATCGAATATTTTAATTTTTCCAATTTCTTCTAAATTTAATTGTGTTTTATTTATAATAGCCCTGACTACAGAATTGCAATCTACATTATTTAATTTTCCAACGTTTATTGAAATATTTTCAAAAATTTTGTTATTCTTAGTGTATTTTCTATTATTTCTAAAATTTCTCTCCGGAATATTTCTTTCAAACGTAAAGCATTTTATAGGCTTTAAATCTTTTAATATTTTATCTTTTTCTTTAAAAAAGTTTTTAAGAACTACCGATGCTATTAAAATTGGGTCATATCCTTTTTCTATTAAGTTTTTAGTCATTTTATGATACTGGTCTTTATTTGTTTCATCTTTCAATTGTTCTTCTATGAATGATAAGTTATTTTTATACTGGGCTTTTAGAATATCTTCAATTTTTGGAAGCTTTTTTTCTTTTATAGTGGATTTTATAAGTCTGCACACCCTAATAAGCGAATCTACCTGTGTTTTTCCACTGCAAATTGTAATAGCCTCTCCCGACTTGCCAGCCCTTCCTGTTCTTCCTATTCTGTGAACATAATATTCAATATTTTGCGGTATGTCAAAATTTACAACGTAGTCAACATCATTTACATCGATTCCTCTGGCAGCAACATCAGTTGCAACTAAAATTTTTGTTTGCCCAGATTTAAACGACTTCATCACGCTACTTCGTTGGTTTTGTTGCATATCTCCGTGAAGCCCAATTGCTTCAAAGTTATTTGTTTTAAGAAACTCACTAATGCAATCAACCATTTTTTTAGTGTTACAAAAAACAATAGACAGTTTTGGCTGATAATATAAAAGCAATAATTTTAAACATTCTGCTTTTTTACCAATTGGTACATTGTAATAATACTGGCAAATACTTTCTACTGTAGTTTTGTTTCTGCTTATTTCTATGAGTTTTGGGTCTTTTTGAAATTTTTTTGTAAGTTTTAAAATTTCTATTGGCATAGTTGCTGAAAATAAAATAGTTTGCTTTTCGTCTGGTGCATTCAGAAGAATTTTTTCAATATCTTCTCTAAAACCCATGCTTAGCATTTCGTCAGCTTCATCAAGAACCACCATTTTAAGATTATTAAGCTTCAAAGTTCTTTTTTTTAAATGGTCTATAATTCTGCCGGGTGTTCCCACCACTATGTTAGAAGTTTTTAATTTAAAAATTTGTTTTTCTATAGGGGATCCGCCATATATATTAGCGACTACAACGTTTTTTTTAAATTTTGAAAGTTTTAAAATTTCATGTGTGGCCTGCATAGTTAGTTCTCGAGTTGGGCATATTATTAATACTTGAACTTTATCTTTGTTTTCTTCTTTTATTAATTCAATCGCCGGTATAGAAAAAGCGAGAGTTTTCCCTGTTCCTGTTTGAGATTTTCCTAATACGTCATGACCTTCTATTATTATGGGTATTGCTTTTTTTTGAATTTCTGTTGTTTCTGTAAAACCCATACTATCTATAGCAAGTTGTATTTCTTGCGAAAGCTTGAGTTTTTCGAATGATATTTGACTCATTTTTGCTCCTTTTTGTAAAATTTGCAAAACATTAAAAGTGTTTTGCTTTTTGAAGGGTTTAATGATACAATACTACTGTAGGCTTAATTTAGTTTTTGCTATAAATTGTTATTTATTTAAGCTAGTGTAATTTATTTATTTTTAATATTTAAAATAAATTTTTGTTGTAAATCGAAATTTTATTTAACTTTTAGTTTTTGTTTTTCATTAAATTTAAAACAATAAAACTTAAATTTTTATTGTTTTGAAATTTATCTTAAAAATTTTTTAATGAATTACTTTTTTATTTTAGCATAAAAGATAAAACTTCTGCAATGTCATATAAATTTAGATAATAAAATTTGGCAAAATGCTTAATAAAATTAAGTTAAGTTGTTTTTTAGAGGTGAATTGTGATTATTTTTAAAAAAATAAAAAAATTAGCGGGTATGGCGGAATTGGCAGACGCGTGCGGTTCAGGTCCGTATGAAAGAAATTTCTTACAGGTTCAACTCCTGTTACCCGCACCATGAACGCTGTTTTATAACTAATTTTTAGGATTATTGTATTTATTTTTAAAATTAACAAATGTTTATACGCAAACTGTTGTTTTTTGTTTGTTTAAATTTTAATAGTTTCAAGAAATTGCTGCTTATTAAAACAGAAAAGAGGTAGAATAATGCCGAAGGTGTCTCTTATTTCTTATACAAAAGAAAGTGAGTTACTTGTTGCATTAGCCGCTAAGCTTTGTTACTCTGCTGACAGAATAAGCGATTTAAAAAAAAATTTTAATAAAGAAAATTCAGAAAAGTTTTTAAATATGTTATTAGAACTTGGGCACGAAAGCCCATTAGAACATGCTAGTTTTACTTTCGCAATAGAAAATGTTTCAAGAGCTTTGCTCGCGCAGATAACGAGGCACCGTATCGCTTCTTTTAGTGTTCAGAGTCAGCGATACGTAAATGAAGACAATTTTTCTTATGTTGTACCTCCTGAAATAGAAAAGTCTTTAGATGCTAAAGAAGAGTTTGTAAAAGCTATGAAGGAATGTAAAGAACACTATCTTAAATTGTCGTCTATTTTGAGCAATATTCATAAAAAAAATTTAATTGCAAATGGTAAAAGCAAAAGTGTTGCAAGCGAAACTGCTAGAAAAATGGCTATAGAAGATGCAAGGTTTGTTTTGCCAAACGCTTGCACAACCAAAATGTTTTGCACCTTTAATGCAAGAAGTCTTATGAATTTTTTCAAAAGACGCCTTTGTAATCGCGCGCAATGGGAGATTCGCAATCTTGCAATTTTAATGTTGAAGTCTGTTTTAAAAGTTGCGCCTATTTTGTTTTCAAAAATAGGGCCGAGTTGTGTTTTTGACAATTGTTGTGAGGGGAAAATGTCTTGTGGAAAACAAGTTGATGTAAAAAAGTTTTTTTTAGAGCTTGCTACTGAAAAACAAAATTTTTAGGTATCACTAATCGTAAACGTTAAAGTTTAAAGTTATTTTAAAAATTAAATTTAAAAAACTTTATTTTATTTTTTGTTTCGAATTTTAAGTTTTTAAATAATTTAAATGAAGTTTTCAAAAAGTATTGCTTTTGGAAAGAGTTTATTTATGATTTTTTTGTTTTTAACAGGAAATTGTAAAAAAGGAGAAGATATTTACTGTGAGAAAAAAAATAGGGATTAAAAAACTTTTTTCTTATTATAAGCCGTATAAAAAATTGTTATTTATTGATTTATTTATTTCTGCTTTTACTGGTTTGCTAGTTGTAGGAGCTTCTTCTGCAATTTTATATGTAAAAGATTTAGTTATCAAAATGGAAAAAGAAGAAGCTTTTAAAGTTATTGTTGTTTTAATGGCAGTAATACCATTTTATTTTGCTTTAATTTATTTTTGTGATTATTTTATAATTTGTTATGGTCATATTATTGGTGCCAAAATAGAAAAAGATATGAAATTAGAACTTTTTTCCCACCTTCAAACGATGCCACTTAGTTTTTACGACAATAAAAAAACAGGGAAACTTGTTTCGAGATTTACCACAGATTTAGACAATATAAGTGATTTTTTACATGACATGCCCGAAGATGTTGTTATTTTCGGAATAAGGTTAATTGGAACATTTACTATATTGTTTTTTTTCAACAAAACAATTTCTTTAATAACTATCTCAATTATAATGTTTATTGTGATAATTTCTTTATATTTTATTCCCAAAATTCACAGAGCTTTTGTTAAAAATAATGAAGAAAATTCTAAAATAAATTCTCAAATAGACGAAAGTTTATCAGGAATAAAAATAGTAAAATCTTTTTCTAATGAAAAAATAGAGATAGAAAAATTTAAAAAAGCTAATGAGAATTTTGTAAAAAGAAAAAAAATTTCAATCAAGATTTTTAGCAAATTTTATTCTTTAACCGCTTCATGTGTTTTGTCTATTATTCCTACAATAGTTATTTTGTCACTTTTTTTAATTAACAAGGGTTTTATGTCTGTTGATGACCTTGTAACATATATAGTTTACGCCGATCTTATCATAGCCCCCATACATGGAATTATTTCTATTGTTGAACAGTTTCAAAAAAGTATGGCTGGTTATCAACGTTTTTCAGACATTTTATCTGTAAAATCTTTTGTTGACTCTAAAAACGCGGTAGAGCTTACAGATGTTAAAGGTGATATAATATTTAAAAATGTTTCTTTTAATTACAAACCTAAAGGAGAAGCTATTTTTTCGAATCTTAATTTAAACATAAAGGCAGGAGAGTATATAGCTTTAGTAGGATCTTCCGGAGCTGGAAAGTCTACTCTTTGCAGTTTAATTCCAAGATTTTATGAAACTTCAAGCGGCTCTATAACATTAGATGGTGTGAATGTGCAAGATATTAAAATGAAGAGTTTGAGAAAAAATATAGGATTTGTTATGCAAGATACTTATCTTTTTGCAGATACTATAAAGGCGAATATAAGTTATGGAAATCCTGATAGTACAGATGAAGAAATTGTTTTAGCCGCAAAACACGCTTGGGCTCATGATTTTATAATGAGTTTTCCAAATGGGTACAACACTTATATTGGTCAAAGAGGATCTAAGCTTTCGGGCGGTCAAAAGCAACGTTTAGCTATTGCGAGAGTATTTTTAAAGAATCCTCCCATTCTTATATTTGATGAAGCAACGTCAGCACTCGACCTTCAAAGCGAAAAATACGTTCATGAATCAATGGAAAAATTATCGAAAGGAAGAACTACAATAGTAATTGCCCACAGGCTTTCTACTATAAAAAAAGCTAAAAGAATACTAGTTTTAACAAATAAAGGAATAGTTGAACAAGGCAATCACGATGAATTGTTAGCAAAAAAAGGTGTTTATTATGAACTTTCAAATTTAATGTAGATATTAAATATATTTTGTAAAAATGTTTTTAATTTTTAACTAAGCTTTGTATTTTGTTTTTAAAGAGTGAATATTAATTTGTTTTAAAGTTAAAATTTTTAAAAGTTGTTTTATTTTTTAGATCACGACTGTATAGTTTATTTATTCTACTATAAAATTTTATATAGACAATTTAAAGTGAATTTATTGTGGTTTTTTTCTTAAAGGAGGGCTTTTTGTGATATGTGTTTTTTTAGCGGATGGTTTTGAGGAAATTGAAGCTTTTACAACAATCGATATATTGCGACGCGCTAAAATAAACGTCAAATCCGTTGGAATAGGAAATAAATTCGTAACAGGTGCTCATGATATAGTTGTTGTTGCTGACAAAAGTGAAACTCAAATTAATTTTCAAGATTTGGAAGGCTTAGTTCTTCCTGGGGGAATGCCAGGTACTGTTAACTTAGAGACTTCTAGTTTTGTAAAAGAAGCTATAAATTTATGTGTTTCAAAAAACTTATTAATTGCAGCAATCTGTGCTGCTCCTTCTATACTTGGACACATGGGATTTCTTGAAGGAAAGACCGCCACTTGCTATCCTGGCTTTGAACAAGAACTAACAAAGGCTAATGTTTCAAAACTCAGCGTTTGCAAAGATTCAAATATTATAACGGCAAGAGGTCCTGGAAGCGCTTTTGATTTTGCCCTTGAAATTGTAAAAAGCGTTAAGGAAGAAAGTCTGATAGATTCCATTAAATCTAGCATTTGTTTGTTTGATTAATTATTTAAGTTAGTGTTAATTTACATTATATATTTTTGTTTTATTATTTTAGATAAGAGTATTTTAAAATTTTTAATATAAGTAATTATTTTTTACTTAAAGTGTTTTTATGAATAATTTATTATTTGTGTTTTATTTAACAAAATAACACAAGATTAAACTATAAGCCCAATTTTATTTTTTACTTTTTTAAATACTTTATCCGAAATTATACTTGCTTTTTCACTATTTTTCTTTATAAAATCTTTTATTTCTTCTTTGTTCCTTGAAAATTCTTTAAACTTTTTTTGAATTGGTTCTAATTCTTCATATACAGCATTAGCAACCGCTTCTTTAAAGTACCCATAACCTTTCTTTAAAAATTTTAACTCTATTTCTGAATCAGTTTTATTTGTGGCACAAGAGTAAATTGTCATTAA
>JAITRE010000020.1 GCA_031288555.1 Oscillospiraceae bacterium
TTACCTTAACGCCCAGACGGGCTTATAGCTCAGCTGGTTAGAGCACACGCCTGATAAGCGTGAGGTCGGTGGTTCGAGTCCACTTAAGCCCACCACTAACTAATAAATTAAAGGTATAAATTTTAATTTAAAAATTAAATTCAAAGCAAACAACGTTAGTTTTTGTATTTTACATAAAAATTTTAATACGTGAGGTTGACAAAAAATTCGATGGTGAGCGTAGGGGTTTTAGAAGGGTGAAAGCTTTGAATTAAAATTCTAAATTTTACAGTTTTCTGTGTTTTAAGTTTTAAGTAAAATTTTTATTAAATTTTTTAAATAAAAATAGTTTTTTGCGATTGTGCAGTTTTTTAAAACTTTATTTTTAAAAAGGTGATACTTTGAAAAATTTGTTTAATAAAAATTTATCACCGTCTTGTTTGTATTGTTTAAATGGACGAAAAGATAAAACAAAGGAAGTTTTTTGTATAAAAAAATTAAAATACATAAAAGACCAGACAGCATGTCGTAAATATCAATATAACCCTTACGAGAGAGTTCCTTTAATAAAAAAAAGATTAAAAAAATATAAAGAAGAAGATTTTTTAATAGATTTTTAAGAGACTTAATAATAATTTTTTAAATTAGTGAAATTAAAATTTAAATTTTTATAATCAAGACGTGAACACAGCATTTTACAACAAAGAAATGACAGCAACCATAGTACCTCGTTTATTGCCACTGACCCTGTGAGAAAAAAATATCTTATTTAAACAATGAGTACAAACGTTAGATATAAAAATATTTTTTTCTAGAATCCCAGATTTTTTTAAAATTTCTTTGTTGGCTGTTCTAAGGGAAAACATATATTTATCAGGATTTTTGGATTTTTTAAAAGAAGAATGAAGAATAAATGATTTAGATTTAAAAGCTTCATAAACATCAGCGCTAACTTCGTAGCAATTTTGAGCGATTGTTGGTCCTATTGCACAAATTATTTGTTTTGGATTGCAAGAAAATTCTAAGCTCATTTTTTCTACTATTTTTTTAGATATTTCTTTTGCCGTTCCTTTCCAACCTGAGTGAGCAACAGCTACAACTTTTTTTTCAGGATCTAAAAAAAATATAGGAGTACAATCGGCGTGATGAGTAACAAGTGAAATATTTTTCACATTTGTAATTAAGCCATCGAACTCCTGTTTTTCAAGTTCTTCATAGTTTTCTTTTATAGATTTTTTTTCTGTTACAATTTTTACGAGATTTCCATGTTTTTGTGACGACAAAGCTATAGAATCGCAGGAATTTATGCCAATAGCATAAAATAATCTTCTGTAATTTTCAAAAATATTTTCTTTGTCTTCGTTACCAAACAATCTAAAATTCATAGATTTAAATTCATTTTTACTAACTCCTCCGATTTTTGTTGAAAAAGCATGCTGTACGAAATTATATTTTTCAAATATAGGAAAAGTCAAAAAAATAACATTGTCTTTTACGTTTAAAGTAGTATTATTTAATTTAAGCTTCACACAAAACACCTTTCATAAAATTTTTAAAAGCGTTGCAATATTATTGAAATTCGTATGCAACAGTGATACAATACATGGTATAGTATCTTTTAAATAAATTCAAATTACTGTAAAAATTTAAAATTTTATTCAAAAAAGCATTTAAATTAATAATTTTTATGAATTTTAAATTAAATGTAGAAATTAAAGTATTTAATGGAAAGGCTTATGGAGTTTTGAAAGAAATAGATATTTTTACAGATGGAGCATGTCTTGGAAATCCTGGACCTGGTGGTTGGGCGGCGATTTTGAAGTTTAAAGATAAACAAAAAGAAATTTTTGGTGGCGAAATTAATACTACAAACAACCGAATGGAATTAACAGCAATTATAGAAGCTTTCAAAATGTTAAATGAGCCTTGCAAGGTTAATCTTTATAGTGATTCGAAATATGTATGTGATTCTATTTCTAAAGGTTGGGCTAAGTCATGGAAGTTGAATAATTGGAAAAAAAGTAACAACAAATTGGCTCTTAATATTGATCTTTGGGAAGAGTTACTTTATTTTGTTGAGATAAATGAAGTTGAAGTTTGTTGGATAAAAGGTCATGCAGGGCAGAAAGAAAATGAAAAATGTGATGAACTTGCTGTTAAACAAGCAAAAAAACAAATTTTATAAGCCAAAACAATAAAAACAAGAGGTTTGAGCGAAATGAAACGTTTTGTTTATGCTGATAATGCTGCTACTACCAAGATTAGTGAAGAAGTATTTAAGAGTATGGTTCCTTTTTTGAAAGAAAATTACGGAAATGCTTCTAGTTTGTATAAAATTGGGAGAAGTGCAAAGAAAGCGTTAGAGCAGTCCCGCGAAGATGTTGCTAATTGTTTAGGAGCTTTACCAGGTGAAATTTTTTTTACGTCCGGTGGCAGCGAATCTAATAATTGGGCTATAAAATGTATATGTGAAAAATTTAAAAATTTAGGGAAAAATCATATTATAAGTTCAGCGTTTGAACATCATGCGGTTCTTCATACTTTAAAAGCTTTAGAAAAAAACGGTTTTGAGGTAACTTACCTTGATGTTTATAGCGATGGAATCATTAGAACAGATGAATTAAAAAAAGCAATAAAGACAACGACTGCTCTTGTTACCATAATGTATGCTAATAACGAAATAGGAACGGTGCAGCCGATTGACGAAATAGGAAGAATTTGCAAAGAAAAAGGTGTTATTTTTCACACAGATGCTGTGCAAGCAATTTCAAGTGTCGATTTTGACTTAAAAAATCAGAATATCGATATGCTTTCTTTATCTGCTCATAAAATTTATGGGCCCAAAGGGGTTGGAGCGTTATATATAAAAAGGGGTTTATTTTTTCCGAATTTAATTGAAGGAGGATCTCAAGAGAAGAATCGCCGTGCAGGTACTGAAAATATTGCTGGAATTGTTGGATTAAGCACTGCTATGATGCAATGTCAGTTAAATAAAGATCAAAAAAACAAAAAACTTTTAGCTATGAGAGACCGATTGATAGAAGGCATGCTGAAAATTGATGAATCTATTTTAAATGGCCATCGTACTAAACGACTTCCTAGCAATGTAAACGTGTCTTTTAAAGGTGTAGAAGGAGAATCGTTACTTTTAAGACTTGATAGCGAAGGAATTAGCACATCTTCAGGTTCTGCTTGCACTTCCGGGTCTTTAGATCCTAGTCATGTGCTGCTTGCAATAGGACTCACACATGAAGTTGCTCATGGGTCTTTAAGAATATCTCTTAGCGATAAAAATACCGAAGAAGACATTGATTATATTTTAAAGTGCTTGCCAAAAGTAGTTAACGGTTTAAGAAATATGTCTCCGTTATGGGAAAAAATAAAAAAAATGGCTTAGTTTTTTAAGGTTGATTATTGAAAGTAAGATTTGATTAAGAGGATTTTATGAAGAATGATGTAGTAAGAACTCGCTTTGCTCCAAGCCCAACTGGGTTTATGCATATAGGAAATTTAAGAACAGCTTTGTATGCTTTTTTAATAGCGAAATCTTCGAAAAATGGGAAATTTATTTTAAGAATAGAAGATACAGATCAAAATAGAAAAGTAGAAGGTGCTGTTGATTTAATATTTAAAACGCTTAAAAAAGCAGGAATTAATTACGACGAGGGTCCTGATGTAGGAGGAAACTTTGGTCCATATATACAAAGCATGAGACTTGAAAAATATTTTCCTTATGCACTGGAGCTTATAAAAAAAAATAAAGCCTATTATTGTTTTTGTGAACAAAAAAAAGAAAGTTCCGCAGAAACAGAGGTTGTTTTCTCTAATTACAATAGAAGGTGTAGAAATTTATCTAAAGAGCAAATAAAAAATTTGCTTTCATCTAAAATTCCTTATTGTATACGTCAAAAAATGCCATTAAGTGGTAGTACTACTTTTGATGATGTAGTTTTTGGTACTATTTGTGTGGACAACAAAGAACTTGAGGATCAGATTCTTATAAAAAGTGACGGATATCCAACATATAATTTTGCAAATGTAATAGATGATCATGAGATGAAAATAACTCATGTTGTTAGAGGAAGTGAATATTTAACTTCTACACCAAAATATAATTTGCTTTATGAATTTTTTGAATGGGAAATTCCTATTTATATTCACACAGGGTTAATTTTAGGAAAGAATAAAGATGGAATTATTTCAAAGCTTTCTAAGCGACACGGTGCCACGAGCTTTGAAGATCTTGAAAGTTTGGGCTATTTACCTGAAGTGATAGTTAATTATATTGCTTTATTGGGATGGTGCCCGGGGAATAATTGTGAAATTTTTAGTTTAAAACAACTAATTGACGTTTTTTCTATAGGCAATCTTAATAGAAGTCCGTCGATTTTTGATTACGATAAATTAAATTGGTTTAATTTTGAATATTTAAAAAATAAATCTGATGAAGATTTTATAAAAACTTGTATTTCGCAATTTAAAAAAGTTTTTCCTGAGAACTTTGAATATTTTAAAAAAGATAAAAAGACATTATCACAAAACTCTGAAATTTTAGTAAAAATCTTAAAACCAAGATTGATTACTCTTGTTCAAATTCCTAAAATATTGAATTTTTTAAAATTTGCTCCAGAAGAATATGATATTTCACTTTTTGAAAATAAAAAAAGTAAATCAAATATCAATAGTTCTATTGAAATGTTAACTATTGCAATTGATGAAATCGAGAATTTACAGATGAATGATTGGAGTTTGGAAAATATAAAAAATTGTTTGATAAATTTAGCTAAAAAACTAGAAATTAAAAACGGAACTCTTATGTGGCCAATAAGAATTTCTCTTTCTGCAGTTGAGGTAACCCCGGGAGGAGCGCCAGAGATAATTACACTTTTAGGTAAAGATGAATCTTTAAAAAGAATGAAGAATGCACTTGATGTTTTAAAGAATAAAGTTTAAAACAAAGTGACTTAGTAAAAATGTAGAATTTTAGAGATTTTATAAGAGTTTTCACATATGTGTTAGCTTGTGTTTTAGGATAATTTATCATAATTGCAGTGAATTGATGAAAAGTCTTGACATCTGGTTCAAAATAATTTACACTTTACCTTAGAAAGAAAAGACTGCTTTATGTTTTTGTTTTTAAAATTGTAATAAGGGAGATTTCCCGAGTGGACAAAGGGGGCTGACTGTAAATCAGTTGTTTCTAACTTCGATGGTTCGAATCCATCATCTCCCACCAGCAAACAGCAGATTAAGTAAATTTTTAAAGATTTAATTAAAAGTGTTTTGCAAGTGTAGTTTCCAAAGTTAATAATGAAAACATCAAAGATAAAAACCGAGGTTATTTTTATGGATTTTAAAAATGTTTTGCCATTATAGATGTTTTTTAAATCGCCTTTATAAGGGGTTAGATTGTTTTTAATTTCTACTTGACTAAAAATTTTTTTTGTGATAGCCTTTGTTGTGTTGGACTATTATTGAGTATGTAGACTATGTGTTTGTAAACATGGTTTGTGAGAGTTTTTCTAGCAGCAAAGTTGTTAATGTGAGGTTTTGATATTCAATTTTTGATTTTGCTAAGGTGTTTTTTGTAGATTTGAGGTTCAATTTGTTTGCTTTATATCGTTAGTTTTTGTTTTAACTGTTAGGTGTTTGACAAAATATCTTTGATGATCTGATGCAATTTTAACAAGAGTATTTTTTAGAATTTATTTTGTTGATAAAATTTTAGTTAAATTAAAAATTACAGTGATATTTTCTGTGAGAAAATTTTATGTTTAATTGTTTTATAAGTTTGAAGTATTTTTTACAGAAACAATTTTGTAAGCGACTTTGTAGTTTTTAAATTTATTTAAATTTTAAAACTAAAAACTGTTTAATTTATTAGGATTTTTGAATTAATTTTGAAAATTTATTTAGCCAACTATTTCATTTATTATTTCAAAACAAGTAGAATGATTATGTAATTTAATTATTTTGTATTAAATGTTTTTATTTGAGATTTTTTAAAAAAGTAAAATTGTTTTTGGTTTTACTATGTTTAGTAAGAAATTAAATGTTGTTTTGTTGTATTATTTAATATGTAAAAATATTTTTTAAATTTACCCAAAAAGTTGTATGTTTAAGTGCTATTTTAAAAATTATTTATTGTTTAAGAATCTATCATAATCAGACCCGTTTTTAGTTATATTGTTTGCTTGTTCATAAAATATTTTTTTAAAAAGCACTTTAAATTTTTGTTTTTTATGTTTACAATGTAATTATATAGTAGATGGTTTTAAGTGCGGCTTTTATTACAGTGAAACCTCAAACCTCCCCTTTGCACCTTGAGAACTGAATAAAGAGAAGACATGAATACCAAAGAAGTATTTTAAAATGCTTTTTGTTGTTCTTAAGTTAAATCTACAATTTTCTTGATATTTAGCACA
>JAITRE010000024.1 GCA_031288555.1 Oscillospiraceae bacterium
AAACTATTTTCTTGACTCTTTTTAAAATTTGCGATTGTTAACTTGCTTAAAATAATTTATTTTTCTTTAAAAATTACTTAACTTAAGTTTTAAAACTTAAAAGTTTACATAAAACTCGACAATTATCTACTTTAATCAATTTTTTACTCAAAATTACACTTTTAAAAAATAAAAAAGTATGTTACAATCAAATTTGTGTGAATATTCACCAAATAAATATTTTTTATTTTAAAAACTTAATAAAAGTATTAATTTATTTTTAAAATACCAAAGTTTTTAAATGCAGAAAAAAGGAGATTATAAAAAATGGAAAAGAAGAATTTAGTAAGTAAAAAGAATGTTTTGTTTTTTAGTGTTTTTTTAATGTGTATAAGCGCATTTTGTTGTTTGCTAGTAAACAATAAGGTTTTCGCAATTAATGGAGAAGATTGCCCTTTTAAATACGAATTTGCATATATTGATAATGAAAAAAGTGCAATTATTACAGGAATAAAAGAAAATGCAAAAATAGAAGAAAACCTTATTATTCCAAATGAAATTGATGAAATTCCTGTAAAAATTATAGGAAAAGGGGCTTTTGAAATTATTCAAGATACAAATGATGAAATATATAATGATATTTTTTTTGATAACGAAGTATATAAAATAAAAACAGTTGTTCTGCCTAAAACTATTTGTAAAATAGACAATGAAGCTTTTAAACAATGCCACAACCTTGAAAAAATAAATCTTGAATTTTGCAACTATATAGGAGACAAAGCTTTTGAAAAGTGTGAAAAATTAAAGGAAATTAACCTATCTAACTGCGTTTTCATAGGAGACTCAGCATTTATATTTTGTATAGAACTTGCAAAAACACAATTTAATGAATCTTGTCTTCTAAAAATAAATAAAAAAGCTTTTGCATATTGTATTTCTTTAAAAGAAACAAACTTAAATGCGTGCAATAATAAAATCATTTTAGAGGAAGAAGTATTTTTTCATTGTGTAGATTTAACGTTAACGTTTTTAAATAAACCAAACTTTTTAAAAACTATAGAAACTTTTTATTTTTTGACAAAAGACAATAAAATTTCTGTGGCTGGAGATAATTGCCCTTTTAAATACGAAGTTACCACTTATTTTGATAATGAAGAAAGTGTAATTATTAGAGGACTAAAAGAAAATATATATACGTCAGAAAACCTTATTATTCCGGATGAAATCGATGGAATTCCTGTAAAAATTATAGGAGAAGGAGCTTTTAAAGTTGATCAATATAAAAACAACCAAGAAGAAGTATATAAAATAAAAACAGTCGTTCTTCCTAAAACTATTTGGATAATAGACGATGGAGCTTTCGAACAATGCCACAACCTTGAAAAAATAAATCTTGAATTTTGCGATTGTATAGGAGACAAAGCTTTTCAAAAATGTATAAAATTAAAGGAAATTAACCTATATAACTGTGTTTTCATAGGAGACTCAGCATTTAATTTGTGTGCAAGCCTTGTAAAAACACAGTTTGGATCTCGTCTCGAAAAAATAAGTAAAAATGCTTTTGCATATTGTACTTCTCTAAATGTAATAAACTTAAGTATGTGTAATAACATAACCATTTTAGAAGAAGGCGTATTTCATCGTTGTCAAAATTTAATATTTTTTGCTACACCAGAATCTTTGAAAGTTATAGAGAAAAGAGCTTTTAGTTGTTGCATTAATCTAAAAGCATTAGGTTCAACGACATACAATTCATTGAAAATAATGGAAAATATATGTGAAAAAGCTTTTACTACTTTTTGTATTAATTTATCAAAACCTGGTTCATCAGTAACAAAAGCATTAGAAAGTAGTAGTTTTGTTTTTCCTGAAAATATTTGGAAGATAGACGATGAAGCTTTCGAACAATGTCACAACTTTGAAAAAATAAATCTTGAATTTTGCATCTATATAGGAGACGAAGCTTTTAAAGGCTGTAGAAGATTAAAGGAAATTAACCTATATAACTGCGTTTTCATAGGAGACTCAGCATTTAATATGTGTGCAAGCCTTGTAAAAATACAGTTTGGATGTCATATTCAACAAATAGGTGAAAATATTTTTGCAAATTGTAAATCTTTAAAACAAATCAACGTATTAGAAGAAAGTACATGGTTGTAAAAACTTAGAAAATCTTACCTCATACAAACTCTTTAAAAATTATTAGGTGAAGAAGCTCTTTGCTTATTGTATTAATTTAAAAGCATTTGGTTTTTAAATGAATAGTTTGTTAAAAACAATAGAAGAATTTGGTGCTTTTAATTAATACTACAAATTGGTAATTCAAAGCCACTTCCTTTTAAATTTAAAACCATAGGATCTTTTGCTTTTTTAAAATGTCACAATAAAAAAATTAAGGTTTTATTCTTCTCAAACCTGGATTTACTATAATGAATGGAGCTTTCTGGGGAACTAATATTAATAAAGATTTTCAAAATACTGGTATTAATAAAGCAAAAAAAATTAAAAAATATTTAAAGAAAAATAATTTTAATTTTGGCAAAAAAGTTTTCTCCGACGATGAAAAATGTTTTTTTCTACCCTCCAGAACTACTTTAAATAAACAAATTTTCTAAACAACCCACTTAAAAAACTTAGTAAAAATCTAAGTTTAAAGCAATTTAAAATATTAAAAATTAATTTAAAGAGAGTTAAGAAAATGTTGTTTTATAGTGTATGTTTTAAAACATTGATAACTATTTTCTTGGCTCTTTTTAAAATTTGTGATTGTTAACTTGCTTGAAATAATTTATCTTTCTTAAAAACTACTTAACTTAAGTTTTAAAACTTAAAAATTTACATAAAAACTAATTTAATTAAAATATTTAACACAAAATACTTTTTAAAATCTTAATCTTTAAAAATTCATTAAAATATCGAGTTAACTTAATTAAATATTTTATATTTAAAAATTCATTCCTTATATATTTTTAAAAATTTCTTTAATAAGTTTTTTGTTGCTAGTAGCAAGAGCTAAAAAACATTCGTAAAACAAATCAGGATTTTTATGAAAGTTTTGCTTTACTAATTTTGCTTGATTAAAATCAGGCGTATACATGGTAATAGACATCAAGTTAGTAACTCCTCCTGAAATTTCCAATATTACGTTATATCCGCTTTTAATTTTTTTAATATCAACTTTATTTTCATTTTCGCGTTTTACCTTAGCCATTAGGTTTAAAGCTGCATAAATAGATTTATCACGCATAGAAATAGGCAAACTTATTTCAAGTTCTTTTGCAATTAATTCTCCGCTTTTTGTTGCAAAAAATTTATTTTTATCTGATTCATCTGCTTTTAAATGCTGCAAAGTAACAAGTTCAGAAAAAGCAGAATTTGCTTCAAAATAATTCGCTATAGCATTTTCTTGTAATACTTTCACAACATCTTCTTTTGACATACTAATTTTAATACTGCTAAAAAGATAACAAATTAAAATTTTTATATCTTCTTTCCTTCTAAGACCACCAAGATTAACACCAGCTGTTAAAGCATCATTTTTCATTTTATTCCACTTCCCGAAAATTTTTTGCAATTAATTTACTTCAAAAAATAATATTTGCACTAATTTAATTACAATTTTGAAAGCTAAAATAAATTTTTAAAAACTATTATTTTTGAAGTAAACTAATAATAAAACTAATTTTCTTCTTTTTTACGGCTAACAATTGATGAAGTCAACATAGAATTCGGAATTATTACTCTACTCCCTTTATCATCAACTAACGTTGTAAAAAATAACTCTATTCTACTCACATAACCTGAGTTTTCATTTATTTTTATATAATCTTCGACTTTAAATAATTTGTTTGATATGATAGTAATGCCGCTCATCATATTAGAAAGCGAATCTTTAAATATAAAACTTAAGGCTACAACTGCTGTGCCAGCTGCGGTAAACACAGTTTTTGCGTCCACAAAACATATAAACATAAAAAATATACTTAAAATTTTAAGAACAATTTTGCTAGCAGAAAAAGTAAAAGAAATAACACTTTTTTCAATTTTTACACGTCTCATAGCTTTTCTTATAATCCTTCCTATTACCTCTGAAAAAAACCAACCAAATAAAAATATTCCTAATGCTATCAAAATTTTGAGAACATAGCCGTCCCACATTTTACTAATATCAAAATTAAACAAAATCAATCACCACCATTTAAACACTTATTTTAAAACTTTTAAATAATATTAAACAAAATTTTTATAAACTAAGAATTTATTTTTAAGATATATTTGTTTTATTTAAAATTTTTTTAACACTCAATTTAGTTATTCTTTTCTCATCAACTTCTTTAACAGTAATTTCCAAACCTCCGTATTTAAAACTTTCGCCTACTTTTGGTATTCTATGAAATATTTGAAGAGCAAACCCACTTAAAGTTGAATAAGTATTATAAGGTGCACTTTCTTGGACATTAAGAAAATCAAACAACTTTCTAACACTAACATTTCCGCTTATTTCGTAAGTATCGCTGTCAATAATAACGATTTTATGTTCAATTTCTTCATCTTCATCCCAAATATCACCAACTATTTCTTCAAGCAAATCTTCCATAGTAACCATACCTAACGTTCCACCATAATCGTCAACAACTATCGCTACGTGCAACTTTTTGTATTTAAAATCACTTAATAAAACAGAAAGTTCTTTACTTTCGTAAACAAAATAGCAGGGACTTATCATTTTAGAAAGATTTATAGGTTTTTTTGAAACTAAAGCTTCAAGATAATCTCTGGTATGTAATATTCCTATTATATTGTCCACATTTTCCTGGTAAACAGGAATTCTCGAATATCTTTCTTTTATTATAGTTTTCTCTATTTTATCTAGAGGATCATTAATTCCAATGGTAATCATATCGACTCTTGGTGTTAAAATATCTCCAACTGACTTTTCGTCAAATTCAAGAGCAGATTGAACCATTTGACTTTCTTGCTTTTCAAGAACTCCTTCTTTCTCTATATTTTCTACTATGTGCTTTAGTTCCTGCTCAGTTACGCTAGGATCTTTTTGCTCAAGCTTTGTAAATTTATTCGCAAGTTTTCTAAGTTTTAAAAATAAATACACAACGGGTGTTGTAATTAACATAAGAAACTTTAAGCTACTTGCACTTTTTAAAGCAAAAGCTTCACTGTTTTCTTTCGCAAAGCTTTTTGGAAGAATTTCTCCGAATGTTAAAATAACAAAAGTCATAGCAACAGTCGAAATAACAGCACCAGACTCTCCAAACTTTTCTACCATCAAAACAGTTGCAATAGTAGACGACATTATGTTGACTACGTTGTTTCCTATTAGTATAGTAGAAAGTGCCTTATCAAAATTTTCAGCGATATATAAAGCAACCGCAGCTTTTTGGTTCTTTTTCTTTACGTAACTTTTAAGCCTTATTTTATTGACCGTTGAAAAAGCAGTTTCAGATGCCGAAAAAAACGCCGACAAAGCAGTAAGAACCACTAATGAAATGCACATGATCAAATCTGGGCTCAAATAAATTTCACCTCTTAAATTTTTCTAATTTTAACTTTGAAGCCGATTAAGGAGTTGACTAAATTGAAAGAACACGTTGCAAAACGTATTGACGGCATCGCAATATCAAATAAAATCAAAAAACAACTCACCTTGCAAATTTTAAAACTTAAAAATGTCGGAATAACACCAGGACTTGCGGTAATTTTAGTTGGCGAAAATGAAGCCTCCAAAATCTATGTTAAAAACAAAAACAAAGCTTGTCAAGAGGTGGGAATTTATTTTAAAGAATACCTATTAAAAGAAAACACTAAAAAAGAAGAACTTTGTTCTTTAATTGAAGAATTAAATCTAAATCCCAAAATAAACGGGATCATCGTTCAACTTCCTTTGCCTAAACACATATTTTCAAGAGACATTGTCGAAAAAATAAATCCAATAAAAGATGTAGATGTTCTTACTAACATTAACATAGGAAGAATCATGTCAGAAGAAAACGATTTTCTACCTTGCACTCCTGCCGGAATTATAGAACTGCTAAAACACAGCAATATAGATATTTGTTCAAAACACAGTGTTGTAATTGGTAGAAGCATTATTGTTGGAAAACCAACAGCTTTGCTTTTGCTTAATAATAATTCAACAGTTACGATTTGCCATAGTAAAACTAAAAATTTGAAAGAAATATGCAAAAAAGCTGATATAATCATTAGTGCAGTCGGAAAAGCAGGAATTATAACAGAAGATATGGTTAAAAATGGCGCAGTAATTATTGACGTTGGAATTAACAGAAATTCAAGTGGCCATATAACTGGCGATGTTTTGTTTGATGAAGTTTCAAAAAAAGCTAGCTATATAACTCCTGTGCCAGGAGGGGTGGGACCTATGACGGTTACTATGTTACTTAAAAACACAATATACGCAACCAAAAAAATGTTCCTTGAAAACTAAACTCTACTTCGACGTTAATTGTTTACCTATTGTTTGTATAGCCTTGCTGTCAGAAATTATTTTACAAGACTCAAAATATCTAGCAATATCAACACTTCCTTCGCCAATTAATTTACTATATTCACTTAAAATAGGCATAAGCTTTGCTAGCTCTAAATCTACAATTTGCAAAATCATAAAATATCTTTTTTTTCTACATACAACTTGACTATCGATGATACTCGGGTTTGCTTTATAAACACGCTCTATAGTACATAATAGATCTTCTAACATCTCAAAAGAAAAAATACATTTGCGTATATTTTGTTTTATTTTATAAATTTTAGAAGTTTTTTGTTCATCATTAAGAATAGTTGCCATAACATAACAATTCTCATTTTTTTCTATTAACTCTATCATCAATTTATGATTTTGAGAATTAAACCCAGTTTTAACTCTAGCCAAAAATAAAACCTCTCGTATAACTCTTAATAAATTTCCTCTTTCATTAGCAGATTTCCCATATATTGCATTAAATTTTTTTATATCTTCTTGAGAAAAAACTATAAGTAATTTTTCTTTATTAATTTGTTCCAAAATCAAAACAAACTAGCCTCCTTTTCCTTTTACGATTAAAATCAAAATCGCAATAATAACAATAAGGCTATTTTTACATAATAACAACCTTTGAAAAAATTAAAGTACATTTTACACTGATCTTTAAAAATACCTTTTACTAATTTTTAAACTTATCATTAAACTAATGCAAGTTTTGCTAAATTTTTGGTTTTAACTTTAAAATTTATATCATTTCAGTTTGTTTAAATATATCCCTCTACAATTATTACCTAATTTCTACCAAATTAAACTAAAAACTTCAATGAATCTTCTTTAAAATAAAAATTTCTATGATTCACTACTAATATAATAACCTATTTTCTATAAAAGATTCCTTATTTATTAAATTTTATTTTCACTTCTTAAGACAGCCTTTATTTTGTGAGTAACAAGATTTAATATAGATTCTCTAGCAACGCTCATATATCCTCTTGGATCAAAGTCTGCGGGATGATCATGTGCCAAATACCTTCTTATGCTAGCCGTAACGGCAAGCCGTATATCTGAATCTATATTTATTTTGCAAACAGACATACTTGTTGCTTTTCTTAAAATATATTCAGGCACTCCAACAGCATTCGGTATTTTTCCTCCATATTTATTTATAATTCTGACGAATTCTTGATTAACAGATGAAGAGCCATGCAATACTATAGGAAATTCTGGCAATATTCTACCTATTTCTTCCAATATATCAAATCTTAATTTTGGTTTTTGTTTATTAGCAAATTTACAAACACCATGACTTGTACCTATTGCGATCGCTAAAGAATCAACACCTGTTTTTTTTACAAAATCTTCTATTTCTTCAGGATTTGTATAAAAAGAATCTTCTTTTTTAACTTTAACACCATCTTCAATTCCAAAAATTCGTCCAAGTTCGCCTTCTACAGTAACTTCTTTTGAATGTGCATATTTTACAACAGATTTAGTTAAAGCAATATTTTCTTTGTAGCCAAGATCAGACCCGTCAATCATAACAGAAGTAAACCCTTGATCGATGCAATTTTTACAAATTTCAAAGCTATCGCCATGATCTAAATGCAATGCAATAGGAATATAAGGGCAATTAATAGTAGCGGCCTCAACTAATTTTAGAAGATATGTATAACCAGAGTACTTTATAGCACTTTTTGAAACTTGTAAAATCACAGGAGAACGAAGTTTGCTACAAGCTTCAATTATTCCTTGCATAGTTTCCATACTGCTAAAATTAAATGCTCCAACAGCATATCTTCCGCGATAAGCCTCTTTGAGCATCTTTTTGGTGTTCACAAGAGGCATAAGAGTCACTCCCATCATTCAAATTGGTAGAAATTTGTAAAAACAAATAAGAACAACTTTTAATTTTCAAGCATTAAAACACTCAAATTAATTCAAAAAACAATCAACCAAAATTTCGCGCATTTAACTAGAAAGAAAATTTCTAAAAGAGTATCCGCATTTTAGGGGAACCTACACAGGAAAACAACTTAAAGCTGCCTATTAAGGTTAAAAACTCTTAAAGAAAATTTTCTTTCTAAAATAAATCTATATAAAGCGGTTCCTGTCGGCAGCTCCCCGCATTAATATATTATGCAAAGCTCAAATTTATGGTCCATTTTAAAATTAAGCGTAAAACCTTTATAAAACAAACTACATTAAATTTTTATACATTAATAAATATTTTTAAATTTAAAAACAAAGAACTTTAAAAAACAAAATTTTTAAATTTTGCAGATTAAAGCATTAATGCAAACTAGTCAACAACTAAAAATTCTACAATTACTCATTGCGTAAATTTCTTATTTTTACAAATCTTAATTATAGAATAAGACGAAAAGAAAGCACCTAAAACTCCTATTAACATCATTGCAATTCCCAAAAAATAATACAGTTTATTGTCGTTAACTGACGAACCAGAAACAGATTCATCTTTTTGAATAAAACTAAACTCGTTATTATTAGAATCATCTTTGTTTTTTAAAATTATGTCCCACTCATCAGACTTTATGGCATCGGGGTCTTCATTTTCATTTGATTTTTTTTTTGCAAAACAAATAGAATGATCATCTTCTTCGTAAAAAATAATTTTTGAAGTTCTTAAAAAAGCTAATAAAAAAACTATAAAAATAATTATACATTTAAGACTTCTAAGACTTCTCTTCAAAATTAATTCTCCCCGATCAAAAGCTAATTGCTAAACTAAAGTATAAAACCAGACAGGAACTTATGTCAAGCTTGTAATTGATTTTAAAAATATACTTTTAAACCATTTTTAAAATCTTATATTAAAGTGAAAAAATAATATTTAAAATTATAAAAACATATTAATCAGATTAATCAGATTTTTTAAAGTTTTTTAAATACGCATTTATAAAACCATCTATTTCTCCATTCATAATAGAGCTTATATTTCCTGTTTCAAAACCTGTAATATGGTCTTTTACAAGAGTGTACGGCATAAAAACATAAGACCTAATTTGAGAACCCCAAGCTATTTCTTTTTGTTCTCCTTTTATATCTTCTATTTTTTTTAAATGATTTCTTTCCTTTATTTCTAAAAGTTTTGATTTAATCATTTTAAGCGCCATTTCACGATTTTGTTTTTGACTACGTTCATTTTGACACGAAGCAATTATTCCCGTTGGAATATGAGTTAATCTGACAGCAGACGATGTTTTATTGACATGTTGGCCACCCGCACCAGTTGCCCTAAAAACATCCATTTTAAGATCATCAGAGGAAATTTCAACCTCATTGTCATTATCAAGCTCAGGGATAACTTCCACAGAAGCAAAAGAAGTATGCCTTCTCCCAGAAGAATCAAACGGAGAAACTCTAACTAATCTGTGAACACCAGCTTCTCCTTTTAAATATCCATAAGCATTTATTCCTTCTACAAAAAAAGAAACACTTTTAAGGCCTGCTTCTTCTCCATCTAAAAAATCTAAAATTCTAACTTTAAATCCTTCTTTTTGACAATAACGAGAATACATCCTAAGAAGCATTTCAACCCAATCCTGAGCTTCTGTTCCGCCCGCACCCGAATGAAGAGTTAAAATTGCATTTTTAGAATCAAACTCACCACTTAGTAATACACTTAATTTCTGCTTTTCTAGCCCTTTTTTAAGTAGAATAAATTCATCATTTGCTTCTTTTATAAAAAAATCATCGTACTCTTCTTTTGCAAGTTGTACAAGATCATTTATGTAATTAAAAGACTTTAGCAGTTTTTCATAACATTCTATTTTAGACTTTAAAAAGCTTGAAAGCTTCAGTATTTTTTGAGATTTTTCTTTATCATTCCAAAAACCTTCTTTAGATATTTCTTTTTCAAGATCAACTATTTTTAATTTTGTACAATCAAGATTTAACGCTTCTGAAAGATCTTTCAACTGAACTGAAATTTCTGACAAACAAAATCTAAGATCATCAGATTGCAGCATTTTTCTACTCCCTTATAGTTTTACAATGTACAGTTTGTACTTCATAGCTAATTTTGATTCATACGGTTTTAAAAATCTAAACTTTTTGAAAAACAAAGCACTATCTTTTAAAAACATTGTAAAAAATAAATTTTTAAAGTAAGATAGCAACATTTACTAACTACACTTTATCACTTTTAAACATATAGAGTCAATTGAAAGCTTGAAGACAAAATACATAATCCGTGTGCTCATAATTTTTTAACTCTAATTTTTGCAAATATTTATAGTTTAAAACTCAACATTAAAACTCGTTATAATCTAATTTATTCTTAAATTTTTAAAAATATATCACAGTACAACAAAATAAAATTTTTTAAAATACTTGTAAGTCACATAAATATATTCATATTAAAATAATTTCTACACAAAATCATCGGCAACCTTAACTAATTCTTCAAAAATATAATTATAACTAACTTTCTTTAATATTTTTCCATTTTTAAAAATAATTCCTTCATTTTCGCCGAAAGCAACACCTAAATCAGCTTCACTAGCCTCACCAGGACCATTCACTGCGCATCCCATTAAAGCAAGTTTTATATTTTTTTTGCTGTCTTTAAAATGATTTTTCACTTTTTTTGTAAAATCCATAAGATCTACTTTTGTTCGACCGCAAGTTGGACACGAAATAATTTCTATTCCATTTTTCTTCATTCCAAGAACTGCCAACAATTCTTTTGCAACATCAATTTCCTTTTTAGGTTCATCAGTAAGCGTAACTCTTATTGTATCGCCAATTCCGCGCGTTAAAAGCGAACCTATCGCACAAGAACTTTTTAAAACCCCTTGAGTTTCACTACCAGCTTCTGTTACACCTAAATGTAAAGGATATTCAATTTTTTGAGATAAAAACTCATAAGCCTCTATAGTATTCATTACATTAGAAGATTTAACAGAAACTATAATTTTGTCAAAATTTAATTTTTCTAAAATATTCACAGAAGAAATGACACTGTCGCAAAGTGCATTAACATTGGGTGTAGAATATTTTTTTAAAATACTTTTTGGCAAAGACCCCGAATTAACACCAACTCTTATAGGAATATTTTTAAAAACACAGGCCTTTACAATTTCTTTTACGCAAGCAACACCTCCTATATTGCCAGGATTTATACGAACTTTATCAGCACCTGCAAAAACAGATTCCACTGCAAGACGATAATCAAAATGAATATCTGCAACAAGAGGAATTTTAATTTCTTTTTTTATAGCATAAATAAGCTTTAAAGCATTTTTATTAGGTATTGCAACCCTTAAAATGTCACACCCTTCTTTTTCAAGATCCAAAGCTTGCTTTACGTTTCCGATTATGTCTTCAGAAGGAAGTTTCAGCATAGATTGAATTGAAATTTTAGAAAACTCACCTACAGCGACTTTTCCAACCATAATTTTTTTAGTTTTTCTGCGTTTCACATAAACCCTCCATAAATCTAAAAAGCTAACAAAAATACTACAATAATTTTTTAAAATAGCTCTTAATTTAAAATTTTACCACAAGATAAAACTTTATAAAATAAAACTTTCTTAAATTTTAAAATAATTTTTGTTTAAAAATTCAATCACATAGCTGAAAACAACTTTCATCATTTATTTGACATTGCGTTATAGAAAAAATTTTTGCAATCTTTATAAAATCTTTTAAAAAATCATCATTGCAATCGCATAGATTAAAAAATACACCACACGTATTGACTTTTTTAAATTTTTTAGAAAAAGCTAAATTTCCAAAAAGCTTACAATTTTTTATGCTACCCAAGCTAAGAATATTTGAATCTTTTTGAATATAATAATAATTTTTGTATATAAATTCTCCTATTTGATCGCCTTCTAAATGCGACTTTAAAACTCTGCAGCAATTTACAATCCCGTAATTATTCCCAACTAAACCTCCTCCAAATTTAGTGTATATAGCACCATTTTTTAAAATAGACTTTTCAATCGTACCCATGTTTACAGCAACTAAACCTCCTGTTATACCCCGTGAAACTATAGTAGAATTAACTTCACAAGAATCAATAAAACCTAAATTAATAGAACTTACTCCACCCGTTTCACATATATCTCTAGAAATAGACTTTAATTTTTCTGCACACACAAGACTTGCAAAAATATTACAATTAAAAATCAAACCTTCGTTGCATTCACAAATTCCCGCACAACGCATATAATTTGCAGTAAAATCTCCTTTAATTTCGCAATTTTTAATAATACCTTTATTCAAACAACAAACACCCGAAACATTGTTGTCATTTTTAATAACTATTTCTGTTTTAACATTATCTATAATTCCTTGATTTTCATAAACAATTCCTGAAAAAAAATTTGATATACAACCAACAATTCTAAGATTTTTTAAAACTCCATCTGATCCGATAAGCTTAAAAAAATACTGCGCTTCTTTAGGTTTATTTTTCATTAAATTAAAATTATTCAAACCAAAAACAATTGTTTTACCATTACCATCTAAAACACCATTAAAATTTTTGTTAAAACTTATTGATAAAAAATCCCCCAAAGTTTCTTCATTTTCTGAAGTTTTTATAAAAATATTATCAACAAGTTTAATTTTTCTTCTAAAATCTTCATTATTACAACTAGATGCAATTTGTTTTAAATCTTCAAAGTTACTTATGTAAACAATTTGATCTAAAAAATTTAAAGCTTCCGAAAAATTCTCTTTATTAAGCGTAGAGAAATTAATAAAAACAATAAACATATAAAGCATAAATTTGAACAAATTAAACACACCTTTTAAACTTTAAAACTTGCATTGACTTAATAACTTTATTGTTACAAAAACAAATATAGAAATTTGTCAAATTATAATTAATTATTTACGAAGAAATAAAAAATAGCTAAAAAAATCCCAAAATTAAAGACATTTTTAAGTTTATAATTTTAAAAAACAACTATTTTTTAATTGCTTTTTGCTAACATTAAAAATTTTAAATCTTAAATTTATTTGACCTTTAAACCATGTGATGTCAAAATGGATTAGTAGTATTTAGTGAAATGAGAAAAATTATGCTTAGAAATCTGCTGAATAATATACAATCTCCTCAGGATATAAAAAAATTTGATAAAAAAAATCTTAAATATTTATGTGAAGAAATTCGGAAAAATATAATAGAGATCGTTTCGAAAAACGGAGGGCATTTAGCGTCTAATTTAGGAGTAGTAGAATTAACAGTCGCTATTCATTATATTTTTAATTCTCCTGAAGACAAAATAATATTTGATGTCGGTCATCAATGTTATGCTCATAAAATTTTAACGGGAAGACACAAATTATTTGGCACTATTCGTAAATTTAAAGGACTTTCAGGTTTTCCTAACTGCAAAGAAAGTAAGCATGACCCTTTTGGAACAGGTCATAGCAGCACTTCGATTTCAGCGGCTCTTGGTATAGCTCAAGCTAAAGTTCTTTTAAATAAGAAAGGGTACACAATTGCAATAATAGGCGATGGAGCTCTTTCTGGAGGACTTGCTTATGAGGCTTTGAATAACGCTGGACAGCTTAAAAAAAATTTTATAGTTATACTGAATGATAATGAAATGTCTATAAGTAAAAGCGTTGGATCAATGGCTTATTATCTGTCTAAACTAAGAGTTAAACCGTATTATTTAAAAACAAAAAATACTATTAAGTGGATTCTTAATTATTTGCCAATTGTGGGAGATAAAACCAAAAATTTTGTTTTAAAAATAAAATCCACTATAAAAAAAATTATTTATAAAAAAACATTTTTTGAAGATATGGGATTTTCGTATTATGGGCCTATCGATGGTCATGACTTAAATTGCTTAATTCAAACTTTGAGTAGTGTTAAGCAAATTAACAAGCCAATTTTAATTCATGTTAATACAAAAAAGGGCAAAGGATATCGTCTAGCTGAAGATAATCCCGGGGAATTTCATGGTGTTTCTAAATTTAATATAAAAACAGGAAATAATAATTCTAGTAATACAGATTTTTCAAATGCCTTTGGAAATGCTCTTTGCAATTTTGCAGAAAAAGATAAAAAAATCTGTGCAATAACTGCCGCTATGAAAAACGCAACGGGACTGCTCAATTTTTCTTGTAGCTTCAAAGAAAGATTTTTTGACGTAGGAATAGCTGAATCACATGCAGTTACTTTTGCTTCTGGACTTGCTGCAGGCGGGTTATTGCCTGTTTTTGCAGTCTATTCTACATTTTTGCAACGGAGTTACGATCAAATAATACATGACGCAGCAATTCAAAATTTAAGAATCGTCATAGCTGTTGACAGATCTGGGATAGTTGGAGAAGATGGCAAAACTCACCAAGGAATTTTTGATGTAAACTTTTTAAATCACATACCAAACGTTACAATATTTTCTCCTAGTTTTTATAGTGAAATCAATAAGATGCTAGAATTTTCTTTATATAAATGTAAGGGTATTGCAGTTATAAGATATCCAAAAGGAAGAGAATTGCATAAACCAAAAGATTTTTTAAGTAGTGATGGAGCTAAGGATTTTGAAATATATGGCAGAACTGACCTTAAAATAGCAATAATTGTATATGGAAGGCTATTTTCCTACGTTTGTTTAGCTAAGAACAAACTGGAAAAAAAAGGAATTAAAGTGTGTGTTATAAAACTTAACAAAATAAAACCTATTTCAACACTAATATTTGATGTTTTAAAAAATAATTTTACAACACTCTTCTTTTTTGAAGAAAGTATTCTTTGTGGTGGAATAGGTGAACATTTTACTTCTTTGTTAATAAAAAAAGGAATTATTTTAAAAATCTATATAAAAGCTATAGATAATAAATTTATAGAACAGTCAAAAATGGATCAATCTCTACAAATTATAGGACTAGATGAAAACGGAATTTTTGAATTTATCATAAAAAAAATTTCTTAAAACAAAATTTTACAAATAAATTTACGTCTTAAATCTGCTAATCTATAAAATTTTTAAGATTGTGCTTTTATAAAATATTTGATAAATTATAAATAAGCTTATTTTAAACTTTTAACAATAACTTTTGAGCTAAGCATCAAAGAATTTATGTATTTTAAAATAAGTTTACTGTCAAAGTGCTCTTTGAAAGAGGTATTTTAAACTATGAAAATCGCAGTTTTACCTAATCTTAGCAAATACGATTCTTGTGAGCAAACGAAAAAAGCAATTAAAATATTAGAAAATTTAAACGTTGAAATTTTTCTACTTTCAGAATGTAGGGAAAAATTTAAAAATAAAAATGTAGTTTTTTGCGAAAATATAGAAGAAGCAATAAGAAAAACCGATTTATCTGTTACTATTGGGGGCGATGGAACTATTATATATGCTGCTAAATACGCAGCTTTAGCTGGAAAACCTATATTGGGAATTAACCTTGGAAGAGTAGGATTCGTTGCAAACCTTGAAAAAGATAAAATTTTTAAACTTCAATGTTTGGCTCAAAATAAATATCATATAAGCAAGCGCATGATGATTTGTGCTAATGTCTGTAAAAAAGATAATCAAGAAGAAAGTTCAAAGGACACTTTTTATTCTTTAAATGATGTCGTAATATCTCACAGTAAAGTTGCGAAGCTTTGTGATTTTCAAATACAATATAAAAATAAAGATTTTTTTTTTAGGTCAGACAGTTTAATTTTCTCAACTCCCACTGGTTCTACGGCTTATTCTTTCTCTGCTGGAGGACCTGTTGTAGATCCAAAAACGTCTTGTATTATACTTTCTCAAGCGTGTCCTTATTCAAATTTTACTAGGTCAATAATTTTTTCTAAAGATTCTGAGTTAATTGTTAAAAATGCTTCTTACAAAAAACAAAGTAATTTTTTTCTTATAGTAGACGGGGAAATAAAATGCAAAGTAACTTCTTTGGAATTGGTAAAAATAAAAGTTTCACCTATATCAGTTCAACTTATTCATTTAGAAGATCAAAATTTTTATGATGTCTTTGAAAAAAAATCTTCGCAATCTCAAAACTAAACTACATACAATTAAATTTTTCAAACTATGCAAACAAATATCATTTTACAAAAATAAAAAGTTTAATAAAAATTAGTTATAAGCTAAAAAATATATTCTGTAAAAAATTATTAAAATAGAGGAATTTAATGTTTGGATATATTAAACCTGTCGAAGACGAGCTTCTAGTAAAAGAACTTCGTATCTATAAAGGAATTTACTGTAGTTTATGTAGAACTATAGGCAAACATTTTGGAGTATTTTCTAGAATATTCTTAGGTTATGAATGCACATTTCTTTCAATTATCGCATTAAGTAGAAAAAAAACAATGGTTAAAATAAAAAGCGGCAAATGCGTAGTAAATTGGTCTAAAAAATGTAATTTTTGTACTAATTTTGAAGAAGATCTTAAATTTTCAGGAGCAGTTTCTATTTTACTTGCTTACTATAAAATTATCGACGACGTAAAAGATTCTAAAAACATTATTAAAAAAATTCGCTATAAAATTATACTTTGCATTGTTAAATTTTCTTATAAAAAAATCGCTAAAATTTATCCAAAGCTTAATTTAGTAATAAAAAAGCAGCTTAAAAAACAAGAAAAATTAGAAAATAATGAAAAAGCTACCATAGACGAAAGCTCAGAACCCTCAGCCAAAATTCTTTCGCATATATTCGGTTTGTTTTCAAGCGATAATAAAGACAAAAGAATTCTCGAACAATTTGGATTTTTTGTTGGAAAATGGATTTATTTAGTAGATGCTGTTGACGATTTTTCTGCTGACATTAAAAACAAAAACTTTAATCCATTTATTATTTCTCAAATGAGAAATAAAAATATCAAAAAATATGCAAATGAAATTTTAAATCAAGTTCTTTATCAAATATTTCTTTCTTATAATTTATTAGAAACAAAAAATTTAAATGGCTTACTTAACAATATTGTAAAACTTGGTCTTAAAAAAGTTCAACACAAAGTGCTCGATAAAATGACAACTTGTGCCTAAGTTCTTGTCTTAACAAACAATTTTATGATACGAATTACAAAGTAAAAAAATAAAACAAGCTCTCTAATAAAGAAACTTTTATAAAGTCATATTGATTTTAAAGCAAAATAACTATAAACTTTAAATGTAAATTTATTTTTTAAAGAGTTTAATTTTAAAATTTCAAAAATAAAATTTATTTTTCGGCTGAAATTGAATACTTAAAGCAAAAGTAAACATTTATTATTAATATATTTGACCAAAAAGGACGGTAGTAAAATGAAAGATCCTTATCAAATTTTAGGGGTTAGTCAAGATGCCACTATTGAACAAATCAAATCTGCTTATAGAAACCTTGCAAAAAAATATCACCCTGATAATTATAACAATAATCCTTTAGCCGATTTGGCAGCTGAAAAAATGAGAGAAATAAACGAAGCATACGAATTTATAATTAATCAGAAAAAATCAAAGACTAAATCAAATAATTCTTCATATTACAATACAAATAGTTATAGTCATAGTAATTATTTTAATATAAGAGATATGATTAATAGAGGGGAACTTCAACTTGCAGAAAACACACTTGATAACACCGCGGTTTCCCAAAGAGACGCCGAATGGTTTTTTTTAAAGGGAGTAGTTTTTTGTAAAAAAGGTTGGCTTAATGATGGATACAATCACATAAGCAAAGCTTGTAGTATAGACCCTTCCAACAATGAATATAGAACTGTTCTTAATCAATTAGAAAGTCAAAGAAGGGGAAGTTTTGAGCCATTCGGTGGACCTATGGGTGGATATAACCAAATGCAAAATCCGGGAGGCTGCACTTGCAGCGACATGTGTTTAGGCATGCTTTGCGCTGATTGTTGTTGCAACTCAATTCGATAAAACCTTAGTTTAAATCTTTGAAAGGCACAACAGGGAAATGGTACCGATGGCCGGACTTGAACCGGCATGGATGAAATCCGCCGCATTTTGAGTGCGGTGCGTCTGCCATTTCGCCACATCGGCCTTTTTATGGTCGAGGTGACAGGACTCGAACCTGCGGCATCTTGGTCCCAAACCAAGCACTCTACCAAACTGAGCTACACCTCGAACTGAAACAAAGCTAAAATCTTCTGCAATTTTTACATTGTACCATAAATCATAATGTCAAGGCAAGAAAGAATCTGCCTTCAAAATATTCGTCAATTTCAGGGACAAAATTTTTTTTAAAGTTATTGTTGACTTTGCAATCTTTGATTGAATCTCTTATCGAAATCAAAGCTTCTAATTTTTTTTTAGAACTACTTGATAACTTTCCTTCTTTTTTTAAAAAATACTTCATAAATGTTTGATAATTTCTTTTGTTTTGCTTCAAGCACATATAAAACTTGTGTATAAACTTTATCAATATCAGAAGCAAAAGATTTAATTGGTGAATTTGGATTTTCGACTGTTTTCTTATAATAATCTGCAATCATAAGGCAAGAAAGAATCTGCCTTTAAAATATTCGTCAATTTCAGTGACAAAATTTGTAAAGTTATTCTTGCCTTTGCATTTTATGATTGATTTTCTTATCAAAATCAAAGCGTCTAATTTTTTTTTAGAACTACTTGATAACTTTCCTTGTTTTTCTTTAAAAAATACTTTATAAATGTTTGATAATTTCTCTTGTTTTGCTTCAAGCAAATATAAAACTTGTGTATAAACTTTATTAATATCAAAAGATTTAATTGGTGCATCTGGATTTTCGACTGTTTTCTTATAATAATCTGCAATCATGCCGTTAAGCTGTTTAAGACTCATTTTAGACATTTCCATTATTGTGTTTTCTATTTTATTCCAATAATTTACTTTTTTTTTCATATATAAATCGTAAAGTCCCACCTTGTTCGAGAGACCTGCTTTTATATTGCTTCCATGTCTTCCAAGTTCATCGACATCTGATATTTCGAATTCATTAGTTTTTTCTCTAAATTCTCCTAAATTTTTTTTAATATCAATAAATTCTTGAAAATTAATACTTTTATTTAGCTTTTCTTCATATTCCTTTAGTTTAAGTTGGATACTACCATCTTTTATTTCACATAATGATCTAATAACTTTAAAATATTTCGTTGGTCTCCCTTCAACAAAATATTCTTCAGCTAATGCTAACTTATAAGCTTCTTCGAAGCTTTCTATAATAAGTTTTTTATTTTTATTAATAAATTCATAACATTCTATTTCTCTCTGTTTAAGTTTAAGTTCTTCAGTTTCTTCTTCTGAATTATTAGATCCAGATTTGAGAACTTCAATTTTTTCTTCGTTTTCATATATTTCTGTTTTTAGATCATTAAGATACTTATTTTTATCTATTACACTTTTATTATATTCTTCTTCTAATATAGACACTTCTTTAATAGTTGGAGGTTTAAAATTTTTTTTCATCATTAATTTGCTGCTTAAGCTGCTGCTCTTTTTCTCAACAACTTTTTTAAACTCCTTAATCTCCTCTTTAAGCTCTTTCTTTTTATTGATAAAAAGATTTTGGACTCTATCTTCAAAAACCCCTAAATCTAAATCAAATTTGCTAACTTCCCCAAACAAATTTTTAAAATCCTGCTCAATATTTCCATTAAATTGTTTTGCCATATTTTCTATATCACTTTTAAGACTTTTAAATTTAGCAATATCATCACCACAAAATTCATCAACCATACCTTCTATTTCATTGCATCTTGTTATCATTCTTAATAAATATATTTTCATTGCTTTTATAGCAGAAGTTTTCAAATTTTTTATCATGTTTATAGCTGCATCTATTTCTTTCCCCGCTTCAGAAAAATCAAAATCTGATGGCAGGGTAGAAGTATTAAAAACATCTTTATATTTATCAATGTTAGCTCTAAAAGTATTTAAATCATTTAGTTTTTTCTTAGCAAGATCGTATTCTTGGGAGCTTTCAAGGAACTCTGAATTTTGATGATCGTTTAAAAAAATCTTATAACCTGTTAAAAAATTAAAATCAATTCCAGCAACAGCTTCTTCATATTTATTTTTTAGTTTTTCATAAAAAATTTTTAATAATCTATCTTTTTCTGACAATATATTTGTTGAACAACTTTTCTCTAATTCTATAAAATCTTCATATTTTTTTGTATTATCTAAAATTTCTTCAAAAAGTTTTAGCT
>JAITRE010000025.1 GCA_031288555.1 Oscillospiraceae bacterium
AAGTTTATTAGTAAAACAAGAAAATGAATTTGCAAAAGAAATCGAAACCTTAAATAACAATATAGATATTTTCGATCCGCAACTTAACTCTAAGGAAAGTAAAAAAAGAAAAGAAGCACGAGCAAAAATATCTGAATTTAAACAACAACTAAAAGTTGCACTAGAAAAACAGTATCGCGCACAACGATTACAAAAAATAATGCTGGAAAATAAACAATTAGAGAATTTTGAAAATCAAACTATAAAAAACAATCTTGAAGACATTGAAAAGAGAATTAACGTAAATACAGAATTATATAACGCAACACCAGATAGAATAGAAAAAGGTTATTTTATAGATCCGTTAGTAGAAAAATTATTAAATGAGATTATTCTAAAAAATGAAAAAATAGCAACCCTTGAAGAACAATTATCATCTGCCAAACAAAAAGAAGGTCAGATACCTATTAAACAACCGAATACTGAGGGTGTAGAAACAACTTATTACGCCGATGTAAAAACGTGTGAATATTTATTTAAAATTGTGTCTAGTTTTTTTGGATTCAATATCAATAGCAAAGGCGTCGTTGGTGAAAACAACAAAATTGATTATAAAAAAATAGAAGAATTAACAAAAGCACCATCGTATGTTTTCAATGGAGAATGTGAAAGTATTTTTCACAATCTTTATGAACGAAAAACCTCTCCAGTTTTAACTCATGAAAAGGATGTTCCTACTATTTTAGCAGGTTATAATATGAAGCTTCTTACTTTAGAGTTTAAGAGTCTTTTAGAAAAAATAAGTAATTTTTCACACCAATACAATGTACTAAGCACTCAAGTAAAACAGCTTAAAAGCGCTTTAGATCTAGAAAAAAAACAAATTTCTCAGTCTTTGATTACTATGAATCAACAGTATGAAAGAAGAATAAACGTAATGCAAACGTATTTTATCAATACAACTTATACTGATACTGATAATGGTTTTGAAAATTAGCCGTCTTAATCGCACGCAAGCACAAAAGCCTCTTGTTTTTTAAAAACTTGAGGCTTTTTTGTATTTGTTAAATTTAAACATAAAATTTTGAGTTTAGTGTATTAAAACGATTACTTTAAATTAGTAAAGTTGCTATCTTTGCTTTTTATAATAAATTAAATTATTGATGTAGTAATAATCAAAAAATCTTTCAAACTAATTTCTACTAAAATCTTTTAATTAATAATCTTATTTTACTAATTATTTGTAAGCAAAATAAAAAACTTAATTAATATATATAAAAAATCTTAATATAACAAACTTTTTTAACATATTTAAATTACAAATGAAATACATAAAAATGAAGTTATGCAAATTAACAAAAAAATAAAGAAAAAATATTCTAAGAAGTTAAAAGAATAATTTTATAATTAAACAATAACAAAATTTAAATTTTAAAGAATCATTTTTAAATTTAAAATAAAACTTTAAAAGCAAGCTAAAGAATAAATAATCAAGTTTATTTTTTTGTTAACAAAATATTAGAAGAAAAATATAAAGTACCTTTGAGCTCTTAATTTTTATATTAAATAAAAGAGTTTGTAAATAGATAATAATTAAATTTAAGATTTGAAAATATTTAAAAATAATAAAATATAAAATTAAATAACTATTTAAAACAAATAAAGTTGTTAAAAACGTTCTAATTTTTTAAAAATTGTATTTTAAAATTTATATAAATTTTTCTGTGCTTTTATGATTTTATACCTTAAAATTTCAAAGATTAACGTCTTTAAACAATTGATTTTTATAATAAAAAATTATTTTAGATAAATTTCGACACCATTTATACGACTTTATATGATATTATTCGTATATGGCTAAAGTTTAGTATGTAGTATTTTGAAAATTATCTTAAAATTTTAAAATAAAAGCAATAACTTTTTAGCTAAATTGAATTATCTATTTTAAAATTAAATTATTTTAAAACTTTATAAAATTTAATTTTAAAGAAATATATTTTAGGAGTGTTTATTTTTATTATGAAGAAATTACTAGGAAAAAGGATCTTGTCGTTATTTTTATCTTTAGGAACAATATGTTCTAGCTCTATTATATCAAGTGCTGTTAAATATAAGTGCAGCAGCAGTAATAGTGCGGCCCACAAATTTCCGGGTTGCCTATTAACTGTACAACGCTTTGATCCTTTTGAAAAAGGTGAACAGGAAATTGAATTTGTTGTTGATGAAAAAAACCCAATTACTCTTTTACCAACCAACTTAAAAAATTCTAATTTAAAGTATACTAATAATGTTATATATGTAAAAAAAGATGATTTATCAAGTCAACTTTTTACAAAAGCTGAGGAAGACGGGGGTGAAAAAGTTGAGCAATCTCACCCTCAAAATAATCAGTTAGAAATAGAAAATACACAGTTAAAAGAAGAAATTAAAAAATTAAAAATGAAAAATGAAAAATTATACGAAAAAAATCATAGTTTATCAGAACAACTGACAAATAAAAACCGAGAAAACGAATCACTTTCACAAAAAAACACAGAACTTTTAAAGCAATTACAAGATAAAAATGAAAAAATGAATTGTGATAAGCAACAAGCAGCAGTAGCAACAACAGTGCTTGAAGAGGAAAATTCAAAATTTAAAAAAGGAATTAAGTTTTTAAAATCAAAAAATAAAAGATTAAGCGAAGAAAATAGTAATTTATTTGAACAACTGACAAATAAAAAACAAGAAAACAAATTACTTTTACAAAAAAATACAGAACTTTCACAAGAAAACAATTTACTTTTACAAGAAAATACAGAACTTTCAAAGCTATTAAAAGATACAAATGAAAAAATGAATTGTTATGCAACAGTGACAACAATAGTGCTTAAAAATGGAGACTCTGAAAACGAATTATATACATTAGCAAAAAAAGAAGGAACATTTCAAAATGATATTCAAGTGTTAAAATCTGCTATAGAAAATGAAACTTTGAAACTTAAAAATAAAAAATATAAAAAACTACAAGAAACACAAAAAAAAATAGATGAATCTAAACAAAAATTAAAAGTTATATTTAAAGAACAGTATCACATACAACTATTACAGAAAATAATACTAGAAATTAAACAATTAGAGAATATTGCAAACCGGTCCAATGAATCACCCGATAAAATATCAGATTTAGATAATAATTTAGAAAAAATAAAAACTGAACTTTCAAAACTTGAAGAAAAAATAAAACAAAGTGAATATCAAAAAACAGATCAAGATGATTTTATTATAAATTTGCTGCTAGAATTATTAAGCAACAAACATAAGATAATAGAACTTGAGCAAAAAAAAATAAAACTACTAGATAATATTGCATTAAAAGATGAAGAAATAGTAGACCTTAAACAACAATTATCACCTGACAATCAAAATCCTCAAAAACTGGCCACTATTGAAAAAAATAAAATATTTTTTAAAAAACAATCATCATCAAAAAAAGTGCAACAAAAAGATCAACTATTAACTTTTAATCAACAAAAAGATCAAATACCTATAGAAATATGCAAAGAACAAGACTCACAAGGTAAAGAAATAACTTATTACGCTAATACAGAAATGTGTAAATATTTATTTGAAATTGTGTTTAATTTTTTTAATCTCAGTCCCGAAGAAAATAGTACCGAAATTAACGAAATTGAAAAAAACAAAAAAATTATTAATAATAAGGCAGTAGATACAGCAATAAAAGAACTTTCAAGAGTTTACAAAAAAAAATCTGAAGAGGTTTTTCACAATCTTGACAATCATATAAAACTCTCAACTAACATCAATAGTATTATTGAAATTTTAAACACTTATAATATAAAACATATTATTGAAAAGTACCCCCTACTTTTGAAAAAAATAAGTAAATTTGCACAGCGACAAAATGAACTAAACCATCAAATAAATCAACTTAAAAACACTTTAGAGCTAGAAAGAAAACAAATTTCTAACTCTTTGATTGTTATGAATCAACAGTATGAAAGAAGAATAAACGTAATGCAAACGTATTTCATTCGCACGACTTACTATAATTAAAGTGAAGAATAAAATTAAAATTTCAAAGAAAATTTGAAATTAATTTTTATCAAATACAAAAGCCTCTTGATTTTAAACTTGAGGCTTTTTTTATTTATTAAGCTCAAAGATAAAATCTTGTGTTTATTGTTTAATAAATCAAAATTTATTTCAAGTAAAAAACAATATCTAATCTTTTAAACTTAACGATAAACTTAAATTTTTAAAAACAAATTGCTCAAATTTTAGTTGCTTACATACAGCGCAATTAAAAGTTATAATAATGCTATATCCTCAAGAGGATTTATCTGGCAAAATCAAAATAAAGGTTGGGCTTTATAAAAAATGAAAATACTTTCTATAGAAACTTCATGTGACGAAACTGCTGCAGCTGTTGTTTTAAACGGTAGAAAAGTTTTGTCTTCAAAAATTGCTTCACAAATAAAAGAACATAATTTATACGGAGGGGTTGTGCCAGAAATAGCTTCTAGAAGGCACATTGAAAATATTTCTACAGTAGTAAAAAATGCACTCGAATTTTCAAACAACAAACTTAGTAATATAGACGCAATAGCTGCTACTCACGCACCCGGTTTGGTGGGCTCTTTGCTGGTAGGACTTAATTTTGCAAAAGGCCTTTCCTTTGCTTTAAACTTGCCACTTATCGCTGTTCATCATTTGCGATCTCATGTAGCTGCAAATTATCTTACTTATAAAAATCTAACTCCTCCATTTTTATGCCTTGTTGTGTCTGGCGGTCATACATTTATATTGGAAGTTTTAGACTACACAAAATTTAAAATTTTTAGTAAAACTTGTGATGATGCAGCCGGAGAAACTCTTGACAAAGCAGCAAGAGCGCTGAAACTTTCTTACCCTGGAGGCGTAAATCTTGACAAAATTTCTAAATTGGGAAATAAGTTTTTATTTAATTTTCCAAAACCTAAGGTTGATTCTTCGCCATATGATTTTAGTTTTTCTGGATTGAAAACATCCATGATAAATAAAATTCAAGAAAGAAAACAAAAATCTATTAAACTGCCTATAGAAGATTTATCAGCTTCTTTTTGCCACTGCGTGGCTAGTTATCTTACAGAAAAACTCTTATTAGTTGCAAAAAATAAAAATTACAAAAAGATTGCAATATCTGGGGGAGTATCGGCGAATTCTCATTTAAGAAAAATGTTAATCAAAGAATGTAAAGAAAAAAAATATGAACTTTATATCCCAAAGCTAGAACTTTGCACAGACAACGCTGCTATGGTTGGATCGCAAGCTTATTATGAATATAAATCTGGCAACATCGCAAAACTTAATATTAACGCTCAAGCAAATCTTTCTATAGAGTAAACTAAAAACTATTTTGCTAAAACAAAATTATGAATAATTTAAAATTAAACTAAAATAAAAAAGCTTAAGAAAAATTTTTTAAAACAAACTTTCTTAAAATAAATTTTGTTTTTGTGTCAATTAAACTTTAAATATCTAAATTTACATTAAACTAGAACAATTTTTTATAAGAATTTTCAACTCATTTTGAAGTTCTACTGGTATTTCAACTGAAAGCTTTTTGTAAAATTTTTTTATATCACTCGCTTCTTTTGCCCAGAGACTTTTGTCCACTTTGAGAATAGATTTAAAATCTTCTTTTGAAATTTTTAAACCCTCAATATTTATATCGTCAACATAAGGAAGATATCCTATTTCACATTTTGCAGCAGAAACTTTGTTTTCAAGACGTTTAAAAATCCACTCTAAAACTCTCATATTTTCAGAAAATCCTGGCCAAATAAACTTTTTGTTTTCGTTCATTCTAAACCAATTTACACTAAAAATTTTAGGAGCTTTATTTTTTAAAATTTTTCCTATATTAATCCAATGTTTGAAATATTTTCCTATATTGTAACCACAAAAAGGCAACATTGCCATAGGATCACGACGTAAAAATTCTTCTTCACCGCTGCTCCTTACCGTTGCAGCAGCAGTCCTTTCAGAAGCTATTGTGGAGCCAACAAACACCCCATTGTTAAAATCTCGCGATTGAAAGACAAGCGGCATTAAATCTGCACGTCTTCCTCCAAAAATTATAGCAGATATTGGTACGCCTTTAGAGGAATTAAACTCTTTACTCAAATTAGGACAATTTTCGGCACTAACAGTAAATCTAGCATTCGGATGTGCTCCTAACGTTTTTGAATTTGAATCCCAAGGTTTTCCTTTCCAATCTAAAGCTTTTAAAGGAGGAACTTTGCTAAACCCCTCCCACCATACAGTGTTGTTTTTTAAGTCTTGCACCACATTTGTAAAAATTGTATTTTTTCTTATACACTCTGAAGCATTTGGATTTGTTTTTTTACTTGTTCCAGGAGCAACTCCAAAAAAACCATTTTCAGGGTTAATAGCCCATAACCTACCATCTTCACCTTTTTTCATCCATGCTATATCGTCTCCGACACACCAAATTTTATATCCCTTTTCTTTATAAATTTTAGAACAAGTCAGCATAGCAAGATTCGTTTTTCCACATGCAGAAGGAAAAGCACACGCTATATAATGAATTTTACCTTGCTTATTTTCAATTCCCAATATAAGCATATGCTCTGCAAGCCACGACTCTTTTGCACTCATAAAAGAAGCTATTCTAAGCGCAAAACATTTTTTACCTAATAACGCATTTCCTCCATACGCAGAATTCACAGAAATTATTTCCTTTTCTTCTGGAAAATGACATATATAGCGTTTTTTATCGTCTATACTGCAACTACAATGCAAACCTTTTACAAAATCATTTTTTAAAGCTTCTATTTTTTTAAAAACCTCTTTTTTAACTCGAGTAATTATACACATATTTAAAACTACATATATAGAATCTGTTATTTCTACCCCAACTTTAGAAAACGACGAATCAACCGGTCCCATACAATACAAAATTACATACATTGTTTTATTTTTATAACTATTTTTAACTATCGAAAAAAGCATTTTCTTCATTTTTTTAGGATCTGCCCAATTATTTGTAGGACCCGCAGTCTTCTTATCTTTTGTACAAATAAAAGTACGATCTTCAGCTCTTGCAACATCATTTTCTTTACTTCTATGTAAATAACACCCTGGCAACTTTTCTTGATTTAACTTTATAAGCTCCAAAGACTCCACCGCTTTTTTTCTCAAATCATTTATCTCTTCATTCGTGCCAGTTACCCAAACCACATTTTTAGGATTTAAAAGATCCCTCATTTGATTAACCCAATCAACAACATATTTATTCTTAATTTAAAATTACATCTCCTTATAGATTCAAAACTCTAAAATAAACATTTAAAATTTTTAAAATTAAACTTTATTTAACTTTTATGAAAAAATGTTATAAAAAATTATAAACAAAAAATTTTTAAAAAATCAACTTCTAAAAAACAAAACATATAGCTTCATTTAAACTTTCTTTGTTCTTTTAAAACATAATAAAAAGCAAGGCAGAATAACCGTTACTAAAATAGTAAAACAAAAAACAAAATTACTGTTATATAGGAATTTAAGGAATTCAAAATTATAAGATGAAATTGTGGCAAAAATTATCAAAAAAATTGAACTAAACATTAAAGCGTTTTTTGCTACTTTTTTTGAAAAAATTTCTTTAAATATATTTGAAATTAAAAAATTAAATAAAGAAATTTTACAAAAAAGACTAGTTGTCCAAAGTCCAAGAAAAATTGAATCTAAACGCTTTAATGCTCCAATTTCTGCAATTGTTGCGGCGGTATATACTGGAAACATTTGAGTTTTTAAATAATCTCCAAGACTTCCTACTGTTAAAAATATAATTAAAACCAAAAATAAATGAGAAAGAAAATTCCAAAAAAATATTGAATTTTTAATATTTCCCTTAACAAACGGTAACATCGTAACAATCGCAGCCATGCAAAAATTCTGAGAAATCATGTTTATTGTTCCTGAAACAACATTATTCATACCTTCAATAGGTGTGTAATTTAGTTTATCTATTCTAGGCACAAGCGCGCAAAATAAAAATATTATTGATGCAATGATCATAAAAAAAATTATAAATGATGCTCGAGCCAGCCCTTCTATACCTTTGCTTGCACCGTACCAAGAAGTTAAACCAACCGCAAGAGATACTGTCCACAAAGAAGTGTTGGGACTCATAACATTTGCTATAAATATATTAAATACACATAAAGAATAGCAATTTGCAAATAAATAGTATAAAGCATAAATTAAAGAAATAATTATTCCTGTTTTGCCAAAATAAATAGTAAATTTTTTAATCAAATTATTATTTTCATCAGGCTTATATAATAAATAAATCGGAATTAAACTAAGAAAAACTAATAAAAAAGATACAATTGTTGATATAGTGTTGTCCCACATATTGTTTTGAGCAGACATTAATGGATTATAAGTCAAATTTAAAAGAATTTGGCTTACAAATAACATTATGAACGCTTGCATAGATGTTATCATTTGCGAACTTTTTTTTATCAATTTTCTCACCTTTAAATTTTACCTTAAATTTGAACCGGGCATTTCTTGCACTTTACTTAATCTTTTTGAAAGAACTTTCCAATTAGCTCGTATAAGCACATCTCTCATGCCAAACCAACTAAACGGAGAAATAGGTGATGTATAAGGAATTCCGAAATTTGCTTTTCCACATAAATCTACTAAAACTGCTGAAAACATAAGCATTATTCCCCATGTTCCCATAATTCCACCAACAAGTACAAAAATCAATCTAAGTACTGCTATTGGCTCATAAAGATTTGGTATAACGTAAGAAGACAATGCTGTTAACGCTACTATCATAAGAGTTGGCTCTCCTACTAACCCAGACCCTACTGCAGTTTGCCCAATAACTAACCCTCCAACTATGCTAACGGCATGGCCAAGTGGCTTTGGCAATCTTAACCCGGCTTCTCTCATAATTTCATATATCAAGTGAATTAATAACGCTTCAAACATTAAAGAAAATGGTGTTGTTGCCACAGAAACTGCTATTTTAGTAATTAATTGATTCGGCAATAATTCAGGGTTAAACGTAACAGTGGATACATACAATCCAGGAAGAAGCGTTGATATAAAAAACGAAATATATTTAAGCCATCTTGTTAAAGTTGCAAAATAAGGTTTGGTAGTATAATCATCAAAGCTTTGGAAATATTCTGTAAAAAGGTGCGGAACTATAATAACACTAGGTGTTCCATCTACCAAAATGGCAATACGTCCTTCTAAGATTTTCGCACACACTGTATCGGGCCTTTCAGAGACTCCTATACTACTAAAAAAAGAAAAATTATTACTTTCTTCAAGAAATTCTGTAATATATCCCGCAGCTAAAATACCTGATATTTTAATTTTATTAAGTTTTTTACGAACTTTTTCTACAAAACCTGCAGAACAAACATCCTTTAAATAACATACATAAATATCAGTTCTAGTTATCGAGCCTATTGTCATCATTTCAAATTTTAACTTAGGACTTCTTATCCTGCGACGAACCATTGTTATATTTATTCTTAAAGGCTCAACAAAACCTTCCTTTGATTCTCTTTGCATAATTTCATTTGAAGGTTCTGATATCCCTCTAAAACTAAAACCTTGTATGCCAATTGCCAAAATTAAATTGCACCCATCAATGCAAAGCATAGCAAAACCTGCTGTCATAAATTTTATAACTTCATCGTAAGTTTTCGTTTCTACTTGATCTGCAGTAGATAAAATATTGTCTCTTATATAAACATATTTTTCTTTAGGAGATTTTTCTTCATCATTACTTTTATTAGAAAACGTGTATTTTCTTATAGGATTTATCACACTTGCTGCTAAATTCGACTTATCAATTAAGCCATCCATGTTGAATATAGCAGATTTTGTACCATTTATTTTAAATTCTCTATAAACTAAATCTGAGCTTGAATCAAATTCTTTTTTTAAAAAATTCATGTTTTCAAAAAGAGAATTGCTTAAAAAACTCTCCTTGTCTTTGTTTACATTGTCTTTGTTTACATTTTTGTCTTGTTGTTTATTGTCGTCTTGCATTTTTAAAAAATCTTTTATAAATTTAAAAATAATTTAAACCTCCTTTTTAAAACAAAATTAATTATTAAATATTTTTTAAACTTAAACACAAACGCACTCTTTACACTTAACTTTTAATACAACAAAATAAGCTCAAAAAAATAAACATCTTTTTGATTACAAAATTTAATCTTTACAAATTATTAAAAATTATACTTTTTTAAAAATTAGCCATAGCTGTAAAGTTACTTTGAATAAAATCTCAAAAACTTGCCCAAAATAAAAACGGTGATTTAAAATGATGGTTTCTTTAACTCGTACGATCATTTTGTATTTAGTAATAATAGTAGCAATGAGACTTATGGGAAAAAGACAAATAAGTGAAATGCAAACATCAGAGCTTGTGGTTACACTTTTAATACCAGATATCGCTGCAATACCAATGCAAAATACAAGTACTCCTATGGTTAGTGGGTTTGTACCAATTATTGCTTTAGTAGCGTTAGAAATTTTTCTTTCAGGAATCATGTTCAAAAGCTGTAGATTTCATGATTTTGTATGCGGAAAACCTGTTATTGTTATAAATAACGGTGAAATTGATCAAAAAGAAATGAAACGTTTAAGAATGACAATTCCCGACTTAGCAGAGCAATTAAGACAATTAGACATTTTTAGTTTTAAAGATGTCTCTTATGGTATTGTTGAAACAAACGGCAAATTAAGTGTTCTAAAAAAACCAGATAAACTAGAAGTTGATGCTTCAATGATTGAAATATCTGTTCCTGACACAGGTATTGAGATGGTTGTTGTTAATTGTGGGAAAATATCAAATTTTTCACTTTCAACATGCGGATTAAATTTTAATTGGTTAGAAGAAATTTTAAAAAAAGAAAATGTAGAGTTAAAAGATATTTTTCTTATGACTGCTAACAAAAATAAAGAATACAATATAGTAAAAACACAAAATTAAATATATTAAAAAAATAATTTAAAAAACGTTAATGAGGAATTTTATGAAACGTATTTGGTTTGCTTTTTCTATAGTTATTGTTACACTTTCAATTTGTATCTTTTCTTTGTTATTCACAAAAAAAGTTACAACAAATTTAAATTCTCATTTATTTGAAATAGAAAAGAATCTAAAAAACAATGAAATTACATTAGCTTTCAAAAAAACTTTAGATTTTGAAAAAACTTGGGAAAATTATGGCAGAAAACTTACAACATTTATGGAACATATTAAAATTGAACTTGTTGACCAATCTGTTGTCGCTATGCGTAGAAATTTAGAAGAAAAAAGAAGAGAAGATGCTTTAGTAGAATTATCTAAAATTTTAAAACTTCTAGAGCAAATAAAAGAGTCGGAAACCCCCACGCTGAATAATGTATTTTAAAAACTAATCAAACAAAATAAATAAATCAAATACAAATAAAACAAAAGTAATAACATAACTTAAGTATTTTGTTAAATTAACACTTATTATAAAATTCTTGATAATCTTTTTTGAAAAAGTCGTATCAAGCAAGAAAATTATTATCATAATAAAAATCTTCAACGAATATTATAATATTAGTTTTTAACTTATTGATTAAAAAATTACTAGCAAAAACTTTTTTAAAACAAAAGAAAAAATTAATTAAATTTTCAAACATTTTATTTTACAAACTACAAGAAGGGTTGTGCTTTTTCTATGAAAAAATCTAAATTTCTCGCAGTTACCTGTGGAATTTTGAGCTTGACTGGAATTTCTTCAGGATGTTGTTCAAAACAGGAAACTCTACCTACAACAACAAACACAAATAATACTAGTCAAAAAAATTCAAACTCAACACAAACACCAAATAATTCTTCCAATCAAAAACAGACTGATGAAGAAAATAAAAAAAGACAAAACAAAACCACCGAAGAACATAACGTGACTAATAATACTGAAAGTGGAATCAGCAGAAAACAAAACACTTCAGAAAAACAACAAACTAGCTCTCACAAAAAAGGTATTAGAAGAAAACATAAATCTAAACTACCTAAAAAACATTCTAAAAAACCTCAAGTAATTGTAGGCAATTTTTAAAAAATAAATATTACATAATTTTTTAAATTTTTTGTTTGCCTGCAAAACTTCGTTCCTCTTTAAGAAACTTTAATATTAAGCTTTCATCAAGGTTGACTTTTCTTTTTAATTTATTTATAAAAATATTAAAAGTTTCATTTTGAACATTAGTTTTTGTTATTATATTAAGTTCAATCATAATATCTAAAATTAATAAAAATTTTGCAAAATTAAAATTTAAAAGCTTTAATTTACAATATAAAGTTCTTACAGTATATCTTTTTGACACATCAAGACAAATCTGTAATTTTTTATAAACATCTACAAAATTTTCTCTATCTGGAACAAAAAACGCTATATCTGCTTTTAAATTTTCTGATCTATTTGAAAAACACCTACATACTTCTTCATAAATAACTTCGCTTTCTAACATGGAATCAACGTCTAAACTGTAAGGATGAACATCTTTTAAAAAAACAGAAACATTTGTTTGACCTTTAAACTCTGTTATACACATCTCAAATGCTATGTTTACAATGTCTCCTTTTTCAAACTCAAACTCCTCTTTTGTTGTAGAAAACTTCATAGCAAAAATAATTTTTGAATCTTTTTTAAATGAAAGCCTTAAATGCATTCCTTTTCCGACTGGAGTAATATTTACAATAGTTAACTTTACAGCAGAAAAAATTGGATGAAGATTTCCACAACCAAATGGTCCAAGACTCTTTATCTCTTTTGCAGTTTTCATATTCACTTCTTCAAGTTTTAATATAGATTCAATTTCTAAACTCAAACAAGGCTGAATTTCAAGCTTCTTGGCAATATCATTTATTCTTTTTGAAAAATTTAATACATTATCGGCGTTCATTTCAAACCCTGCCGCCATAGGATGTCCGCCAAAACGAATTAAAAACTCAGAACATTCTTTTATAGCGTTTATTAACGAAAAATCACCAACACTTCTGCCAGAGCCCCTAGCAATTTCTTCTTCAATACTTATAACTACACAAGGCTTTCCATATTTTTCAACTAATTTAGACGCTACTATTCCAATAACGCCTGAATGCCAACCTTCGGAAAAAACAACAATAATAGGCTCTAGTTTACAAGAAGGATTTAAATTTATAAATTCCAAAGCTTCTTTTAAAATTTTAATTTCTATTTCTTTTCTAATAATGTTTTTGTCACCAAGTTCTTTTGCTAAAATAAGTGCTTTGTTAAAATCTTCCTCTAAAAGAAGCTCTACTGCACTTTTACAAGAAGAAATTCTACCCACAGCATTAATCCTTGGAACAACGGAAAAAGCGATATCTAAAGAAGTTATTTGTTTTTTCTGCAATTCAAACTCCTTAAAACATGCAGACAAACTTGGTATCTTGCAATTACTCATTTCTTTTAAGCCTTGTTTAACAATTTTCCTGTTATAACTTTTAAGTAAAACTGAATCCCCAATTGTGCCAATAGACGCAATAGCTGCGTTTTCTTTAAATAACTTTTGTTTTTCGTCAAAATTTTTAGAAAACGCTAAAACAACAAAAAGAACAAGCCCTGCTGCACAAAAATCTTTAAATTTAATTTTAACACAATCAGGCTGATGGGGGTCTATTATTGCCAAAGCCCTTGGCAAAACTTTGCAAGGCCTATGGTGATCAACTATTATTGTGTCCATACCCAATAAAGAAGCAACCTCTACTTCGTTATTTGCAGTTATGCCATTATCTGTTGCTATAATTAAACTAACTCCGTCTTTTTTCAAATTTTCTACGGCACTAATATTCATACCATAGCCTTCTTTATTTCTATCTGGTATGTAGTATGTCACATTTGCTTTATTTTTTTTAAGAAATGAGTACATAATACTAACTGACGTAACACCATCAGCATCATAATCTCCAAATATGCAAATTAATTCATTCGTATGTATAGCTTTTTTTATTCTATCAACAGCTTTCTTCATATCTTTAAAATCATAAGGATCTAATAACATATCATTGTCTTCACTTAAAAACTCCTCCACTTCTTTTTTGTTTGTTATACCTCTAGAATTTAAAAGAGATGCTGAAAAAAAAGAAATATCGTTTTCCTTTGAAATTTTTAAAATTTCGTCTTCGTTAAAACTTTTGAATACCCATTTTTTAAAAGACAATAATATTTTCCCCTTTTACATCAATATTCCGCTCATCACATTTATAAAAACATATATTTTATATTTTTATTAATCGTTAAAATTTTAAAATTGTAATATTTAAAAATACATCACAATTCTACGCCACTTGCTTTGATTTATTTTTTATTTTATTTTTTAAATTTTCATATTTTTTACTAAGCTTTATAACAGAAAAAACCCAAACTCCAGTTATAACCAAAAGTGTAGGAAACAAAACATTAACCATTCCACGAAGAGGAACTGTCGTTCCAAAGACCCCTCTCAACATTATAATAATTATTGATCCCAAAGATTTACCAAAACGCCCAATTACAACTTCAATTGCCATTTGGCCAGTTGTTTTAAGCTCCTCGTTTAAAGGAATATAAATCATTTGCTTTGTAGAATCAAACAACGAATATTTTATACTTTTTGAAACAGCATCTTGAAAAAGACCAATCCAAACAATAAGTTCTAATACATTAAAAATAAATATCTTTGCGTTAATTCCATTGTAATTTTCAAAAATAATCAACAAAAAAAACACACTTCCCAAAATAAAAATAGAGAACGGCGTAACAAGAGCAGCCGTTCTCCATTTACATTTTCTTAAAATATTTCCACCCACAAGAGTTATAAATATTGTAAGTATTCCAGTAGCAATCGAAACATTCGCCATCATATCATTAAACTTAGATTCAGAACCATAAAAAAGCTTTCCTTGCTCTTTCCAAGTAACTTCAAAAATATTAATAGCAACTCCATAAGCAATAACCAAAACAGAGGTCAACAACAAATACTTAGATTTAAAAATACAGGCAAAACTTTTTAAAAAACTTTTAGGTTTCTTTTTTGAAGTTATTGACGGCTTCTCTATAGGAGTATAAAATTTTGAATCAGTTAAAACTTTCTTATGAATGTAATAATACAAATACATTAGTAATATTCCTACGACTAGTATTCCTAACATTTGAATTTTAACTTTAAAACTTTCAAATTGTATAGACAATTTAGTAAAAAAACCAGAAAAAATTAAAGCTACATCTCCAATACAAGAAAACAAACTGTAAAATCTTTTTACTTCTTCTTTCTTTGTAATTTGGTTTGCGAATTGCCAAAATAAAGAATTAATAACAAGGCCACCCCAAATTTCCGAAACTATGTAGAAAAGTGAAACACTCCAATTCCCTATCAAAGGCCATATATCATAAAAAATTTTCGGCGAAGTTTCTTGCATATTGCTAACCCAATCTTCACTAGCATGAATTTTAGGTATTAAAGGATGGAGCAAAAAACCAAAAATACAATAAAAAAAGATAAAAAAACTTATAGTAAAATAAAACGATTTCTTACTCCCAAATTTTTCTAGCATTCTGCTAAATACTACTACAGACAGCATCGCAAAAGGCAAAGCTCCATAAACTTTAAGATAAGAAATACATGCAGCACTTGCACCCGAAGCATTAACAATCATCGTGTCTTTCAAATTCCTAGCTAAACTATATATAAACAAAACGCAAAACATCATTAAACTCATCGGCAAAAACTTTTTCATTTCATACTTATGAATCGGCCAAATAGCAGATTGTATTTTATTAAACTTCTTAGTGTGATTACTTATAGTTATTAACCTTCTTTCTAAAAACCGAGGTTAAAGCAGCCATTGAAAAACTTAAAAACGCACTAATAAAAAACTTAACAACACAAGCAAAATACAATCAAAATTATTTTCTATATTATAATTTACATTGTATCAAAATATTCTTAAAAGTACAAGTTAATATTTTAAACAACAAGTTATTCTAACACTAGTTAAACAAAGCTTTTAAAATTCAGCTTTGCTTAAAAATTATTTTATTAAAATTTTATAAAATCATTTCTTATGATTGCTTTCGCTGGAGTTTTTAGGTGTCAACCCCTTAAGTAGCGACCCCCCACTACTATTTTTAGTTGTAAGTGACTTATTTTTGTTTGAATTGTCAATGTCATTTTCTTTAACTTTTACTATATTATTAAAATGGGATTTAAAAGTTGTACGACTATCGTCATCTTCTCTAACTTCTAATATTACGACATCCAATAAACTTTTTTGTGTGCGTTTTTTTTCTATTTCTTTCTTTTGTTCTTCACTTTTGGCATAAATAGTAGAGAAAAAAGGCTTACCAAGTTTTTCTGAAAAATAAAGCGATTTTACATACATTTCTTTACTTGGGTTTATTTTGACGCCTTTTTTGGTTTTTTTTATAACTTTCAAAATATCTTTTTCCAATTCTTCTTCCTTCGTCCCAAGTATTATTTTTTGTATGCCTTCCCATATTTCTAATCTAGAGTAAAATTTATTTTTGTTCTCAATAACCACATTTAAGTCATTCTTAATCTTTACTAGATTTTCAATTTTATTTTTATTTAAAAATTTCATAATTTTTTCTTTATTTTCTTTTATATACTTTTGAATATCAATAATATTTTGAAAATTAACTTCACCGGATAAAATCTCTTCCGCTTTAGATATATAATCTATTGTCTCAACTAAATTAACAGCTTCCAAAAAAATTACTATTTCATCTTCTGATACAAGCTCTTTCAACTTTTTTTTTGCAAAAGTATTTTCTTCTTCTTTAATCACATTAAAAGTATTTTTTTCTTCTTCTTCAAGACTTATTATTTTGCCATTAACAAAATCACGAGCTTGTACAGTTTTAGCTTCTTTGAGTTTTTCTTTCAAATTTTTAAAAAATTTTTCTTCTTTTTCTTTTGCTTGCAAAAAATTTTCTTTTACAGACAAAAAATCTTCAATATTTTGTTTAAAATCTTCTATTAATTTCTTTTTCTCATCAACAACTACTTTTAACCCATTAATCTCCTCTTTAAGCTCTTTCTTTTTATTGATAAAAAGATTTTGGACTCTATTTTCAAAAACCTCTAAATCTAAATCAAATTTGCTAACTTTCCCAAACAAATTTTTAAAATCCTGCTCAATATTTCCATTAAATTGTTTTGCCATCTTTTCTATACTACTTTTAAGACTTTCAAATTTAGCAATATCATTAGAAGCACAAAATTCATCAACCATACCTTCTATTTCATCGCATCTTGTTATCATTCGCGGTAAATATATTTCCATTTTTTGATTAAAAATTTTTAATAATCTATCTTTTTCTGACAATATATTTGTTGAACAACTTTTCTCTAATTCTATAAAATCTTCATATTTTTTTGTATTATCTAAAATTTCTTCAAAAAGTTTTAGCT
>JAITRE010000022.1 GCA_031288555.1 Oscillospiraceae bacterium
GATACTAAAAATCAAGCTATTAAAGAAGCTGTAAACGTTGTTTTATCTTTAAATAAAGATAAAAAAATGAGAACACTAGCTTTACAACGAGAAAACGCTTTAAGAGAATATAGAAGCGAAATGAATGCTCATATTGCTAAGGGCATAAAGGAAGGAATCAAAAAAGGGAAAAAAGAAGGCAGAAAAGAAGGAATGGAGAAAGGTATAGAAACAGGAAAAAAAGAAGGAATAAAGGAAGGAATAGAGAAAGGTATAGAAACAGGTATAAAAAAAGGCCTAGAGACAGGTATAAAAAAAGGCGAGCAAAAAGAAAAAATTGAAATAGCAAGAAATCTTTTAAACATGGGATTTAACAATGAGCAAATCATGAAAGCAACAGGTTTATCGCTTAAAAATATAGAAAAGCTTAAGTAAAAACATACAAAACCTAGCATCCAAAATAGGATGCTTTTTCTTAATAAAAAATTAAGCTCTGATAGACTTTTAAGCTTAAATTTTTAAATCAAAAATTAAAAACTCACTAGCGCCCTTTAGTTTTTTTACCGTAAATTTTAAAAATTAAATTTAAAATTAAAATATTTTTTTAAAATTATTTGAAGATTTTGATTTGACATTCGCTTTTTTAAAAACAAAAAAACGGAGTACAAAGGATGCATATTTTTAAATATAATTATAAAAATGGAGGTGGTGTTTTGTGTTAAAAATGAAGATTTATAGTAAGTTTTAGAATAATTTATTTCGATATATAATAAATATAAAAATTTTATTAATTATACTGTTTATTCAATAGAATATACTAAAATTAGAAGTAATTGTAGCAATAAAAGTGTTTTGATAATTGAACTTAGTTTAAAAGAAACAATTTTGATAAAATATTGAATTTTATAAAATATTGAAAATGCTAAAAAATCAAAAGAAAAATTTAAAAGATAAAAAAATTTAGATTTTATATAAAGATAAGTAATTTACGCATGTTTTGACATATGTTTTGAGAGAGTTGTTTTATGGCATGAGAGTAATTTTATTTTTGTGTATTTAGAACAACTTTTAAAGAAGTGTTTATTTTGGTAGATTTTTTTAAAGTAATAAGATACAATGCTTAGTACAATCAAATTTGTAAATTTGTATTGCTTAATGTTAGTGCAACATATATTTTGTGCTGAATTTTTTTAAAAAAAGGGGTATTTTGTATTGGATTTCACAAAAGAATTTAAAACTATTTTTAAAGAGAATATTAAGAGATCTGGTTGTACAGAGCTTTTAAATTGGCTTGAGGGGACGGATTTTTTTGTAGCGCCTGCTAGTGCAAAATTTCACTGCGCTTACAAAGGTGGGCTTGTTGAGCATAGTGTTAATGTCTATAAGGTTATGATTGAGAAGCATTTTTGCGAGCAGATGGATAATTCTGAAAGTTTTGCAATTTGTGCTCTTCTTCATGATCTTTGTAAAATTCATTTTTATAAAGTGTCTATGAGAAATGTTAAAGATGAGAATACGGGTGTTTGGAAAAAACAATCTTTTTATATGATAGATGATAGTTTTCCATTTGGTCATGGAGAAAAATCTGTGTTTTTGATAGAAAGATTTATGAAATTAGCAACGTCTGAAGCTATGGCGATTAGATGGCATATGGGTGGATTTGATGAATCAGTTAAAGGCGGTAGTTTTGCTCCTGGTTTAGCTTATGAAAGATATCCACTTGCTGTAAAGCTTGCTGTTTCTGATCTTGAGTCTACTTATATTAATGAAAAAAAATCAAAAAATGATAAAAAATTTTTTATACAATTTTGATTTTAAAAAAAATTTTATTTGCATAATATGTTTAAATTTTTAATGATAAATGCTTTGTCTTAATGATTAGAGTTATTTGCTGTGTAGTTAATTAGCTAAAAAGTTTTTTGCTCTTTGGTGGCTTTTGTATTTAATTTTAAAGAAGTTTTTAATTTAAAGTTTTTTGTTTTTAAATGTGGGTTTTATAGTTTTTAAAATATAAATTTTAATTTTTATGTTTATTTTTAAAAGTAGATATTTTAAAAAACGAAAATATGAAGAACCTATTAAACATATTAATTAAGGTGATTTGTAAAGTTTTGAAATTTAAAATAAAAAACTAAAAGGCGTAGTTATTTTAAAGTTTAAAATTCTACATGAAGTGGTTGTGTCTATAAGTCTAAACAAATTTTGGCTTTGAATTTTGGTTATTAAATAAAAATTGTAATTTTTAAAAAATAAATTGTAAATAATAAATATAGAATAATTATCTGCAATGTGGTTTTATATTAAATTAAAAAGTGTTATACTTACATATAAGAAGTGTTTTTTATTTTTAACTGGCAGAGGAATTTTAAGGGGGATTGCTGTTTTGTCTAAGCAAGATACAATAGAAGTCGAAGGTATAGTCGAAGAAGCTTTGCCGAATGCTAGGTTTAAAGTAAAGATAGAAAAAAATAATAAAATTAATATTATTGATGCGCATATTTCTGGAAAATTGCGTATGAATTATATTCGTATTATACCAGGTGATAAAGTTACTGTTGAGATTTCTCCATATGATTTGAAGAAAGGCCGTATTATTTGGCGTTTTAAATAGTGGTTATACTTTTATAAAGAAAGGAGTTTAACATGAAAGTTAGACCTTCTGCAAAGAAAATTTGTGAAAAATGTAAAATTATTAAAAGAAAAGGCAGAGTCATGGTTATTTGCGAAAATCCGAAGCATAAACAGCGACAAGGTTGAAAAATATATTTAATGGAGGTGTAAATATGGCTCGTATATCGGGAATTGATTTGCCCGGTGGGAAAAAAGTTGAAATTGGTCTTTCTTATATTTATGGTATAGGCAGAAAAACAGCTGCAAAAATTATTGAATCAGTTGGAGTGAGTTCTGAAATTAGAATTAAAGACTTAACTGAAAATGAAATTTCAAAACTCAAGGAATATATAGATAAAAATTGTAAAGTCGAAGGAGATCTTAGAAGAAACATTGCTTTTGACATAAAAAGGCTCAAAGAAATTGGATCTTACAGAGGAATTCGACATCGCAAGGGTTTGCCGGTTAGAGGTCAAAGCTCTAAAACTAATGCCAGAACCAGAAAAGGCCCAAGAAAAATTATGGCCAGCAAAAGAAAATAAAAGTAGTTTTATATAACTTATGGTATTTGATGACGAATGATTTATAATAATTTTTATTTAAAATTTTATAAAGTTTGATAATGGTTTTTATAAATTAATAACGAAATTTCAAACTCAACAAAATTTATTATACACGTAAGGGTTTTGTAATTTAAATTGTTGATTGTGATTTGTAAAAATAAAAAAAGGAGTGTATTTTAAATTTATGGCAGTGCAAGGTGTTTCCAAAAAAAAAGGTGGTTCTTCACGTAAAAAGCGCGAAAAGAAAAAGATTGAGCGTGGTGTTGCTCATATAAAATCGACCTTTAATAATACCATAGTGACGATTACAGATACAAAAGGCAATGCTATATCATGGGCTAGTTCTGGGGAAATTGGCTTTAAAGGCTCAAGAAAGTCTACTCCTTTTGCGGCTCAAAGTGCTGCAGAAACAGCGGCGAAGGCCGCATCGGAACATGGCATGAGATTTGTTGAAGTGTATGTTAAAGGTCCTGGCTCTGGTCGTGAAGCAGCTATTCGTGCGCTACAAGGAGCTGGATTAGAAGTTAACATGATAAAAGATGTAACTCCGATACCCCACAATGGGTGTAGACCACCTAAAAGACGTAGGGTTTAATTGTATTTTGAAAAAATTAATTAAATATTTTATAAATTTTAAAATAGGAGATGTATTTTAATGGCGAGGTATGCAGAAGCTGTGTGTAAGCTTTGTCGCCGAGAAGGGCAAAAGCTTTTTTTGAAAGGCGAAAGATGTTATGGTGAAAAATGTGGTGTTGTCAAAAAGGCTTATGCGCCGGGGCAGCATGGTAAAGGTAGAAAGAAAAATTCTGAATATGGACTTCAACTTAGAGCTAAACAATCTACAAGGCGCTTTTATGGTATTTTGGAAAATCAATTTAGAAAATATTATGAATTGGCTGAGAAGAAAAAAGGCAAATCAGGTGAGATTTTACTTGCGCTTATTGAGAGTAGGTTTGACAATATTATATATAGACTTGGATTTGCTAGCTCAAGAACTCAAGCGCGGCAAATGGTTTTACATGGTCATTTTTTTATAAACAACAGTAAGGTTAACATTCCTTCTTGTTTATTGAAGCCGTCTGATATTGTTTCATTATCTGAAAAAAGTAAATCTAATTCAAATATAAAAGATATAATTAGTTCGAATGAGTCTAGGCCAGTTCCTAGATGGTTGGAGGTTGATCGTGAAAGATTGGAAGGAAAAATGCTTGCGATTCCTGAGCGTGAAGATATAGATTTTGAAGTTGAAGAAACTTTAATTGTTGAGTTGTATTCTAAATAAGGTGTTTTGTATTGAAAGGTTCGAAGGCAATGTTTTGAATTATTTTTTTAGTATAGTAATTTTGAGGTTTTGGTTAATTTTTGTTTAATAATTTGAATTTGTTTGAAGTTTAAAATTGACGATCCTTATGCTTTGTAATTTGTGTTAAATTATTGCAGTTTGCTAAGTTTGTTTGTAATAAGTGATTTTTTTAAATTTAAAAATTTTGCAATTTGAAAGATAGGGGGATGTTAATGAATAATGTAGGGGAGCCTGTTGTTGAAATTCAAACAGTTTCTAACGACGGAACGTATGGAAAATTTGTTGCACATCCATTGGAGCGTGGATTTGGCAATACTTTAGGAAATAGTTTAAGGCGGGTTTTGCTCTCGCTGTTGCCTGGTGTTGCTGTTACTGCAGTAAAAATTGATGGGATCCTTCATGAATTTTCTGTTATACCAGGTGTTAAGGAAGATGTTGTTCAGATTATTTTAAATTTAAAAGGATTAAAAGTAAAGCTTTATTCCGACTCTTCAAAAACTTTAACCATTAACACAAAAGGGCCAAAGGTGCTTACTGCTGGGTCTATAGAGCATGATGGCGACGTTGAAATTCTTGATCCTAATATGTACATTGCTACTTTGAACAAAGATGCTGATTTGCATATGGAAATTGTAATAGAAAAAGGTAGAGGATATGTTCCGGCTGAGTTCAATAAGCCAAAGTCAGAGGAATACGGTGTTGGAACTATACCGATTGATTCTATTTACACACCAGTTACTAAAGTTAATTATATTGTAGAAAATACACGTGTAGGCCAAAAGATAGATTATGACAAGTTACTTCTTGAAGTTTGGACAAACGGAGTTTTGCGTGCAGACGAGTCTGTTTCTATTGCTTCAAATATTTTGACTCAGTATTTAAAACTTTATTCTAATATTTACACAAATGCAGAACAACCAGGATTTAGTTTCAAAACAAACGAAGATACTCCTAAATCTAGATTTTCTGATATGACAATCGAGGACCTAGATCTTTCAGTGCGCTCTTCTAATTGTTTGAAAAGAGTTGGGATAGATACTGTGTCAAAGCTTGCAAGGATGTCTGAAAATGAAATTGCTAAAGTTCGCAATATGGGCAAAAAGTCACTTGAGGAAGTTAAGGCTAAGCTTGCTCTTTTTGGAATTATCCCAGATTCTAATGGCCAAATTTAAAATTTTATTTTTTGCAGTTCATCAGATTTGAAAAACTAATTTTTGTTTTAAATAAATGTTTATTTTTTATAAATAGAAGTTTAATTTTGTATATTTTTAATTTAAAAAAATTACCATAGTTAAAAGTTTTATAAATTATATTTTATGTATGGTAAAAAATGATTTATATTGTTTTTTATAAATAGAGTTTTATCGTATTTATATTTTTTATATCGATGTATTTAAATATTTTTACACTCATACTATTTTTAAAAAGAAGAATTTGATTGTTTTTAGTTTGAGGTGGTTTTATTTATATTTTAAGAGTATTTTTAAAAATTATTTTTTAAGTTGTGTTTTATTTTGTCTTTTAAATATAGTATTTAATTGTAGTTTTTTGTTGGTCGAAATGAATATTTAAGCAGAAATTTACTAAAAATTTAGTAAATTTTTATTATACTTTTTTATTTGTATAAAATTTGTTTTTTATACGAAGATTTTATAAAGTAAACTGAAATATTTTATAAAAATCAAATTAAGTGGAAATACGAAAAGATTCTCTTATGTTATTATAAAATACGACGAACAAAATTTTATTTATATTTAATGTTATAAAGTGGTGATTGAATGATATTTTACTACAAAACTATTGATGGCGAAATCACTCGAATTAATGATTATGAGTCAAATTGTTGGGTTGATTGTGTTTCGCCAAGCGTTGAAGAAACAAATTTTTTAACTCAAAGATTTGGAGTAAGTATTGATTTTTTAAGAGCGTCACTTGATGATGAAGAGTCTCCTCATATAGACTCTGACCATAAAAATACCTTAATAATAATAGATATTCCGGTAAGTAACATGGAAAACGGCGGTATTAGCTACAATACAATACCGCTTGGAATAATTTTAACAAAAGAAAATGTTATAACTGTATGTTTAAAACAAAATGCTATTTTAGATGAAATTTCTCACGGTGTTGTTAGAGGAGTTTACACAGGATTAAAATCACATTTTGTTTTACACATAATGCTCAGAATGGCTACAAAATTTTTACAAAATCTTAAACAAATAGATAAAATGAGTGATCAAGTTGAGATTGAACTTCGCAAATCTATGAAAAACAAAGAGCTTATCCAATTACTTGAAGTGGAAAAATCACTTGTTTACTTTTCTGCGTCTTTAAAAGCTAACGAAACTACTCTTGAAAAAATAATGAGAGGGCGTATTGTAAAACTTTATGAAGATGACAAAGAACTTTTGGAAGATGTTTTGATTGAAATAAAACAAGCCATAGAGATGTCAGGAATCTATCTTAATATTCTTTCGGGCACAATGGATGCTTTTGCTTCTGTTATTTCCAATAATTTGAATATTGTTATGAAAGTTTTGGCCTCAATAACTCTCATAATTTCCATTCCTACAGTAATTTCTAGTTTTTACGGGATGAATACGACCCCAAATCTTCCATTTAGCGATGTTTTATGGTTTCCATTGGCGTTATCGGGTGTTCTTATGGCTATTGTAGGAATTATCTTGAAAAACAGCAATATGTTATAAATTTATAATAAAATTACTTAATTTAAAATTTATTATTTAAATTTAAAATGTATTGTATATAAAATTATAAAATTGACAAAGGGTCTATGTGAAACCCGTCTTTAGTTATCTCAAGATGTAAATGAGGGCCAGTTGAATTTCCTGTACTTCCTATAAAAGCTATAGGTTCTCCTGCGTCAACAACTTGGCCTACGCTAACAAATATTTTGCTTGCGTGAGCATATCTTGAAATTAAGCCATTAGCATGTTTTATAACAACAAAATATCCCCAACCACTCCCGCAAGGATTAGTTGAATTTACTTCAATTACAGTTCCTGAATTTATTGAAAGAATAGGTTCACCGCACGGTGCAGGTATATCCACAGCTTTATGGTAATTGCTAAATTTTTGCGAAACAGCATGACTATAAGGTACTGGCCATATGTTGTTATTATTGTTTGCTGAAAATTCATTACGCAGTACTTTTGCCTTGTTAACAATGTTGAAGTTGTTATTTGGTGAAATATTTTTAGGAGTATTCTCAATAAATGGAAGGCTGTAAACAGGCTTATTTTCAATAACTTTCTTATTATAATTCATTATAACATTTTTCTTTTCATCTAAATTTTTTACAAATTCATCAATTTTCTTTTGAACTTTTATCTTTTCTTCTTCTAAATTATTTAATTCTTTTCTTAAACACTCTTGTTTTTGATTTAATTTTTCAAATGAAGATTCATTTACTTGCTTTTTATGTTTAATTTCATTTGTTGATTTTTCAAGATCATTAATTAACTGAATAGTTGTTTTGCTGATATCGGATGTAGCTTCTATTTTTTTAAATAAATCAGAAAAATCTTTAGAAGATAAAAAAAGATCAAAAACATCTGTACTACCGGATTTCTCTATTAAAACTAATATTTGTTTTAGTTTGCAAAAAACTTCATCTTTTTCTTTTTGTTTAATCTCTATTTCACTTTGATTTTTCTCAATTTTTTCTTTTAATATTAAAAACTCTTCATTATTCAAACTAATTTCGTTGTTTAACCTCAATGTATTATCTTCAATATTTTTCAATAAATTCTTATTTTCTTCAATATCTTTTCTCAAAAAATCAATAGAATCTCTTAGCTGTTTTTTCTCATTTTTTATTTTTTTATTTGTTATTTTAAGATTATTCTCCTCACAAAACGCTTTTCCTCTTCTGTGATTTGTCATTTCAATCGTTGTATTAATTGTCACAATTGTTAAAATAAAGGCCGATAATAAAAAAAAACTAACATGCTTCTTTGACACAATATCCAACTCTTTTCATTGATTTAGTTTTTAAAAGTAATATTAATATCCTAAAATTTTGAAATAGAACTTTTCAAAAATATAATTTTACAATTAATTTAAAATTATGGTTGTTGTTGCTTGTAATAATTTTTTATAAATTTTAGCTAAAACTTTAAAATTTTTTAAAAATATGATACTTTATATTTCATAAAGTAATCTACTAAAAAGCGGATTTTTAAGCTTTAAAAACTAATTATTACTAATATGTAAACATGGTATCACATTTATAACAATTTAGCAACTATTTTTTAATATTCATAATTTTAAGAGTTAGGCTTTTAAAACGATGTTTTTATTTAATCAAATGTGAGATTAGTGAAAGGTTGTTTAATTAATGAAAACTGTGTTAATAACAGGTGCTTCAAGAGGAATTGGCAGAGAAACATCAAAGATTTTTGCATCTTTTGGTTACAATGTGATTGTAAATTATTTAAATTCTTGCAAAAAAGCAAATAAACTTGTTTTTGATTTAAAAAAAATGGGTTGCAATGCAATTGCGTTTAAAACCGATGTTTCAAATTTTTTTGAAGTAGAAAAAATGGTTGAAGAATCTTTAAATTTGTTTGGGAAAATTGATGTTTTAATTAACAATGCGGGAATTAGCCTTTATAAACAGATTCAAGATACGACTTGCGAAGATTGGCAAAGAGTAATGGATGTTAACGCAAAAGGTGTTTTTAATTGTTGCAAAGTAATTATTCCTGGTATGATAAGCAGAAAAGATGGAGTAATAATTAATGTTTCTTCAATCTGGGGAAAAATAGGGGCTTCTTGTGAAGTTGCATATTCTGCATCAAAAGCAGCAATTATAGGCTTTAGTAAAGCTTTAAATAAAGAATTAATTCCTTCAGGTATAACTGTTAGATATATAACTCCAGGTTTTGTAAAAACAGATATGACTAAAGGTTTTACTTATAATGGACCAGAAACTAAAATTACTCAAATTTCTAAAAAAATTTTTAAAATGTCTATTATTTCTTAATTTTGGAATAAAACTATTAATAGCGAGGCGAGGAATTTGAGAAGTTCAAAAGAAAAAAAAAAGTATTTTATTTTTTTTACTTTAATTATAACTTGTGTGTTTTTTTTGCTAATTACTTTGTTATTTGGTGAAAAAATTTTTAAAAAAGTAAAAAACTCTATTAGAGGAAATATGGTTTGGGGTACTCCTGATGTTGAAAAAAACACTGTAGATGCTATTGCTGTAATTGTATCTACTGACGATGGTTATGCCTTACAAACCTTAGTAACGCTTACTTCTTTGCTTGACAATGCTTATGATGATACTTTTTACAAGATAAATATTTTAGTTCCTTCCAAGTTTACTGATGAAAATAAAAATAAAATTTTGACATTGCAAAATATTTATAAAAAAAATTGTGATATTGAATTTATAAATATGAAAGATTGTTTTACGAATTCTTATATTTCTAAACATTTTACTGAGGTTGTTTATTATAGGTTGCGCGCTCCAAGTATTTTAAAGACTAGAAAAAAATGTATATATATGGATGTAGATATAATTGTTAAAAAGGATTTATCTTATGTTTATAACTGTGATTTACAGGGAAAATGGGTTGCAGGAGTAGCTGATGCTGTTCGTAGCTTTAAAAATGAAGAAGAAAAGCAGAAAAGAGAAGTTTATAAAAAACAAATAGGTATTGGCACTCTTGAAGAATATATCAATTCAGGTTTTTTAATTCTGGATTTAGAGTCTTTGAGGAAGAATAACGTTGAAGATAAGTTTAAAAGTTTTTTAGAAAAGCATAAAGACCCTGCTCAACATGATCAGACTACTATTAATGTGGTATGTTTTGGAAATATTTTCACTTTACCTTTTGAATATAATACTCAAATGTATATGTTTTCTGTAAAACCGTATGGAGAAGATGAAAAAAAGATATCTACAATTTTTAAAAAAGAAGAATGGGAAAAAGCTTGGAAAGATCCTACTATAATACATTTTGCGGGAGAAAAGCCTTGGAAAGATCCTTCGGTGTATTTTGTAGAAGAATGGTGGAAAATTGCACGAAAGACTTTATATTGGGAAGAAATTTCAAAAAAATATAGAGTAAGTCAATGAACTACCAATACAGTTTATTAAAATTAAATATTGTAGAAATTTTAAATTTATTTAAAAAGATAAAGAGCTTACAGAGCTTAGTAAAAAATATACAAAAAATTTATATTTAAAATTGTTTATAAATATCTTAATGTAAATTTTTGATTTTATTATTGTTTTTTAATTTTTAATAATTATTTTTTATGCTTATAAAATTTTTTTTCCACTACAAATAATTAATTTTGGTTTTTCAAGAATATTTAGCGGATCTTTTTCAAATAGCACAAGATCTGCAGTTTTTGATTCTTCTATGGTTCCAACTTTATTTTGAATTCCACAAATTTTAGCTGGGTAAATAGTTATTGATTTTATAGCTTCAAGCCAATCCATGCCATGTTTAAGAGCTAAAGCAGCCGCAAATGTAAGACAAGAGATAGGTATATTAGGAAAACCCGTTGTTATAGCAATAGGCACATTGAGTTTTGCAAAAATTCCAGGCATTTTAGCAATTTCATTATGATTTTGTCTATTTTTGCCGACGAAAAATGGCGAAAAAATAATGCTTATATTTTCGTTTAAAAGTTCTTTTTCTTCTGAGTAAATACCAAAAGGATTTATAAGTGTTAATTTTATTGAAAGTTCCTTTGCTGCGCGTATTGCTGTAAAAATTTCGCTTTTTGTCAAGGCGTCTATATACAAAGGTATATCTTTTTTTAACAATTTATTTAAAACTTCATGCTTTGCATTATATTTTGGGGTTTCACAATTATCAAAATCAGAGATAGCAAAGTCTTTATCTTCCATGTATTTTTGAGTGTTGGAAAGTTCTTTTCTGATAATTGAGAAAACAGACATTGTTGAAATATGTAAGTTGTTTAAAGAAAAGTTTATAGCTGATAAAGGGTTTAAAGTCATATCTTCAATTTTTTTGCCGTATGTTTTTATCACTGAATTTTGCCCACATATAATTTCTGTGTTTAAAAAAGGAGATACAACAACCGAGGTTACCCCTGAAAAAAGCGCTTCTTTAAAAGAATTATCTTCAAGGTTTACGGAGTCTAATGTTCTTATTTCAGGAGCAACAAGTTTTGATATATCAATGTTAGATTCAATATTTTTATTTTGACAAAAGCAAGTGTTAGAGCTAACTCCAACAGAAGTATAAGCATCAATAAATCCTGGGAACAATGACATACTTTTTGCGTCAATTACATCTTCTTCATTAAATTTAGGACATAAATCCATAGTGCCAACTTTTTCTATTTTATCTTTTTTTATCAAAACAAAACCGTCGTCTATTCTACCTTTGTCTGTCATTGTATAAATCTTTGCATGGATAATTAACATTGCTTTAAACCCAAAAATAAGAGTCCTTTCTAATAAAAACAAAAACATCAAATTTCTTTGAATTAGTTTTTTGCTAAGTGTTCAAACTAAATTGATGCAACTTTTATTAATTTTTTTTGCCTCTTTTAAATCCAGAACCTCTATTTGATGCCGTTATTTTTTTAAGATCGCACATTTTTTCTTCACTTGTGCGTTTGAATTTTGAAAGCATATCTTCAAAACTTGTTGTGCGACCTGTGCGTGTTTTATTTGAAGAAAAAGAAGAAAATTGTTGTTTCTCATTTTTATTGTGTGATGAAGGGTTTTCTGACTTATAACGATTCGGTGTTTTTTCATTTTGAGCTTGTTTTATAGAAAGACTTATTTTACCGTTTAAAATGCCTATAATTTTTACTTTTATTTTTTGTCCTTCAGATAAAAAATCCTTTATTTCTTTTACAAATTGTGTTGCAATCTCAGAAATATGAACCATGCCAGTCTCTCCGCTTGGAAGCTCTATAAAAGCTCCAAAATCTTTTATTTTCTTCACTACCCCTTCTACTACAGTGCCAACTTCAAGTTGCATAACTAAGAAAATTCCTCCCCTAATAATCAGTCCGACGTTTTAAAGTTTTCAAAAGTATAAAATGTTATTAATTTTTATTTTACCCTTAAAGAAAAATATTATTAATTTTTGTTTTTTACAATTTAAACTTTTGTTAATCTTGTGATTTTTTAAAAAATAAGTTTAATTTAATCAAATTAAAATTTTATTTTGGTGCACAAATCTTTATTTAAAGCAAGTACTTAAATTTTTTGCAAAAAGATAAAAGTGGCGTTTAAGTAATTATAAAATTTTTGTTGTTACACTCTGCAAAATTAATTTCCTGTTATATTCACAAAAATGCGCTCATTGTTTTTAACAAAACCAAGTATATCTCTAGCTGTTTGTTCGATGTATTTATCATTTTTCTCTTTGGCAAGTTTAAGCATATCTTTTAATTCTTCGTTTTTTAATTTTTGACAAGTTACAGCGTTTTCAATGTTAGCAAGTTCTTGTTCTTTTTTAAAAATTTGAGAATGCTGGTTTACTAGATCGAACATAGAATACGATATAAATATGAAAGCTAAAAGTTTTATTAAAGTAGAAAATTTTCTTTTTCTTTTTATTAAAAACATAAAAACTCCTTACATTCTATACAAATTTAACAAAACCACACACAAAACAAATTAAATTTTTGTTTTCAGACTACATTTTTAAATAAGTTTTTTATTTGTCGTTACTTATAAATTGTATAATATTTTTTCAATAACATGCAAGGTATTTTTATTTTTATTTTATAATCTAACATGTGTTATGCAAATTCTGAATTCAAAGAATAACTATTTTTTTGTGTAATTTAACTTTGTTTTTGCAGCATTGCATTAAATAAATATTGTAATATTTTACTAAAAACTTTCAAAATGCTTTTAAACGTATCTAAAATTATTTTTAAGAATGTGTTTGTAGTTTTACGGAGAACAAAAATAAAGCGCATAGTTAATAATTTTGATTTAGCGATAATAGGTTTTAAAAGTTTTTTGAAAAATCTAATTAATTTACAGAAGAAATTTACAATTTTGTCGCGAAACAATAAACGATAAAATAAAAAACCAATTATTTCAGCAGATAGAATGTAAAATCGAATTTTTCCATTGTTAAATCCTATAATAAATAAAAAACTTATAATTCCGCTTAGCAAAAAATATGATAAGTCTAAAACAAGTATTTTTTCAAAATTAAGTAAATACATCCTTCTTGCTGTTTTGGCAAGATCATAGAAGAAGGCAAGCAAAATTCCCAAAACAATAGAAAATAAAAAAACAGTAGCTTGGTTATTTATGCTTATACTCAAAAAATGCACGCACCTTTTTAGATATCTTTTTTCTAAACGAAGTGTATTTTGTTATTTTGAATTTAATAGATGTTAATTTAGTTAATTATAAAAAATATTTTAAAATTTAGTTTAGTTGTTTTATAAAATAGTTGTAAAATTATTATTTTGTTTAATTATGTAATTTTATTTGAGTTTTTGTGAATATTTAAAAGTCAAAATACACTCCGTTTAGAAAAACTAAAATTTTCAAGTTGTTTTTAACAAATAACTTTTATAACCGCTTTATTTAAAAATTTTAGAGAAAAATCCAGCACTTCGAGGTTCTATTTCTACATAAGATACTGATGTTATTTGTCCATTTAATGATGCCTCACCTTTTTCTAAACTTATACTTTCAATGTGAAGGTTTTCACCTTTAATACACAATTCTCCATCATCTATGTAAATAGTTATTGAATATTCGTTAAAATTACCAACATCAGTTATTCCCGTAAGTTGTAATTTTTTTTTATTTTCAAGCACTAAAGTGTGAGGCTTGGATAAAGTTTTGGGTTCTGTCATAATTCTACTTACCTCCGAAAAGCTGTGTCATTTATTTTGATGTAAATTAAGTAGATAATTTTGAAAATTATTAAATAGTTTATCTATGGAAATTTTTATGTTTTTTATTATATTAATATTACAAAAATTAAAACAATTTATGTTTTTTACAAATTTTTAAGGTGTGTATTTTAAAATTGTAGATTAAAAAGTAAAAAATACTAAAAAGCATTGACAAATGTTTTTAAGAGTGTTAAATTGAAATGTAGTTGGCACTCTCTACTTTTGAATGCCAATTTATTTAAGAAGGAGACTTGAAAAATTATGAATATAGGGCCAAGAAAACTTAAAATTCTTGAAGCTATAGTGGATTCATATATTGCAACAGGTGAACCAGTTAGTTCTAAGTTTTTGTGTGAAAATCTTGGTTTATCTGTTTCTTCATCTACTATAAGAAGTGATATGGCAGATCTTACTAGAATAGGACTGCTTGAGCAACCATATACTTCATCGGGTCGTATCCCTTCGCATGCTGGTTATCGTTTATATATTGAAAAGCTCATGGAAGATGGGATTACAAAAAAAGAACCTATCGAAAATGAACGATATTTGTCTGAACCAATACTTTCTTTTAAAGCACGAAATTTAGAAGATGTCTTGCGAAATACACTTAGCGTGCTTGCAGAAATTACGAAATGCATCGCGGTATCTGCAACTCCATTGAAGAATACTTCAACAATCAAAGGAATACGATTGATTTTTGTTAAGAGCAAGGTGACAATGATTGTTCTTGTTACGTCTATCGGAGTTGTTAAGAACAGGTTAGTCTTATGCAATGTGGATTGCGGTAAAGGAGTTTTAGATTTTTTTCAAAAAATATTACAAGAAAAACTTGAAAATTTAGAAATATATAAATTAAACTCTGATTTAATAAATACTTTAAAAGAAGATTTTTTTGAAATTTCGCCGATTCTTCCAAAATTTTTTACAGTTATAATAGAACTAGCAAAAGAAGCTTCTAAAGCTAATATTAATTTAAGTGGGGAAAATAATTTATTTTTTTGTCCAGATATCGATCAAGAATCTGCGCTGAATTTAGTGAATTTTTTTAACTCTCCAAATGACAGTATGGTTGATTTTTTAAAAAATAATTGTAACGACGAGATAACTGTTTTAGTTGGTGAAGAGAATGGTATTTGTAAATCTAGCAAATTAAGCGTTATAATTTCTCATTATGATTTTTTACATCAAGATATGGCTGCTATTGCCTTAATAGGACCTACTAGAATGAATTATGCAAAATTGATACCGATTATTAAATACTTAACATCTATTCTTAGTGGTTTTTTAAATAAGAATTTTGGTAACTAAGTTTTTTAGTTTACATTTTTAAGTTACCGTTAATTTGCTTTTAATTTTTTAAAATTATATGGATCTTTTAAATAATTTAAATACGAACAAAAAGGAGTGATAATATTTTGTCTAAAGTAAATAAAAATCAAGAACAAGAAGGTGTTGAAAGTAAATTAAACAAGGATGATAAATTAAAAGCTGAGGATGTAAAAGATGATTTTGAAGATTTAAATTTTGAAGAAGTACAAAAAATAAAACAGGAATTGCAAGAGCAAAAAGATATGTTTTTGAGGATGGCGGCAGAGTACGAAAACTATAGAAAAAGGAGTGAGCGAGATAAAGTAAATATATATGATTCTGCGACTGCTGACGCAATAGAAGTTATTTTACCTGTGGTTGATAGTTTGTCGCGTGCTTCTTTTATAAAAAGTGGTACGGCTCAGGAGTATAAAAAAGGATTAGAACTTGTTAATCAGCAACTTCTGACTGCGCTTTCAAAATTAAGAGTTGAAAGTTTCGGAAAAGCTGGAGATAAGTTTAATCCTAATATTCATAACGCAATTTCACATGTAGATGATAAATCATTACAAGAAAGTTGTGTTGCAGAAGTTTTTCAACAAGGTTATAAAGTTGGAGATAAAGTTATTAGATGTGCAGTTGTTAAAATAGCAAATTAGAGTTATTATTTTTTAGGAGGGGTTTAAAATGGCAAAAATAGTTGGTATAGATCTTGGAACTACAAATTCTTGTGTTGCAGTGATTGAGGGAGGAAAACCCGTTATAATAGCAAATGCTGAGGGGTCAAGGACTACCCCATCTGTAGTTGCGTTTTCAAAAAATGGAGAAAGAATGGTTGGGCAAGCGGCTAAGAGGCAAGCTATTACTAACCCAGATAAAACGATTTCTTCAATTAAACGTGAGATGGGAACAAACTATAAAGTTAATATAGATGAAAAAAGTTTTACTCCTCAAGAAATTTCAGCTATGATTCTTCAAAGATTAAAAACAGATGCTGAGAGTTATTTGGGAGATAAAGTCACAGAAGCTGTTATAACAGTACCGGCTTATTTTACAGACGCTCAACGTCAAGCTACTAAAGATGCGGGTAAAATTGCAGGATTAGATGTTAAGCGCATGATAAATGAGCCTACTGCGGCAGCTTTGTCTTATGGTATAGATAAAGAATCTGATCAAAAAATTATGGTTTATGATTTAGGTGGCGGAACTTTTGATGTTTCTATTATTGAAATGGGAGATGGAGTTCAAGAAGTTCTTGCTACTGGAGGAAATAATCGACTTGGTGGCGACGATTTTGATAAAAAAATTATTGATTGGATAGTTGCGTCTTTTAAATCTGATACAGGAATAGATCTTACAAAAGACAAAATAGCAATGCAAAGGCTTAAAGAATCTGCGGAAAAAGCGAAAATAGAGCTTTCCGGCATGACTTCAGCTGCCGTTAATTTACCGTTTATAACTGCAGATTCTACTGGACCTAAACATTTAGATTTAACTTTAACACGTGCGAAGTTCAACGAGTTAACTGCTGATTTAGTCGAGAGTACTATGGGTCCTGTGCGTAGAGCGTTAGATGATTCAGGGCTAAACATCAGCGATATAAGTAAAGTTCTTATGGTTGGAGGTTCTTCCAGAATTTTAGCGGTTCAAGATGCTGTTAAAAAGTTTATAGGAAAGGAACCGTTTAAAGGAATAAATCCTGATGAATGTGTGGCCATTGGTGCTGCTTTGCAAGGAGGTGTTTTAGGAGGAGATGTTAAAGAGCTGCTTTTACTTGACGTTACGCCGCTTTCGCTTGGTGTAGAAACTCAAGGAGGCATTATGTCTAAAATTATCGAAAGAAATACAACAATTCCTACAAAAAAAAGTCAAGTTTTTTCAACGGCAGCTGATAATCAAACCCAAGTTGAAATTAATGTTCTTCAAGGTGAACGCGAATTTGCAAGAGACAATAAAAGGCTTGGTTTGTTTACTTTAGATGGAATTCAACCTGCAAGAAGAGGTGTTCCACAAATAGAAGTTGCATTTGATATAGACGCAAACGGAATAGTTAGTGTGCATGCAAAAGATAGAGGAACTGGTAAAGAACAAAAAATAACAATTACTTCTAACAATAATATGACAAAAGAAGAAATTGAAAAAGCGGTTAAAAATGCAGAACAATTTGCAAATGAAGACAAAAAACGTCGTGAAAATATTGAATTTAAAAATGAGGCTGAGAATTTATGTTATACGACGGAAAGGATGCTTGATGAAAGCAAAGATAAAATTGACAAAGTTGATGCTGAAGAGTTAAAAAAGCATATTTCCGTAGTCAAAGATGCGGTGTCTAAAGACGATATAAATCTTATTAAAACTTCAAAAGAAGAATTGCAGAAAAAAGTTTTTGATGTTTCAGAAAAAATTTACAAACAATCTGCTCAAGAAAATGGGCCAAATACGCAATCTCCGCCAAATTCAAACCCTAACGGTGGTACTACGAACGACAATAATGGCAATGAAAATAGTGGTGGAAATGTTTATGATGCGGACTATAAAGATGTGGATAAAAAATAAAAAATTTTAGTGAAATTGATTTGAAAAATTTGTTATTTTGTTTTCAATGCACTGTTTGGTATGTTTTATGTCTGACGTCTTGACGTGTTGTTGGCTTTTAACAATTCTTAATAACAACTTTTAGGTTAGGATTTGATAGGTTTGGCAGTTAAAAAAGATTACTACGATATAATGGGTTTGTCAAAAAATGCATCCGACGATGAAATAAAAAAAGCTTTTAGAAAACTTGCAAAAAAATATCATCCAGATTTAAATCCTGGTAATAAAGATGCAGAGATTAAGTTTAAAGAAGTAAATGAAGCTTACGAAGTGCTTTCAAACAAAGAAAGCAGAATGAAGTACGACCAATTTGGTCATGCGGGTGTTGACCCGAATTTTGCTAACTCGTACACTAGTTCTGGTCACAGGGGTGCCTCACCTTTTGATATTGAATTTGATTTGGGAGACATATTTAGCAATTTTTTCAAAGATGATTTTGGAAGCTCTAGACAAAATATAAATCCAAATGCTCCTATGCGCGGGTCTAATATAAATGTTGTTGTCTCGCTTTCGTTTGAAGAAGCCGCAAAAGGATGTAATAAGAAAATTTCTTACAATATTGTCGATGTTTGTAAAAATTGTAATGGTTTAGGAGCAAAGTCTAAAAATGAGATAAAAACCTGCCCTTCTTGCAATGGTTCAGGTCGCATAGAAGTTACTCAAAGGTCAATGTTTGGGTTTATGCGTACTGAGTCATTGTGCACAAGATGTAATGGAACTGGTAAAGTTCTTATTACTCCTTGCAATGTGTGCAAAGGAAGTGGTTTTGTAAACACTCAAAAAGAAATTGAAATAACCATCCCTGAAGGTGTAGATAATAGCCACATACTTAAAGTTGCTAAAAAAGGTAATGCTGGGAAAAATTATGGCCCACCGGGAGATCTTAATATTCGTGTTGAGATACAGCCTCATCCCTTGTTTACTAGAAAAGAAGGCACAAATGTTTATTGTGAAATTCCTATTACTTTTACTCAAGCAGTTTTGGGAGCTCAAATTTCAGTGCCTACACTTAACGGTAATGTCAGTTACAAATTGCATGAAGGAACACAATCTGGAGATATTTTTAGATTAAAAGGCAAAGGAATTAAAAATATTACTTTCAGAAGTTATGGTGACCAATTTGTAAAAGTTAGCGTAGAGGTTCCAAGAAATTTGTCTCAATCTCAAAAAAAGTTACTAAAAAGTTTTGAAAATAGTTTACAAGATGAAAATTACCAAAAGAGAAAAGGGTTTTTGAAAAGAATAAGAGATCTTTTTGGAGATTAGCATTTATGATTTATTTTAAATATTTGATTTAAAATTATTTTTATTGTAATATTTATTGAAATTTTAATTGATATTTTTAAAAAATTAAGTTAAAATATAAAATGCGGGTGTACAATAAAGTAAGATGTGAAATACAGAATCTTAATTTAACTAGAGGAGTGTTTTTATGTTTAAAAAAGTTTTAGGTGTTTTTGCTTTCATAGTTTTTGCTTCAGTGATATTTTTAGCTAAAAGTGTTCCTGTTTGTGAGTGTGGTGGAGGCGATTTAAAAGAAGAGCAGTATTATTATCCACCTATAAATGAAAATACAGCTAAAATAAACAATGTTTGCGGAGAAAAGCCTTCAGAAAAAGAGGCTAAAGTTATATGTGATTTTTTCAATGAAATATTGGAAGATTCGGACAGAAACAAAAGTTCTTCTTAATTTGAGTAAATGGATGTATTGACGAAATTTAATTTGTTTTAATTTGTGTTTTTTAATTCATGATTTATTACAAAGATTTGTTGTAGTTTTGCTCCGTGTCATTTTGGGTTTAAATTTGATAAATTTAAACTTAAGACTGTTGTAGGTTTTATTTAGCTTAATTCAGAGTTTAACAATGTGGTTTTAAAGTATTTTAAAATGTATAGATTTTAATTTTTTAAAAATAGTAAGTAAGATTTATATTAAGCTTTTGCATTTATAAAAAATGTACAAAGCTTTTTATTTTTTAAAAGCTTAGTGATTTTTTTATGTTTTAATATTAATAATTAATGTCAGCAAGTAAAATGTTGAAATTTGATTTTCATTGTGTTACAATATAGAGTGTTGCAAGAAAATGTTTTTAGTTATTTGTTTTAGCTTAGCGGAGGTTTTTTGTTTTATGAAAAAAAATATACATCCTGAGTATCAAGAAACTACTATTACTTGTGCATGCGGAAATGTTATAAATACATCTTCTACTAAAAAAAATATTCATGTTGAAATTTGTTCAAAATGTCATCCATTTTTTACAGGCAAGCAGAAACTTGTTGACACGGGGGGTCGGGTTGATCGTTTTAAAAAGCGTTTGAATGGTAAGGTTTAAAGCTGTGTGAATGGTGTTGTATTGAGTTTGTTGTTAAGGCTTATTAATTTCTTAAAAAATAATAAAAATTAGTTTAACTTAATATGATTTGAAGTTGCAGAAAGTATAGTTTAAGAATGATAGGTGAAAAGAATTATAAATCCATTGCTGCTGGTTCTTTTGCTCAAATTATAGAAAATCGATCTAAGTTTTTAGGTTTTGCAAATCGTGTGTTAAGTTTTGAAGAAGCTCTTTATTTTATTAATAATATTAAACACAAATATTTTGATGCCAGTCATCATGTTTATGCTTATTCTATTTACGAAAACAATCAAACAAAATATTGCGATGATTCAGAGCCTCAGGGCAGTGCTGGTTTTCCTATTTTAGATGTTTTAAAAAAAGAAAAAATTTATGATTGCATTATAGTTGTTGTTAGATATTTTGGAGGCATCTTACTTGGAAAATCAAGGCTTACTAATGCTTATAGATCCTGTGCAAAAGCTGTTATTAATTCAAGCAGTATAATCTTTATTAATTATTGTTTTGTTTTAGATTTAAAGTGTAATTATGAAATTTACAAAAAAGTAGAAAACTTGATAGTTGATTTTGATGGAAATATTGATGAGACTGTTTTTCTTCAAGATGTAAGTATAAAATTTCATATTAAAAAAGAACTTTATAATAAATTTTTAAATTATTTATTAAAGATTTCTCGAGGGAAATTAAAGCCTAAAATTATTGGAGAAGGTTTTTTAAAATAGTTTACGTTTTTAATTTTTCTACTGAGGTTGATGTTGAATTTTGTATATTAAATTTTTGAGGTGATCTGTTGATATCACAACAGTTTTTGGATGAGCTTTTATCAAAAAATGATATTGTGTCTGTCGTGTCTTCGTATATTTTGTTAAAGCGTGTTGGCGGAGATTTTGTGGCGTTGTGTCCATTTCATAATGAAAAAACAGCTTCTTTTCATGTTTATCCTCAAAGTGATTCTTTTTATTGTTTTGGCTGCGAAACAGGAGGTTCTATTATAACTTTTGTACAAAAAATTGAAAATCTTTCTTACATAGATGCTGTTAGATTTTTAGCACAAAAATCAAAAATGTCTTTTTTTGAAGATGACAAAGAAAATAGTAAATTTTTTAAAAAAAATGAAATTTTTAGAGTAAATCGTGAAGCTGCAAAATTTTTTTATAGTTCTCTTTACACAAAAGAGGGAAGTAATGCTCTTCTTTATTTAAAATCTAGAGGCGTAAATGAAAAAGCTATACGTCACTTTGGGATTGGATATTCTGATTCATCAAAGTTTTCGCTTTGTAATCATCTTTTTAAAAGTGGGTTTGAAGAAGAAATTCTTAAAGAGTCTGGGCTTGTTTTTAACAATAAAACAGCTTCTTTATCTGACAGATTTTTAAATAGAATAATGTTTCCTATTATAGATTTAAATGGAAATGTAATTGGGTTTGGTGGTAGATCCATTAATGATAGTTACCCAAAGTATTTGAATACTAAAGAGACTTTGGTTTTTAAAAAAGGCACTAACTTGTTTTCGCTGAATTTTGCAAAAAAAACTAAAGAAAATTTTTTAATTTTAACAGAAGGATACATGGATGTTATATCTCTTTTTCAATTAGGATTTGAAAATATTATAGCTACTTTAGGCACTGCTCTTACTTTTTTTCAATCTCGTTTATTATCAAAATATACGAATAATGTTGTTATAGCTTACGACAACGATGAGGCCGGTCAAAGAGCTACTGATCGCGCTATATCTTTTTTAAGAAATGAGGGTATTTTTGTTAAAGTTTTAAAACTAGAAAAAGAAAAAGATCCAGATGAATTTGTTCAAACTTATAAAGAACAAGCAGTTTATCGTTTTTCAAAATTAATAAAAGAAGCCAAAAGTGATATTGAATATCGTTTACAAAAAATAAAAAATTCAATAAGTGATAATTCTGACAACGAAATTATTTACTTGCAAAAGGCGATAAAAGTTTTATGCAGTATTAAAAATAAAATGGAACGAGAAATTTGGGCAAAACGTTTAAGTAGTGAATTTGGTATAGATAAAAAAACTATTATTCATCAAATAGAGTTAAAAGAAGTTAAACAGAAAAAAAAGAGTTTTAAAGAAGAAATTAAAAATATAAAAGTGTCGTTGTCCGGAAGAAATGATATTGTTAATAAAGAAAAAGCGAAGTTTTTAAAAGCTGCAAGCGCAGAAGAGCTTTTAATTTCTTATATTATTCATCATTTTGAAGACGTTGATATTATTTTTAAAAAAATAAGTTCAAGAGATTTTTGCACGAATTTTAATGCTCGAGTAATGAAATGTATAGAAGATTTTGTTAAGCAAAGAAAAATGTCTCAAAATATAACTATACATGATTTTCAAAATAATTTTTCTGTTTCTGAAATTGGAAGAATTGCTAAATTTTTTGCTTCTGATATTTCTAAAAAAGATTCTATTGTAAACGCTTTTAACTATATTGATGTTGTATTTAGCGAGAAAATGAGAGAAAGAATATTTAAATCTGATTTTAGTGAAGTAGATACTATTAAAGATTATATTAATGTTTTAAAACGTTGTAAAAAGTAGTGATGCATTTGTTTTTATCAAATAATTTAAGATGATGTTAATTGTTTTGAGATTTGAGATGAAGGCAGTGTTGAATTGAAGGTGTAGATGAGTTTTTGTTTTAAATTGGACAAGTTGTTTAAAGGAGTGATAGTTTGTTATCTTAATTTTTAAAATAAATCAAATGTGATATTTTAAGATTTTTATAAAATTTAGTGATCACAAAGGGTAAGTTTTATGTAACAAAATGTTTATTAGAATAAGGAGAGTTAAAATTTATGTCGGAAGAACAACGAAAAAAAACAATAATTCGCGAATTAATTGAACATGGCAAAGCTGCTGGACAGATTAGCAGCAAGGAAGTTTTAGATTCTATGGGGGATCTTAATTTTAGTTCGGAAGAAATAGAAAATTTTTATGATGCTCTTGAATCTTTAGGTATAGAAGTTGTCGAAGATTTTGTTTATGCGCCGTCTGATGATGTTAATTTTGCTTTAAAGCCTATTGATTCTATAAGTGGAGTCGAGATTAATCAAAAATCTGATACAAATGTAGAAGATCCAGTTAAAGTTTATTTAAAAGAAATTGGTCGAGTTCCGTTGTTGACATTTGATGAGGAAATAGATCTTGCTATACGTATGGGTGAGGGGGATGTTTATGCTAAACGAAAATTGTCAGAAGCAAATTTAAGATTAGTTGTAAGTATAGCAAAACGTTACTTAGGAAGAGGTTTGCAATTTTTAGATTTAATACAAGAAGGTAATTTGGGTTTAATAAAAGCTGTTGAAAAGTTTGATTACACTAAAGGCTTTAAATTTTCGACTTATGCGACATGGTGGATACGTCAGTCTATTGCAAGAGCAATTGCAGATCAAGCAAGAACTATAAGAGTTCCTGTTCATATGGTAGAGACGATCAATAAGGTTAAAAAAGCTGCCACTCAACTCCTTCATTTAAAAGGATACGAGCCTAACATAGCGGAAATTGCAAAAAAGGTTGATTTGTCAGAAGAAAGGATTCAAGAAATACTTCGTGTTTCAAAAGATCCAGTTTCTCTTGAAACGCCAGTTGGAGAGGAGGACGACAGCCATTTAGTTGATTTTGTGCCAGATGAGAACGCCTTAGTTCCTGTTGATGCGGCATCCCGCACACTTCTTAAAGAACAATTAATGGAAGTTTTGTCTACTTTAGTTCCAAGGGAAGAAAAAGTTTTAAGACTTAGATTTGGCTTGGAGGATGGTAGGCCAAGAACACTTGAAGAAGTAGGAAAAGAGTTTAGTGTTACTCGCGAAAGAATTCGGCAGATTGAAGCTAAAGCCTTGCGCAAGTTAAGACATCCAAGAAGGAGCAAAAAGTTAAAAGATTTTTTGGCTTAGTTTTAAATAGACTCGAAAATTTTTAAAAAGCAATTTATTGTTTTGTTAGTTTATAAAAATTCAATCTATCATTAAAATTAAAAGTCAATTATTTATTGAAAGACCGGCTGAATTTGTTCTCCTAAAATTGCTAATTTTAAAGATGGAAGAATTAAATCAAAGTGTGCTACTAGAGAATTAGGTTTATTTTTTGGATCGTCTTGTGAAAATGGAACAAAATATATATTTTTTAAATTTAACATTTTGCCGATGTTTTGGGCGGATGCCCCTAAGGCATCGTTGGTGGCGAGTGAAATCAATAAAGGTTTTTTTCTTCTTAAATGAGATTTGGCCGCAAGTGTTACAACTCCATCTGTTATAGCCATACTTAATTTACTTAGGGTATTTCCTGTACACGGAGAAATTATCATAATATCTGTCATTTTTTTAGGTCCTATTGGTTCCGCTTCAGTTAGTTTTGTTATGATTTTTTTATTACAAATATTTTCTATGTTTGACACGATATCTTTGGCTTTTCCAAACCTTGTGTCTGTTGAATATGCATTTTTTGACATTATTGGTATTACTTCGTAGTTTTTTTCAATTAAGTATTTCATTTGTTTTATATTTTCTGGAATAGTGCAAAAAGAGCCACATATTGCAAATCCAACGCAGATTTTATTCATTTAATTTCCTCCTTTTTTATAATGTTGTAAATTGTTTTTTTTATTATTAATCCAGCTGTTTTTGGAGCGACTTTTCCTGGCAAAGATAAGGCTTGAATTGCTTTTATGCCTAGCTTAGATGCTGTTTTAAAATCAACCCCTCCGGGAGCTGATGCAAGGTCTATGATTATACAATCTTTACTAAATTTTTTAAGAGTTTTAGCATCAAAAATTAAATCCGGTATAGTATTAAAAACTATATCATAATCATTTGTTTCTTTTATTTTTGAAGTTAAAATAGATTTATAACCCCTGCATTCTATATTTGCAATGTCTTCTGTTTTTCTAGCACTCACAGTGACTTTAGCTTTCATCCCATAAAGAAGTTCGCTTAAAGCTTTGCCTAGGTTTCCAAATCCTGCTACCAAACATTTCGATCCATTTACGGTTTCGGGATATTCGTGCATAGCAATTTCAATTGCCCCTTCAGCTGTTGGTACGGAGTTTCTTATTGCGAATTCTAAATTTTTTGAATAATCTATTATATTTAATTTTTCCCATATTTTGCCTAATTTTAATAATTTTTCAGATGTTCCACAGAAAATTTTTTTATTATAAAGTTTTTTAGCGAGTTTATCATTTAAAACTAATTTATTTTTTCCAAATGGTGAATTTAGTAAAATGCCATCTTTTGTAACGGGAAGTGGAAATATAATATAATAACTGTTTTTAATTGCATTTTCTGCATTAGTTTTTATAATCCTATTGTCGAAATTTATTTTGTCAAACCCTACTACCCATAAATTTGCCCCATCTTTTGCTAAATTTTCTATTAGTGCGATTTGTCGTTTATCTCCTCCTAAAATTGCATAATTATTTACAAACATTTTTAAAATAAAACCTCCAATTTTTGTTTTTTAAGAGCGAAAGTGCAAAGCAAAAATTTTAAAAAGTAAAATTTAACAATAAATATTTAATTATAAAAAGATTTGCTGTATTATTGTAAATTTATATCTTTATAAGATAAATATTCAAAGATTTTATTTTTTTGCGAAATTATATTAAATTTATTTAAATTTTTAATAGTTAATAAGTACTTAAATTTTTGAAAAGAAATCTTAAAATTATACTACGATTATTTTTCTTTTGTTGTGACAGTCAATAAAATAAAAGCATATTCTGCAATTAGGAAAAGTGAAGAGTGTTTTAAAATTTTTACTATTTAAATTTTCATTTTTTAAAAAATAAAATTTTCGGATTTTGCGTTTTTCTATTTTTGTTTTACAATTTATTTAGCAAGCTTTCAAAATTAAATGAAGAAAAGAATTTATTACAAGCTAAGAGAGGGGCGCTTTTAAGTTTTGAATTCTAATGATTTACTTGACAAGGTAAATACTATACATTTTGTTGGAATTGGTGGGTCTGGTATGTGCCCTATTGCTGAAATTTTGTTTAAAAAGGGTTACAGAGTTACCGGCTCTGATGTTTATAATTCAGACACACTCGAACGCATACGTTCTTACGGCATTACTATTTTTATGGGTCATAAAAAAGAAAATATTAATGATGCTGACTTAGTTGTTTACTCAGCTGCTGTATCTTGCGACAATGAAGAATTAGTTTTTGCAAGACAACAAGGAAAAATTGTTTTAGAGCGTTCCGCCATGTTAGGAATTGTTACCAGAAAATATAAAAATTTTATAGCTGTTTGCGGTACGCATGGGAAAACTACAACGACAGCTATGCTTACTCAGATTTTTTTAGAATGCGATTTTGATCCTACGGCAATTGTTGGAGGTCATTTTTATCCTATTGGCGGTAACAGTGTTGTTGGAGAATCTGATACAATAATATGTGAAGCATGCGAATATGTTGATACTTTTTTAAAATTAAGTCCTTCTGTTTCTGTTATTCTTAATATAGAAGCTGATCATCTTGATTATTTTAAAAATCTTCAAAGTGTAAAAAGGTCTTTTAAAAAATTTGCGTCTCAAACTAGTAAATTTTTAGTTGTAAACGGAGACGACAAAAACACCCTAAGTGTTATTCAAGACACAAACTTAGAAGTAATAACTTTTGGTTTTGATAAATCTAATGATTATAGTATAAAAAATTTGTCAGACAATAAAGCTAGATTTTCGTTTTCATTATTTTTCTGCAACAAAAAAGTAGCGAAGATTTCTCTTAAAATTCCCGGAAAACACAATGTTTATAACGCAATTGCAGCGGCTGCAACCGCTCACAAATTAGGTGCCTTGCCGGAGAGTATTTCTAAAGCTCTTTCTAATTTTAAAGGGGTTCATAGGCGTTTTGAGGTTTTAGGCGAAGAAAAAGGTGTTACTGTTGCTGATGATTTTGCTCACCACCCAACTGAACTTAAAGCTACTTTTTTAACTGCCGAAAAAATGGGATTTAACAGGATTATTGCTATATTTCAGCCTTATACTTATTCTCGGACATATAATTTTTTAGATGATTTTGTTAAAGTTCTTTCTATACCAAATAAAGTTATATTATCTGAAATTTTAGCAGCAAGAGAATCTAATATTTATCATATATTTTCAAAAGATCTTGCAAAGAAAATCAAAGGATGTATTTGGTTTAAAACTTTTGAAGAAATTTCAAACTATGTTACTAAAAATTTTCAAAAAGGAGATCTTATAATAACTTTAGGTGGCGGCAATATTTACAAATGTGCTAACATGATACTTGATAAATTAAAAAGTTAATTTTACTGTTTAAGTTGCTTTTTTGAAAATAAATTGTTTTTAAAAAGTTTAACTATTCTTTGGGCTCGTCTCCTATTTCGCAATTATCAATCCAACCTAAAAGTTCTTCCTTCAACTCTTCTTCATCATTTTGCGAGTTATTTGTTATTTTTATAACATTTTTAGGCTGCCAAACCCAGTTTCCTTTCCACGAGAATGGAATCCATTTTTTATCGTTCGTATCTGTTATACTCATCATAGGCACAAAAGCAAAATCTGCGGCTCTTAAAAGAGTTGGTGGGGATAGTGTATCGTTTATATCTATACCACCTACAACGCTCGAAAGATATTTATTTATATCTTTTTGCTTCTTAATTTTTCTATTTTTCTTCATTATTCGATCCTCCAAGTTGTTATTAATTTACTTTAATCTGTTTTAGTCTTCAATTTTAAAAAAATTTTCTTTGAAGATTTAGAAAGAATTTGGGAAATTATATTTCATTATAGACAAAAACAAAAAGCTATAAATTTTTTGCCTTCATAATAAATTATCATCAAGATTTTAGAATATATTCAAATAAAATTTTAAAAAACTATCTTTGCTTGCTTATTCAGTTTTAAGGAAAATTTTAAAAAATGTTAAAACAATTAAAATTAAATTAAAATGTGAGATTATATTGTTTTTTTATTTATAAATTTACTATAGTAGATTTTTTATATTATGATAATGGATTTAATAAGAATTTTCTGCTAGTATTTTTATTGAATTTAGCATCAAAATAAGTTTTACAGCGATAATTATGTTTCAATAATTTAAGAGCTTGGATTTAAGTTTTTAAAAAATTTAAAATTTTTTATAATCTAAAACAGAAGGGTTATAGTCAAAGTTAATATTATTTATTAAAATTATTACATTATTAAATACGTTTTAAAGAAGAATACATATTTTAATTTTTGCAAAATTAAGTTATTATTTTATTAAGTAAGGTTTTTAATAAACGGTTATGAAACAAAATATTTTTTCTATTAAATTCATAAAATATATCAAAAAATAAAAATGTATGTTGTTTAAAATAACATTATATAAGAAATTTTTATATAAAGTTTGAAAATATATTTTTTAGAATATTAATTAAGAATATTTTAAAAGTTTAGCAAAAAGGGAGCGAACTAAGTGAAGAGAATCCTTGTTGCAGAAGATGAGTCTACTATTCGTGAATTTATAGTTTTGAACTTAGAACGTGCTGGTTATGAGGTTACTGAGGCTACTGATGGGGAAACAGCACTTGAAGAATACAATAAATTAAAAGAAGAATTTGATATTGCCATACTTGATATAATGATGCCGGGTGTTGACGGTCTTAAAGTTTGCAAAGAATTACGTAGAAAGAGCAATGATATTGGTATTATTTTACTTACGGCCAAAACTCAAGAAATTGATAAAGTTAGTGGTCTTATGTTTGGTGCTGATGATTATATGACAAAACCTTTTAGCCCTTCTGAGCTTGTGGCAAGAGTAGATGCACTTTACAGAAGAGTTGCCATAGCACAAATGCGAAGTGATAACAATTTTAAGGAAGAAATTTCTTTAGATGGTTTTCGATTAAATTTGAGAAGTCATGCTCTTTTTAAAGGTGAGGAAATCATTGAACTTACTCATGTTGAATTTCAAATAATAGAGTTTTTCTTTTCAAATCCTGGGACTGCTTTAAGCAGATCTGATATTTTAAAATATGTTTGGAGACAACATTATTACGGAGATGAAAAAATAGTTGATGTTAATATAAGAAGACTTCGCATGAAAGTAGAAGAAGATCCCTCATTGCCTAAACACATAGTTACAGTATGGGGGTTTGGTTATAAATGGGCTAGTAGTTGATGTTTGTTAATAGTTTTTTAAATTTAATATATTAAGACGAAAATTGTGTTATTTTTAAATTTAATTGTTTTAAAAATAAAAAAGGAGTTTTATTTGTAAGTGAATGGAACTACTAAGCGATGGTTTTTAAAAAGGTTTATACCAATATTATTAATTTTATTTCTAATGGGTTTTATTTTTTTATCATTTGTAAAGCTTATTGTTAATAAAGAGACAAAAACAAGCAGAATAACTCCGTCTTCAATAGAATCTTTTGTTTTCAATGTTGCATTAGCTTTTTTTTTGTCAGAAATTTTAATAGCTCTTATTGTTGGAATATTTAGTTTTTATTTTATAAGATCTATTGTAGATCCTGTAAAAAAAATAAATGAAAGTGCAAAACAAATAGCGCAAGGAGATTTTTCTATAAAAATCAAAAAAGAACATGAGGATGAAATAGGGGAACTTTGCAACACAATTAATTATATGACAAAAGAGTTAGCTGCAGCAGAAAGAATGAAAAACGATTTTATCTCATCTGTTTCTCATGAATTAAGGACGCCGTTAACAGCTATAAAAGGTTGGGCAGAAACTATGCAAGACTCAATGATGGATTTTGAAGTTACAAAAAAAGGTATGAGCACGATAGTTTCAGAGTCTGAACGTTTGTGCGGGATAGTAGAAGAGCTTTTAGAATTTTCAACAATAAGAAATAGTCGAATGACTCTTCGCATGAACAAACTTGATCTTTTAGCGGAGCTCGGCGAAGCGGTTTATATATTAAAAGATAGAGTAAAACAGGAGTCTAAACTTTTACTTTATTCTGAACCTGAAAGTTTTCCACCGGTATTGGGCGATAAGAATCGTTTACGTCAAATTTTTATAAATGTTATAGATAATGCAATAAAATATACCCCCGCTGGTGGGGTAGTAAACGTTTCTGCAAGAATTCAAGATAAATTTATATGCGTTGAAGTAAGCGATAATGGTTGCGGTATTCCTAAAATTCATTTACCAAGAGTTAAAGAAAAATTTTATAAAGCAAACAAAAATCAAATTGGCGCGGGGATTGGTCTTGCTATAGCAAATGAAATAACAGTTTTGCATTCCGGAAAACTTATCATTGACAGTGAAGAAAGCGTCGGCACTACTGTTAATATTTTGATTCCGATTATGAATCAGTCAGAATAAAAAATTAACTTGCTGTTTTAAGAATGTATTTTTTGATTATATCATCCCAAAAAGTAGAATCTTTTGCGTATTGCCACCATAATTCTGAAGAATAAACAGATAATTTGCTCCAAGGCTTGTCTAAAGCATAATGAATAATTGTTGGGTTATTTTTTGCTGCGTCCCATTCTTCTTTGGTGGCCATATACTTTGCAGTTTCAACTTCTTCGTAGGTTTTAGACAAAGGCAAATAAGTTTGCAGATTAAATTCAAGCGATAAGCTTTTTATTTTATCAAAACAAATTGAATTTAAAACGTCCTGATCACAAAGAAGGCCATCCTTGTGTCTATTTTTTTCAACAAATTCAACAAATTTGGTTTCAATACCGTCTTTTCTACATTCATCTAAATTCCATAAAATTACTCCAGAATTTATATACTGATTTAAGCTACTTATTTCTAAAAATTTTAGATATTTTTCCATATCACTTTTTTCTTTAGCATTTTTATTTTTTTCATCTATTTCTCCGCGAATGCCATCTGGTACTGCTCCAATATAAAACCCATCAATTTTTTGATCATAAAGTTTTTTTAAATCTTTTAAAATGATGGTATCCACATCTAAATAAATACATCTACTTTCTTCAGGAAGTAAGGTTGGTATAAGTAACCTATAGAACATTTCTTTGCTGAATCTTTCTGAAAATATTTCTATATCTTTGAACATTTGAGTTTTTTTACTCAAGTTAATGTAGTTTATGTCAAAATTATCGAATGTGTCTTTAAGTTTAGAAATCTTATTTTTGCTGTCATCGTTAAATTCATCAGTAATTAAAAAATTAATCTTGTAAAACGTATCTTCTTCTGCATTTTTCAACATGGAAAAAATAGAAACAAAAGCCGGATAGACGTAATTATTGTCAAATGCTACGACTATATTTATATTTGATTTTGATGTATTATTGATTTTTTTTTCTTGATTTTCGGTTACATTATTTTTTTTAACAAAAAAAGCTAAAAATAAAACTGTAAGACCAATAGCAGAAAAAAGTATAATTTTTCTGTAATTTGTATTTATTTTCTTCATCTAATCTTCCTTAAAAGTAAATTTTTCTTATAATTATTTATTTTCTAACTAAATACTTATTCTCAATTTCGTTCCAATATTTTAATTCTTTGGCGTAATACCACCATTTCTCAGACATATTGGCGTTAAGATTTTCCCACGGTGGAAATAAAGAAAAATTAAGTATAACAAAATTATATTGCCCTTCCTTTAACTCTTCTGTAAAAATTTCAAAAGATTTATTTTCGCAAACTTTTTTAAAATCAAAACACGCGAAAACATTGTATTTAAACGGCAAACGTAAAGTATTTTTACATACAGAATTTAAAATTTCCTCACTTGATGCATTAAGATTATTGTTTACAAATAGTAAAAAACTATCAATGATGTTATCTTTACGCCATTTTTCTAAATTAATAAGTAAAACTTCAGAATTAATATGATTAGACTTTCTTTGATCATCTTCTAAAAAATTTAAAACCCCAGCAAAATAAAAATCAGTCAGATCTATATTGTAAAGCTCTGAAAGATCACAAGATACAATTTCATCACTATCTAAATATAAACATTTTTTTATATTTTTAGGCAATAAGTTTGATAAACTTAACTTGTAATAATTGATTTCCTTAAAATAGTTTATAAACACATTACTAGAGTAGTATCCCATATTCATAAATTCAAAACTGCAATTTTCTCTAAGCTTTGATAAAGAATAAATTTTCTCTTTATTGGTTTTAGTAAAATTTTCAGGAACAAGAGCAAAAATTTTATAAAACGTTGATTCGTTAGCATTTTTAATTATGGAAGAAATTAAAACAAGTGACCTATATAGTCTACTTTCATCAAGAGAAATCGCAATTACGATTTCATTACTAAAATTTTTAGCAGTCAAGTTATTTACAGTTTTAATATCCTCTTTTTTATTATTACAAGCTACAAATAAACACAATGGCATTAATAAGAAAAGAAAAAATTTATATCTATAAAAAAACACCACTTATTCTCCTTTTACAAGAAAAACCACATTTTTATGAAAATTTGTTGTTATAAATTTAAAAATAACAAAGCCTCTACTTTTGGTCGAGGTGACAAGATTCGAACTTGCGGCCTCTACGTCCCGAACGTAGCGCTCTGCCAAACTGAGCCACACCTCGTTAGGTAGAAAAATTCACTGTTTAAGTATTTTAAAAGTAGAATAAACGCGAAAGATACACTAAAAACAAATTTTTAATATTTAAAAGTTTTTACATTTAACTTATAGTTTTAAGCATCTATATAAATCTTTCTCAAACCTTTTTACATGTTAACATTTTTAAATAGAGATTACAATAGATTTTTAAAAGAATAAATTAGAGTACTTATAACTGAATTATTTCAGCTATTTATTTTTATTTTTCGACATCTCAATAAGGCGTTCTAATTTTTTTTGAGATAACTCTTTTGCTTTTTCTGAAAATTTTTTTGCTTTTTCTGGGAATATTTTTTTAAGATAACTAAAGCGAGTTTCTCTGTTGATAAAATCATCATAATCAGCACTTATAACTTTGCTATCCAGTATGAATGGATTTCTTTGAGATTTTGAAAGCTCAGGATTAAATCTAAATAAATTCCAATATCCTGATTCAACTGCCAGTTTTTCTTCAAATTGAGCCATACTTAAACCTCCTTTTATACCGTGATTTATGCACGGTGAATATGCTATAATTATAGACGGTCCATTGTAGTTTTTTGCTTCTTTTATTGCTTGAATGCATTGGTTAAAATTTGCGCCCATTGAAACTTGTGCAACATAAGCGTGCTCGTAATTCATAAAAATTGCAGCCAGGTCTTTTTTATTTGTTTCTTTTCCAGAAATAGAAAATTTTGCACACGAGCCCATTGGAGTTGCTTTGGAGGCTTGACCTCCTGTGTTTGAATAAACTTCCGTGTCAAAAACTAAAATATTTATATCTTCTTTACAAGATATTATATGATCAAGTCCAGCATATCCTATATCATAAGCCCAGCCGTCTCCACCAAATATCCAAATTGTTTTCTTTGTAAGAAAGTTTTTGTTGTTTAAGATTTCATTTTTAAAATGGAAAATTTTTTGTTCGATGTTTGTTTTTAAAAGTATTTCCACTAATTTTTTTCCTATTTCTTTGTTTTGTAATTCAATATCTTTTGTTTTCAAAAAATTTTTACAGACTTCTTTTATATCAGAATTTTTAGTTATTGTAGAAATTTGTTCTACGCATTCCAAAAGTCTATTTCTTATAGAGTTTTTGCCAAGAAAAATTCCAAAACCAAATTCTGCATTATTTTCAAACAATGAATTTTGCCAAGCGGGGCCGTTGCCAAAGTTGTTTGTTGTGTACGGCGTTGAAGGCAAAGATCCTGCCCATATTGAACTACATCCCGTCGCATTAGCTATTATCATGTTTTCGCCAAAAAGTTGTGTTACAAGTTTTGCGTATGGTGTTTGTCCGCAGCCTGCGCAGGCACCAGAAAATTCGAGTAGGGGTTTGAAGAATTGGCTTCCTTTCACTGTAAAACGATCAAATTTTGAATTAACTTGTGGTTTATCTTTTAAATTTTGAGCAAAGTTAAACATATTTTGAGACTCAACTTGGTTGCTTATAGGTTTCATAGTAAGTGCTCTACCTTTTGTTTTTATTTCTGGGCAAATTTTTACACAACATCCACAATTTGTGCAATCTTCAACAGAAATCACAATTGAAAATTTTAAATCTTTTAGCCCAAACATGTCAGCTGATTTGAAATTTTTAGGTGCTGCTTTAAGTTCTTCTTCATTTAAAACAACAGGCCTTATAACTGCGTGAGGGCAAACATACGAGCATAAATTGCATTGAATACAATTGTTGGGATTCCATTCTGGAGCGTTAAGACTCGTGGCGCGTTTTTCAAAAGCAGCCGATCCTTGTGGTAAACTTCCATCAACATAATCTAAAAATTCTGAAACCGCTAAATTACTTCCTTGATATTTATTTATAGGATTCATAATTTTGTTTACATAATTTAAAAGCTTTTTAGATTTAAAATTTGTAACTTTTTTAAATTCTTTTTTTTCGTCTTCAGCATTTTCCCATTCCAAAGGTATGTTTATTTTTATAACATCACTTAAGCCTCTTTCAATTGCTTTATGATTCATCAAAACTATATTTTCGCCTTTTTCAATGTAAGAATTAGTAGCTGATATTTTCATATATTCTAAAGCTTTGTTGATATCCATAAATTTTAAAATTTTAAAAAATGCGGCTTGCAAAATAGTGCTGATTTTATCTTTCAGTCCTAATTCTTCGCTAATTCTGCAAGCATTTATAATAAAAAAATTAATTTTTTTTTCAAATATATCACGCTTAAATTCAGCTGGAAGTTTTTTATTTAGTTCCTTGAGATTCCATTTACAATTTAATAAAAAACTTCCTTTGGTTTTAAGATCTTTTAACATATTGTATTTATAAATGTAAGAAAAATTATGGCACGCAACAAAATCTGCTCTTTCTATATAATAAGTGGATTTAATTGGTGAAGTTCCAAAACGTAAGTGGGAAATAGTTAATCCTCCTGATTTTTTAGAATCATAAGAAAAATAACCCTGAACATTAAATTTCGTTTTGTCTCCTATTATTTTTACCCAATTTTTAACTGCACTAACAGTTCCGTCTGACCCAAAACCCCAAAATTTGCAAGAAGTTATGTCTTTGTTCATAGATTCAAATTTAGTTTTAGAACTCAAAGAAAGAAAAGTTACATCATCTTTAATCCCTATACTAAATTCTTTTTTTTGATTTTTAGATTCCATGTTTTCATACACTGCAGCGATTTCAGAAGGTCCTGTATTTTTTGAACTTAATCCGTATCGTCCTCTTAAAACTTTAATGTTCAAAAAATCTTGGTGTTTTTGAAGTGAAGCAATTACATCTAAATAAAGTGGTTCACCACAAGAACCTGGTTCTTTAGTTTTATCAAGAACAGAAATAATTTTAACACTTTTTGGAATTGTATCGAGAAATAATTTTGGAACGAACGGGCGATAAAGCCTTACTTTTACAAGGCCCACTTTTTTATTTTTTAATCTTAAACAAGAAATAACTTCTTCGATTGTTTCACAAACAGAACCCATTGCAACAATAATACTAGTTGCGGTTTCATCTCCGTAATAATTAAATGGCGAATAATTTGTTTTGTTTTCTGCATTTATTTTTTTCATGTATTCACAGACGATTTTGCTTACGTTTAAATAATAATTGTTACTTGCTTCTCTAACTTGAAAAAAAATATCATCGTTTTGTGTAGAACCACGTAAAACAGGGTGTTGCGGGTCAAGAGATCTTTTTCGAAATTCATTAAGTGAATTTTTGTCCAGCATATTGTTCAAACTTTTGTAATCAATAACTCGAATTTTTTGAATTTCATGAGAAGTTCTAAAACCATCGAAAAAATGCAGAAATGGAATTCTTGATTTTATTGCTGACAAATGTGCAATGGCTGCTAAATCCATAACTTCTTGAGGATTGTTAGAACAAATCATAGCAAAACCTGTCTGGCGGCAAGCATACACATCGGAATGGTCTCCTAAAATTGATAAAGCGTGTGTTGCAACAGTTCTTGAAGATACATGAATTACAGCTGGCAAAAGTTCTCCTGATATTTTGTACATATTTGGTATCATTAACAAAAGCCCTTGCGAAGCTGTGTAAGTGGTTGCCAATGCACCCGCAGTTAGACATCCGTGCATCACACCGGCTACTCCACTTTCTGATTGCATAAGTTTTACGACGACTTCTTTACCAAATAGATTTTTTTTACCAAAAGATGAAAATTTATCAACAATTTCTGCCATAGAAGAAGAAGGAGTTATGGGATATATTGGTGCAACTTCTGTAAAAGCATAAGAAATGTAAGCTGCAGCTTCATTTCCATCCATAGTTTTAAAGTATGTTTTTTCATTTTCTATTTTCATACTTCTGCCTCGTTTCGATTAAAGTTAAAAACTTGACTAAATTTTTATTAATAATTTTCTGTGAGAATAAAATATCTTTTTATGTTTATACTTAAAATATCAAGATTTTAAAGACAAACTTCTTAATATTGTTTTACAAAATTTTAAAACTTTATTTTTAAAAATAGATTTGCTAATTAATAAAAATTTTAATGTTTATAAAGCATTTGTATTTTTAAATTAAAAACTTGATGCTTTTAAAATTTAGTAGAGAAAGGACGAAAATTTATGAACGAAAAAAATGAAGAATTTTCTAACAACAACTTAGAGAAAGTTACAGGTGGAGAAGGAATTAAATCGAATGTATTTTCGAATAAATACAATACTCCACGAAAAGATATTTTAGCTTTTTCCGCTTCACGAAGAGATCTTGACGGGGCAATGTCCTGCAGGGCGTGCGGGAGCTCAATACCGGATGATGCAATAATTCACAAATGCACAAGAGACAATGTAATCTTCAATACGTACAGATTAACGCCAGACAAAAGAATTTGGCGAAAAGATTAAAGTTTTATTTATATAAGTTTTAAAAACACTTTTTAAAAATAAAATACGATAATTATTTTGCGTTTATATTATTTTTCATTATTTATTGCATCTTTAAATGTCTAAGTTCCCACTAAAAAATTTAAGCATTCTTTATTTTTTCTAGTATTTCATAATTAATTTCATTTATTGTTTTAAGATCGCCTGTTTTTCTGCAGCAATTTATAAATTTCCACCCTAATTTTTCACCTGAAAAAAATGCAGCTTCTTGACACAATTTTAAAAACTGTAAATTTTCTTCATGCATGTCCCTTTTTGATAATTTTCCATTATACCGCTTAAGCATTAAGCTTTGAGAAACTTCTATCGGAACATCTAAATACAAAGTAAGATTAGGCCTAGGCAACATTAGTTTATTGTATTCATAATCACATAGCCATTCAAGATAATAATTCCAATCTTTTTTTTCTAATTTAGACAACTGATATATAGCATTTGAGGTTGTGTAACGATCGGCTAAAATAATATATCCATTTTCATATTTTTTTTTCCATATCTTATTGAAACTTACAAAACGATCAACAGCGTAAAAAGATGATGCAGCAAAAGCGTTAACATCTGTTGGTTTTTCTCCAAACTCAGCATTAAGATACATCTTAACTAAAATAGAAGAAGGTTCATTGTAATCAGGAAAACTTACAGTTAAAACTTTTATATTTTTTTTTACAAGTTTTTTGTAAGAGAGATTTGCTTGTGTATCTTTTCCACTGCCGTCTAAACCTTCAAAAACTATTAATTTACCTTTCAACAAAAATGCACCTCAAATTTTTGCTTGATTTATTTTACTTTAAATTTCTTGAAACATTGCTTCTTATCTTACTACTGACTCACAGCTCATTCTGGTTTTTCTTCTTGATTTTCGCTTTTTGGTTTTTCTTCTTCTTGGTTACTTTCATTTTCTGGTTGTTTTTCGTTATTTTCGTTTTCTTTTCCTTCTTCATTTTCTTTATTTTGTTTTTCCATTTCTTCACTTATTTCTTTTTGTATTTCTTTAGATTTATTATCTATATACTCTGCGTTATACTTTTCTAAAAGTTTATTGTTAATTTCAATCTTCATACTTTCTACAGTGCTTGAAATTTTACTTTCAAGTTCTTCGCTTTTCATCAAAGACAATACTTTCGTATCTTCGTTTTCGAATTTTTCCTTAGCTTCAGCTGTAATATCCTCTCTTTGAATTAAAATTTGTTGATTTTCTATTTGCGCTACAACAGCTTTGTTAACAGGTGTTTTTAAAATAAGATCTGTTGTTTCTTGAGAAAGCTGACTAACAAGTTGACTGACTGTTACCACGGCTTTTTCTTTCAAATTAGGAGGATTTTTTTTCTGTTCATCTGTCGCTTTGTCGCCAAATAACTGTAAAGCTACTTCTTTAATAGTCTTTTTGTTTGAATTTATATCTTGAGCGAAAGCGTTAAACTTTTCTTTCGATTTATCAAGCGCTTCTTTTGAAGGAGGTTTGTTGCTTTCGTCACCTTCTTCTTCTGTATTATCAAAAGTATAAGAAATTCCTACAAATTTTTCGTTATAGTAATTTAAAAAATCATCCCAACTAATTGGATTTTTACCGCTTTTTCCAAACAAAGCCTTAATTAATGATTTGTTTTTCTTAGGTATTACATACGAAAAATCTTTAAAATCTTCATCTGGAACACCAAGTTTGTTAAGATATTTTTTTGAAGAATCGAAAGATTTTTCTATTTCCTTTTTAATTTCTTCTTCTTCTTGTTCATTTAAATTTATATTATTTTCCTTATAAAGCTGTTTGTAAGCTAAAGATTGCTTCGACAACTCTATACTTTTTTCTTTTATCCACTCCGCGGAAGGCTTACCATCTACTTGAGAAGACAATACATCTTTTTCTTCATTTTGCTCCTCTCCTTGAATCTTTCGCTGAGCTTCAGCATAAGAAGAATATAGAAACAATATATAACTTCCTTCAGACACTGTATGTTCATTTGACTTAAAAGCCCAGGTAACATCTTCTTTTTCCTCATTTTGAGAAGAACAAGCAGGAAACACCGCAAGCATAAATACAAATATTAAAATAAAAGAAATACTTTTGTTAAATTCCATTGTTGAATCCTTTCGCAAAACTTAACGACTATAACATTATTTTCAAAAATCAAGTAATTATCAAAAAGTTTAAATTTAATATATAATTAGCTTAAATTTTAATATTTATTTATAAAATTGTCAACACTTAAAAACTGTATTAAAAAAGTTTTTAGAGTAGAAAAGATTTATTTATTGTTTTAAATATTTCGATTAATATAAAAAACTATAATGAGTTTTTAAAAATATTTTTATAAGAACAATAGCTTAGTTCTTAAGGTTAAAAGCACTATAAGTAAAATTTTTTAACTAATTTTTAAAATTTGATTTTGCTGTTTTAAATTTAGAATCTATTCATAATTTCTTCAGAAATTTTTCTAAATATAAGGAAAATATTTAAAAATTTATTAAATTTTTTCTTTATGTTTATTTTCATAATTTATTTTGTTAGTTTTTATTATTACAAATTTATTTTGATAATATTATTTAAAATTTACTTAATAAACAATATTAACTGTGAATGTGATTCTTTTTTAGAAATTTTTCTGTAAGATTAACGACTTTATTTGATAAAAATAATAACGACAGTAAGTTTGGAATCATCATAAAAACATTTAAATTATCACATATTTCCCAAAGAAGATTTAAATTTATTACTGCTCCAAGTAAAGTCATAAGCGGAACTATTAATTTATAAACTTTTGTATATTTTTCACCCCAAATATATTGTGTGCATTTTTCTCCAGAATACGACCAACTAATAATTGTAGAAAATGCAAAAAGAATGAGGGGCATGTAAACAAAAATTTCACCAAATTTTCCCATTGTTCCATTAAATGCATTTTTTGTTACCGAAAGAACGTCAGTACTGTCTGTTTTTGTGGCACCAGAGGTTAGTATGCAGAGTCCTGTTATAGAACAAATAACAATTGTGTCTATAAAAACTTGAAAAATTCCCCACATGCCCTGCATAACAGGTTCTTTACCAGTAGATGCTGCGTGCACTATTGGAGAACTTCCAAGACCAGCTTCATTAGAAAATAATCCTCTAGAAACGCCATATCTCATAGCTTTAATTGCAGTACAACCTATTAAAGATCCATTGATTGATTTAAAATTAAAAGCTTCAGTAATTACAGTTAACAGAGTATCTACAAGCATATTGATTTTACTTAATATAACAATTATCCCGCCGAGTATATAGAATCCTATCATAAACGGCACCATTTTATCTGTTACTTTTACTATTCTCTTTATACCACCAAAAGTTACAATAAATGTAAGCACGCACAAAATTAGTCCTGTTGCAAAAGGAGAAAAGTTAAATAAATCACTAAACACGTTTGATATTGAATTTGATTGTATCATGTTCCCAGTTCCAAATGAGACCAGTATACATGCAACACAAAATAAAATAGCTAAAGGTTTACAATGAAGACCTCTTTCTATGTAAAGCATGGGTCCGCCAAAAAATTTTCCATCCGAAGATTTTTGTCTATATTTAATAGATAAGATATTTTCGGCAAATGACGTCATCATTCCGAGAATAGCGGCAACCCACATCCAAAATAAAGCGCCAGGGCCGCCGATTAAAATAGCCGTACTCACGCCAATTATATTTCCAGTGCCAATACACCCAGCTAGAGCTGTAAACACAGCTTGTTTAGGTAGAATATTATTTTTGTTTAAATGTTTTTTTTTTCTAAAAAGTGTTCCAAAAGTATTTAAAAACCATAACTTTAATTTTAAAAATTGAAAAAATTTAAGTCTGAAACTAAACCATAATCCTACAGAAATAACGAATAATAAAGTAATTGGCCCCCAAAGAAATTTGGAAATCTCTGAATTTACCAAATCTATTTTAGAAAAAAAATCGTCAAAAATATAAAAGCACCACTTTCAAAATAGTTGTAGTTACTTTTAATTTACGCAGAAAAATTAATAAAAATTCTTAATTTTAGCAAAAAATTTCTATAAAGAATCATCTCTCTTTGCCTAGAAAAAAAAGAGCAATTGTCCCTGGACCTGCATGAGAACCAATTACAGGGCCAATGCTATTTATAAATATTTGCTTTACACTAAAACTTTCTTTTATTTTTTCAGCGAGGTATTTAGCGTCTTCAATAGAATCTGCGTGGCTTATAAATATAGTTTGCTCTTCTTTTGGATGAATACTTTTTTTAAATTCTTCAAATATTTTATTTAAAGCAAGTTTTTTACCTCTTGCTTTTTTTACAGGTTCTAATTTTCCATCGTTGTTTACATGCAAAATAGGTCTTATTCCTAATATTCCTCCTAAAAACGCTGCCGCCGAAGAGACTCTACCGCCTCTTTTTAAATGATCAAGACTGTCTACTACAAACCAATGACAAATATCAAGTTTCTTTTTTTCGATAAAATTAGCATTATCTTCTATGCTAAATCCTAAAGCTTTTTTTTCACAAGCAAGATAAACAGCCAATCCTTCACCAGCAGAAGCTGATAAAGTATCTATCAGCAATATTTTTCTGCCGGGGTATTTATTTTTTAAATTTTTTTTTGCAATTAAAGAAGAGGCGTATGTCCCACTAAGCATAGATGAAAAAGCAATGTATAAAATATCTTTGCCTTCACTTAAATCTTTTTCAAACATATCTGTAAATTCACTTTGATTGACTTGAGAAGTTGTAGCCATTGACCCTTGCCTTAATAAATTATAAAATTCTAAAGAAGGTAAATCTTCTTTTCCTAAGTTATTAACGTAATTTTTATTATTTATTTCATATTTTAAAGGCAGAACTTTTATATTAAAATCTGAAATTTGTTTTCTACTAAGATCTGCTGTTGAATCTGTGAAAATTACATAATCTCCCAAAATCACAACCCCCAATTTTAAGTTTAATTTACAGAACTAACTGTTAGCTTTTAATGTGTTTTTAATATTTTTTGACTTTTAAAAGTGTAAAATCTTTTTTAAAAATAAGTAACAAAGCTAAATTTTTAAAAATGTTATAGTGAAGCTCTAAACTTGGGATATTTTTCAAAAAACTCTTCAAGAGTTTTTAAACCTGAATCGTAAAACTCTTTTGCTAATTTTTCTCCCACATATCTATAATGCCATGGCTCGTAACAAAATCCAGTTGTACTTTCTTTTCCTTCAGGGTATCTCAAAATAAAGCCGTGCTCAAAAGCATATTTTTGTAAAAATTTTCCCTCAACAGTGTTAGCAAAAGCCTCATTTAAATTAGCGCTACTATTAGATATAGAAGCAAAATCAATAGCAAGACCTGTTTCATGTTCGCTAGTTCCTGGCGGAGCCGTATACTTGCTGGTTAATTCATATGCTTCCTGCTCGTTTTTACCATTTTGCAAATATTCTTTTTTTCTCATATTAAACAGGCCTTCTTGATATTTATTACTTCTAAACGCAGAAGAAAGGCCAATGTTAATTCCTTGATTTTTTGCGTGATTAATCAAACTCATTAGTGGGTCTACAATTCTTGTGTCAACATCTTTACCTAAAATTTTAATTGTTTTGACATTAGAAGAATAGTTTTTTGGGAGAGGGTTGCTTTTATTTACCATTATATGTGCCCAATTTTCATCTCCTTTATTAACTTCTTCATTGTGAAAATTTTGTTGTTTATTAGATGAATAATCATTTGAATTTTTTTGTTTTTGAGAGTTAGAATTATTATCATTTTTATTTTTCTCTTCGTTATTTTTTTGTTTTTGTTGGTTTTCTTCTATTTTTTTTTCTTCCTGGATATTTTCATCAGGTTTTAATTCTTCTTTATTTTTATCATCTTCATTTGAAACTACTTGTTCATTGTTTTTTTCTTCGTTTTTATTTTTATTTTCTGAATCTGAATCGGCTTTGTTAAGCAGTGCAGTTGCTATAGCAGCAACCCCTCCGATTGTGCAGCAAATTGCAGTAATTATAAACTTTTTGTTTTTAAAAAAATTTAGTTTCAGCCAATTAAATTTTGAAAACAAAATATTCCTCCTATTATTTTTGAGCTTTAAATTTTTGATATTTTATAAAGAATTAATTAAATTACTTAAGTATTGTTACATACAATTATTTTTTTAGCTAGCTTAATTAAAAAAAATCATATTTTATTTGTGATTTAAAAATAAAAAAACAGTTTAATAAATTTTTTAATAGTTTTAAATGCTACAAATATCAACTTTTATATTATGTAAATATAAGTTAAAATTTATTTGCTAGGTTAAAATTATTTTTTATCTTAACCATATTATAAGCGATATTTTTTAAAAGTTTAAAAATACAAATTTAAGTTTTTAGTTAAGAGGATAAACTTCTCTTTTCTTCATTGAAAAAGCGATATTTGTTGCGTGATCAGCTATACGTTCAAGACTTGTTAAAAAATCCATGAAAACAGCACCCGAAATAGCAGTGCACTCGCCTTTACTTAAACGACTTATATGATTTTCTTTTAAAATTTGAGTTTTATCATCAATTTTATCTTCAAGCTTACTAATAGCTTCAAAAAGTTCTTCACAAAGTTTATTGTCACTTGAAAAAATGAACATTGCCTGTTTGAGAATATTTTTAGTCATTGTTTGAAGCTGTAGTATTTCGTTCATTGCTACATTTCCAAGATCTGCTTTGCCGGATATTATAATTTCAGAAGATTCGCACATATTTTCGCAATAATCTCCAACTCTTTCTATATCGCTTACAACGTGAAACAAAGATCCTACAATTCTTTTGTCAGAATCGCTTATATCTAAACCGTTTATTTTTACCAAGTATTCTGTTATAGTTCTGCTTAAATAGTCTATAGTTTTTTCTTTTTCATAAACCTCTTGAACTTTTTCAGTATCTTTTTTAAAAAGTGATTCCATAGCTGCATCAAAATTACTAATAGAAAGATCTGCCATTCTTTCAGTTTCTTTTAAAAGCTGAGAAACCACTATAGGAGGAGTGTTTAGTATGCGATCATCAAGATATTCGAGTCTTTGTTCGCTTTTAATTTTATCTTCTCCTTTTATTATACGACAAGAAATGCTTATTAAATATTTATTAAGAGGCAACAACACAGCTGTTGTTACAACGTTGAAAAACAGATGTACTATCGGAATTTGTGCCATTACGTTTCCTTGAGCCATTTTTTCAACCCAACTAGTGAAGGGAAGTATCAAAGTTATTGCAGCAAAGATAAAGCTTCCAATTACATTAAAAAGTAAGTGTATGACGGCAGCTCTTTTTGCTGTTTTATTTGTGCCAGCACACGCCATAAGAGCTGTAACACAAGTGCCGATGTTTTGACCATATATTATAAAAACAACATTATTAATATCTATGATTCCAGCCATCGCTAAAGATTGAAGTATACCTATTATTGCAGTAGAACTATGGATTATAGCTGTTACTATAATTCCTGCTAAAAGTCCTAAAAACGGATTTTTAAATGATGCCATTAAATGAGCAAAACTTTCAGAGTTTTTAAGTGGCTCCATAGATGTTCCCATCATACCGAGCCCAAAAAACAACATCCCAAATCCTGCTATAATTTGTCCTATATTTTTAAGACTATTCTTTGTCAAAAAAAACAGCATTGAAACGCCAATACATATTATTGCAGGAGACATTTTAGTTAAATCAAGTGCAACCATAAGACCTGTTATAGTCGTTCCAATATTTGCACCCATTATAACACTCGATGCCTGGACAATATCCATAATCCCAGCATTAACAAAGCCAATTACCATAACAGTAGTGGCAGCTGAGCTGTGAATTACTGCCGTTACAATAAGTCCTACAAAAGCACCCATATATTTATTTTTTGTCAATTTTTCAATTAATAACTTTAGTTTTGAGCCTGCTGCAATTTCAAGAGCATCACTCATTAATTTCATTCCAAGCAAAAAAAGACCAAGCCCACCAAGCATTGTAAGAAAATTGCTAAAATCCATGTTTTCTCCTTTTGAAAGCTTCACAAATTTAGCATCAAAACCTTTAGATGTTGACAAAAATTTAACTTAGTGTGTTTTGCGCAAAACGAATTAATTAAAATATTACTTTAATTTTTAGTTATTTTTTTATTTAACGCGATAAAATAAACTTGCTATTTTAAGTTTTTTAAACGAAGTAAAACAAGTAGATTTAAATTAAATGTGTAGATAATTTTACAACACATCACGTATTTAATTTAAATCATTATAATTATTTTGTCAAATTAGCAAGTAGTAATGGGAAAAACTGAACAAAAGCTATAAAATTTTTAAAGTGATTGCTATTAAAAGTAATGCCGCTTTAGGGCTATTGGTTAAAAAACATAGTAGATTTATACAACGTTTTTATTCTATATTATTTTTTGCATTATCTGTTATTATGATGTTTTATTTTTGGTATAAACTATTTTGTAAATAAAAATTATTATTAATAAATAAGATTTAATTTTTATTTAAATGCGATTATTTACAATTAGGATTTTTAAATTTTAAAAGAGTTGATGTTTTGTTTTAAAAATGATGATTATATTTATAAAAATTTTTGTTTTTTTCAAACTTAGCTTAATATAAAATTTTTAAAAACGTTGTTGGTTAAATTTAGATTAGGTTTTTAAAATTTTAGCTTTAAAAAATTTAATAAAACTAATTATATAAAAAGTTGTTCAAAATTTAATTGAACATTTTAGAAACACTCGCGACTTCTTCTTCGCTTTGCTTTTCAAGAAAACTGTCAAAAGAAAACAACATAAATCCATCGCAATTAATTTTTCTGCCAAACTCTATTTCTTTTGATAAAATACTTTTTTCATTCCATGTTCCGCCATCTACAGTTTTATTTCCTGCTTTATATACACCCAGACCTAAATAAAACTTTATACTTTTTTCACTGACTAAATTTCGCCATTTTTCTGCCATTTTGTCAAATGGAAGAGTGTTGTGCTTAAAGCTCATATAAATTTGAGGACACAAATAATCAATATATCCAGGCATACTTCCCCATGTTTCAACATCTGCTCCAATAGTTGCGTTGTAATTAGGATCACAAGCTACTGAAATTCCAAATGGAATACTAGGTTTGCAGCCTTTTACAATATTTGAAGTGCCACTAATTAATTCGTTAATATTGTTTTTTTTAAACTCAGAAAAGCTTATAGGAGTAGAATTTTCTCCCATGCTCTTACAATATTCTTCATAATTTTCTTTACTAATATCGTTTTCATCATTAGGATAAAAATAGTCGTCAAAATGAATTCCATCTATTTTATAGTTATTTACTATTTCTCTGATTCCATTTAAAATTAATTTTCGAGCTTCACTAGATGCAGGATTGTAAAATTTTTTTTCATTCCAATCAACAACAGCAGAAGTAAATTTTTTATCTCCACTTTTCGTCCACATGCAATATGGGTTATCATCACTAATTTCATTTGGCGTTTTTTCAATTTGTATTCTAAAAGGATTTATCCAAGCGTGGATTTTAAGTCCAGCTTTATGCGTTGCTTTTACCATATATTCAAGCGGGTCGTAGCCCGGGTTTTGCCCTTGTTTTCCTGTTAAAAGATGAGACCAGGGGAAAAATTTTGACGGGTACATAGCGTCACCGAATGGCCTTACATGTACAATTAAAGTATTCATATTTCGTTTTTTCGATTCTTTTATAATTTTGTCAAAAAGTTCCTTAAATCCTTGTTCATCTTTTTGCTTATCGCTACTTGAAAGATCTAAACTTGTAAATGGAACCCAAACAGCTCGCATTTCGTCGTCGTTTGATGTAGTTTTTGTTTCGCTGTTATTTTCAGCTTCTTGTTCTTCTTGGCTATTATTTTCTATGTAAGATGTATTTTCATTAGAAATTTTGTCAGCTGTAATAATGGGTGATTGTGTTTTAATATTTTCATTTTCTTTACTATTTATTTTTCTGTATACAAAAAAGCACAATGACATTAAGAGCGCTGTAGTTGTTAAAATAATAGGAAAAAATTTTGAGAAAAGTCTTCTCAACATAAAGTTCACCCTTTTTTAAAAATGAGTGTAAATTCATAATTATTTATATTTATTTTCTATATTTAAAAAGTTTGCTTTTAATTATATATATTAAGAATTTTAATTGTTGACTTACAAGGCTATTTTGTATGTAATTTTTAAAGTTGATTAGTTTTTTGAATTTAATATATTTTATGAATATTTTTTTTTTATATGCAAAATGGTTAATTTATTTTTTATAATATTGTTAAATATCTTTAATGTGTAAAATTAATTTTACAAATTTTAATTTAATCACTTATTTTTAAAAGTTTTTGTTTTAATGAAAATATTTTAATATTAGTTAATTAAGATGGGCTTTGTTGTTTTGAATAAATTTTTAAGCTTGATTTATTTTTTATTGCATATTAAAATCTAACCGTATCGCAGTTAATTTATTATGTAAAAAAGCTTTATTTTATTTTACTCTTGTTTTAACGATGTGTTTGTTATTTTTGTTTTAAACTAATATTTAAATGATTGTTTAATGAACTTTAAGAAGAAAGTGTTGTATTTTAAAAATAAATTGGTTGATGGAGATTAAAATGAATTTTAAAAATAAAATATTGTTCAAAACAGATTAAGGCATTTATTTATTAAATTTTGCGCCAGTAGCTCAGCTGGATAGAGTATTTGGCTACGAACCAAAAGGCCGGGGGTTCGAATCCCTCCTGGCGCACCAACATTAAGAGGTAGAGTTTTGTTAAGATTAATTTTAGGAAGATCTGAATATGGCAAGACTTTTATGGCGAGAAAATTGGCTATTGATGAATTTTTTGCTGAAAAAAAAGAAATAATATTTTTATCTCCTAAAGAAAGTTGTTTAAAAAATAAAAAAGCATTTTTATCACTTGTTGGTGCAGAAATTTCTCAACAAATAAAAGTTTGGGATTTCAACAAAATGGCAAAAGTTATTTTGAATGATCTTTTAATTACACAAAATTTAAAAACTGTTTTAAGTAAAGATTTAGACGAAGATAGTCGAAATATCTTTATGTACATGGCTATAAAAAGAAATAAGAAAAAACTTAAACTATACAAAAATTATTCTAACTTTTCAAAAACAATATATCAAATGGTGTGTTTGGAAAAAGAATTAACGAAGAGCAATGTGGGTTTTAAGCTTCTTTTTGAAAAAATTAAGTTTATAAAAAATAAAATTTTACAAGAAAAAATAAGAGAGATAGCGTTTATCGTTTCTTCTTTCAAATCGATTGTTTCTGAACATAATAACAGAGATTATTTGAATAATCTTGATTTACTTTTTGAATTTTCTATTTTTAAACAAGTATTTAACAAATACATAGTTTTTATTGATGGTTTTGACTTTTTTACAAATCAAGAATTGAAAATTATAAAGTCTATAATTAAACAGTCTCAAAAATGCTATATTTCCCTATGTGCTGATTTTGAAAGTTGTTGTAAAGATTACGATGAAACCTCTGTTTTTGTTCCAATTTATAAAACAATAAATAAATTGATATCAATAGCTAATAATTGTGAAGTAAAAGTTTTAAAACCTATTTTTTTAAAGATGCCAAATAATTTTAAAAATGATAATTTAAGATTTTTAGAACAAAATATCTTTAGCAATTATTCAGCCTTTAAGGAAGACAACGTTCAAAACACAATTAAAATCTATGCTGCTCAAGATATATATGATGAATGTGATTTTGTAGCAAGAACAATTAAAAAACTAATTATGAACGAAAATTTTAAGTATAAAGATTTTATTATAATTACAAGAGATATTAAAAACTATGAAATATTTATTATCAGCGCGCTTTTAAAATATAAGATTCCGTTTTTTATTGATATTAAAAAAAATATTTGTTTACATCCAATTATTCGCTTGATTTTAACAGCATTTGAAGTGGTTCATTCAAATTTTTCTTATAATTCTGTTATTGAATTTATTAAAACGGATTTTTTAAAATTACCTCAAGAGTCCGTTTGCCTTTTTGAAAATTATGCTTTTACTTGGCAAATAAGCGATCAAGAATGGTTTGAAGATTTTAAAAGTAATCCAAGCGGCATGAAACAACTAAAAGATAGCGACAAAGAAAAATTAAAAATTATAAATAATGTTCGCCGAAGTTTTATTGAACCTTTAATAAAGTTTTATAGAGCTGTTAAAAATTCAGAAGATGTTGAAATAATTTCTTTAGGAGTTTTTAATTTACTGAGCGATTTTAATGTTTTTGAGTTTTTTAAAGCGTTAAAATCAAAGACTTTTGATGGATTAAGAGTTTTTGATTTAGTTATTAAAGCTTTAGATAAAATAGTTGATTTATTAAAAAATGATAAAATAAGTTCTAAAGATTATGTGGAACTTTTTAATTTAGTGATATCTTGCAATGATGAAAATTTGACTTTTAAAAAAGCCGATCAAGTAATGGTGAAAACAGTAGATAAAATTCATCTTGAAAATCGTTTTGTTGCTTTTATAGTTGGTGCAAATTCTGCTAAGTTTCCTAAAGAACCGCAAATGACAGGCATGTTTTTACAAAAAGAAATAGAAGAACTTAATAAAATTGATATTCCTATTAAAAAATCAATGGAAGAAATTTTATCTATAGAACGCTTTTGGAGTTACAGAGCTTTGACTTGTGCAAAGGAAAAAATTTTTATTAGTTTTTACGAGAGGGAACTTTCTTCAAAGGAAGTTTTTTGTTCTGAAATTGTTGGCGAAGTTAAAAATATTTTTACAGATCTTAATATTGTTTTTTCAGAAGACGAAGAGATCGAAGAGAAGGTGTGGGAAGAAAATTTAGCTTTAGAGTTGTTATCAAAGTATAAAAATAAAGTTTTATTTACAAAATCTTTTAAAAACTGTCTTAATGAAAAAACTTTACTCAAAATTAAAAATTTGGAAAAGCAAAATTTTTTAAAATTTAAAGAAAATAGTTTTAAAAATTTGTTTAATACTCCGATGATTCTTTCTGTTACTCAAATAGAGCAGTATAATTTGTGCAGTTTCAAGTATTTATGCGAATATGGGTTTTTTATAAAGCCACAAAAACAAATGTTGCTTGATAATCTTGAATATGGAAATTTAGCACATTTTATAATGGAAAAAATTTTTAAAAACTATTCAATAGAAGAGTTGTTGAATGAAGATGAAAGTTTAATTTTTAATAAAATAAGTTTATTTTTTAACAAATATGTAGATTCAAGATTTTCTTTGAAGATTTTAAAATCTGCACAATTTAAATTTTTGTCTAACAGATGGAAAAAATTTCTTCATATTATAGTAATTAATGTTTTAAATGAATTTTCACAAAGTAAATTTCGTCCTATCGGGTGTGAGTTGGTTTTATCATATGATTCTAAAAAAAAGCTCACAAAACCTCTTAAAATAATGTTAAATAAAAAAACTGTTGTTTGTGTAGAAGGAAAAATAGATAGACTTGATTTAATGGAAACAAAAGAAGGAAAATATTTCAGAGTTATAGACTATAAAATTTCAAAAAAAGATTTAAATCTTTCAGATTTAACACAAGGGCTTAATATGCAAACTTTAATATATCTTGCAGCTATTTTGCAACAAAGTTCAAGGGACGACGAAAAGTTTCTTCCAGCGGGAGTGTCTTACGTAAATCTTTGTGTTCCTGTGATTGATGGTAGAAGAGACTTTAAAATTAAAAAAATTTTTCAACAAGGTTTGCAGAAAAGTGGTTTAATTTTAAATGATAGAAAAATTATTAATGAAATTCAAAAAGACACTGATAATATATTTACTTCTGGTAAAAGAATTTCAGGGCACATTACTGTTACAAACGAAGAAATGGATACGATATTAAAATTTGTTGAAAATGAAATTTTAAATGTATTTAAAAAAATAGAACTCTTGAATTTTAAAACAAATCCTGCCGTAGTAAATAGCCGAATTGCTTGTGAATTTTGCGAATATTTTCCTATTTGTTTTTACAAAAAAGGGACAAATGATAGAAAAATTAAAAAATTTAAATATGATGATGTTATAAGAATATTAAAATTAAAATTAAGTAATATAAAAAGTTAATTGTTGCAACAGTCGCAATTCTGTGGGCATTCTCTGTTTTCGTTTAATTTACATCCGCATTTGCATACTTTACCAAAAATTCGAGCTGGATTTCCGTAAGCTAAAGAATATTCTGGGATATTTTTTGTGACAACGCTACCTGCGCCTATTAAAGAATATTTTCCTATTGTTATTCCGCAGAGAATTGTTGCATTGGCGCCAATAGAAGCTCCTTTTTTAATAACTGTTTTTTTGTATTCATTTTTTCTTGATATAAATGCACGAGGATTAGTTACGTTTGTAAAAACGCAAGACGGTCCACAAAAAACTTTATCTTCTATAATTACACCATCGAAAATAGACACATTATTTTGTATTTTTACATTATTTCCTATAATTGCAGTTGAAGCTATGTTAACATTTTGCCCTATTGAGGAATTTCTACCTATTATAGCACCGCTCATAATATGTGAAAAATGCCAAATTTTTGTTCCGTCACCTATAATTGAATTTTCATCAACACATGCAGTTTTGTGTGAAAAATAATTTTTTTTCATATTATTCACCTTTAATCTACTTTTTTATTTTTCAAAAAATGCTGAAATTTTTTCGCATACATAACTAATTTCATTTTCTGTTAATCCAGGAAAAATTGGTAAAGACAATGCTTTTTGAGATAAATTTTCAGCAACAGGAAAATCTCCTTCTTTAAATCCTAGATGTTTAAAGCAATTTTGCAAATGCATAGGTACAGGATAATAAACACAAGTTTCAACACCGTTATTTTTCAAATAATTTATTAAGTCATTGCGCTTTTTTTCTACTTTCAAACAAAATACGTAATTTACTTCTTTGTTTCCTTTATTTACTTTAGGTAACTCTACTTCTTCTATATCAGAAAGGAGTGTTCGATATTGTTTAGCACATTTTGCACGTTTTTTTATTAAGACGTCTAAATAAGAAATTTTAACTTTTAATATAGCAGCTTGAATTGCATCTAGCCTAGAATTATATCCAATGTAATCATAGCGATATTTGCTTGAAGCGCCGTGAACACGATAACTTTTTGCTTTTTCATAAAGTTCTTTGTTGTTTGTAATAATCATACCTCCGTCACCGTAAGCGCCCAATGTTTTTGTAGGGAAAAAAGAAAAAACTCCAAAATCTCCAATGTTGCCAGCATGATGGTAAGTTCCATCTACTGTTGTATGCATTCCTAAAGCTTCTGCTGAGTCTTCCAAAACTTTAAGATTGTATTTTTTTGCTAAATTCATACAAGACGACATATCACAAGTTTGTAAGAATAAATGAACTGGAATTATGCCTTTTGTATTTTTTGTAATTCGTTTTTCTGCATCGCTTATGTCAATGCAAAAACTATCTTCGCAAACGTCACAAAAAATTGGATTTCCACCAGAGTGTAATATACAAGAGGCAGAAGAAAAAAAAGAAAAGGCAGGAGTTAAAACATCAGCATTTTTGAATTCAAGTATGTTTGACGCAATGATTAATGCATCGCTTGCATTTGAAACTCCTATTGCATATTTTGCGCCTGTGTAGTATTTAATCGCTTCTTCAAAATTAAAAACTTGTTTTCCTAAAATAAAATGTCCTGAAGATACAACAGAGAAAATAGCTTGATCTATTTTTTCTTTATAAGACAAATATTCTCTAGTTGCATCAAAAAATGGTACGTTCATATTGAAATCCATCCTTTGTTAATTTTTACAAATGGTTAAATAAAATGCAGAATTAATTGTTTTTAAAATACTAGTCTTATACAGAAGATTTTATTTTAAAATAATTTAAATGAAATTTAAGAAAAGTAGTTTTTCATTTCAAGTGTCGAAAAATCGCAAGGTAAAGTGACCGGTAGTCCTGTTTTTTGTGATTTATAGGCAGCAAGAACAATTTCCAAAGATTTTCTACCGCTTTCTCCTGAGATCAATGGTTCTCTGTCGAATTCTATAGATTCTACAAAATTTTTAAACAAAGGTATATGTCCAAAACCGTATATTGTTTGCTTTTCTTCGTTTGAGCTTAAAGAATTTTTTTTAAGATTTTCTAGAAAAACGTCGCTTTCAAAATTCCAATTTTCTATTTTGTTAATAGCGATACCTCCAATTACTACAGAGCCTTTTTCGCCGAAAATTGAAAGAGTTTCACTTAAATTTTGAGGATATACGTCAACACTACCTTCTATTATGCCAACAGCTCCATTTTTAAACTCTATTATTGCAGTACCAAAATCTTCGGCTTCTATTGGTTTTAAGAAACGCCTGGTTAAAGCCCAAACTCGAGTGGCGTCTTCGCCTAACATCCATTGAAGCAAATCTATACCGTGGATACATTGATTCATTAGGGCGCCGCCGTCCATTTCCCAAGTTCCTCTCCACGACGCTTTTCTGTAATAATCGTCATTTCTATTCCATCGTACTTGAATTGTACCATAAATCAGCTTACCGAATTTTTTAGCTTCTAAAGCAGATCGTAATTTTTTTACAGGTGGATTAAATCTATTTTGAAAGCAAATAGCAATTTTTTTTTTGTTTTTCTTCGCCACTTTATTTATTTCATCAGCATCTTTTGTAGAAAGAGCCATTGGTTTCTCACAAATAACATGGCAACCAAGATTTAAACAATTAACAGCTATTTCTGCGTGCTTTCCAGATTCTGTTGCTATGCTAACTATATCTGGGTTCAGTTCTTTTATCATTTTTTGATAATTTTTGTAAACAGGTTTTAAAATATCTCCAGTTCTGCTAGAGAGAAGTTCTGATTTGTTCTTTGCCTTTTGTATGTCGATGTCGCAAAATGCTGAAATTTGAATAATATTAGAATTTGAAATACAAGCTTCCACATGTTTAATGCTAATTCTTCCGCAACCTATTATTGCTAATTTATATTTCATTTTTTAAAGTCCCCAAACTATATTTCTATAAAATCATTGTTGATTTCTACACAGTTTAATTTTTTTTCTACGTTTCATATTTTAAATGTTTAAAGTTAATTTGAAATATAAATTTAGTATACAACAGAATAAAATAAAAATCAGGCGAAAATTATCGAAGTAGATTGTTCTTTTAAAACAAAAAAACTACAAGTATAATTATTTCGCATTAAATTTAATTTTTAGTGTAAATAATCTAAGAATCTTATTATTTTAACAATAAAATAGTTTAATTCTTTGTATATCAATAATTTCTATTGTATAATTTGAATAAGTATATTTTTAAAATAATAAAATACTGATTAAAAATTTTTATTATTATTTAATGTATATTTTGATAAATTAAAACTAATTTACTTTTAAAATGATAAAGTCAAAAATTGAATCGCCTCTAAAGTATTGGGGAACAATATGATAAAGATTTAAAATAATTTGCAAATTTTGTTTCAAGACAAAGCTTATGAATTTTTATTTTGAAATTTAAAACGTTTTTACACGAAGTATAAGTTCAAGGGAATTTTTTCATACGTTAGGAGAATATTTGATGGATAGTGATAGTGTTTGCGATTTTTATGATTTTCTTAGAAGAAGTCCTAATTTACTAAATGAAATAAAACAAAAACAAAAAAAATATAACAATATTGAAGATGAAGAATATAAATTTGTAAAAGAAGTTGTGGTGCCTTTAGCAAAAAAAGTAGGTTATGATCTTAATTTTAAAGATTTTATTGAATTTGAAAATTCAAAATTAAACGAAGAAGATCTTGAAAATATTAGCGGTGGAGTTAATGTAAGAAGAGCGTTTGCGACTCTTGGTATGCTGTTAATGGGGTCATCGGTGGTTGGATCGGTGGTGTATAAGAGCGGTGTTCATGAAAAAATTTTGCCAGTTATATCAGCAAAAAATTTTAAAGGTACTCTCAGAGAAAAAACAGATTCAGAAAAAGATTATGATAATATGATAAAAAAAGAAGTAGAAGAAAAGAATAAGGCTAAAAAAGAAGGAACATATTCTAAAAAAAAAGAAGAAAAGAGCAACAAATATGGATATGGAAATTTTGAAAATCAAAAAGGTTTATTAACATTTTCAAAAGGCGAAGATGTACGTTTAAATGATCCTGAATTAAAGTTTTCACAAGTAGATTCTCAGTCTGGGTTTAAAGCAGAAGAACATAAGTATAATTTAGCAGCTCCGTTGTTTCGACACTCTCCATCAGTTCACGATATACGTCAGGGGGGAATAGGGAATTGTTATTTTGAGTCTTCGTTGATAGCATTTCTTTCAACGTCAGATGGTCAACAGAAAATTTTAGAAAGTATGTACGACAATGAAGATGGAACAGTTACTGTTAGACTTTTTAATAATGATGGAAAAGAAAGATATTTTACTATAAACAAAAGTATTCCAAAAATAAAAGATGCAGAAGGCGTTCTTAAAATAATAAATACAAAGGATCACGTTATTTGGCCTTCTTTGTTTTTCAAAGCGTATGTTGCTGCTTTGAACCAAGAAGATTTTTCAAGTTTTAAAGGAGCACTATCAAAAAACAAGACAAATATAACTTATGAAGATTGTGAAAGTGGAAATCCTGATGAAGTATTTAAGTGTGTTTTTGGTTATAAAAATACTGAATATTTAGAAACTAAAACAGCTACAGAAAATCAATCTTCAGAAGAATATTCAAGAGAAGAAATGAGAATTTTTGGAAGAATAAAAAACACCTTAGAGTCAAAAAAGCCCGCTTGTTGTGGTACAAAGGCAGATAGTACTAAAATAAAAAAAGGTCTTAACAAGTCCCATGCTTATGCTTTAGTTAACGTAGAGAAAGTTGATGAAAAATATTTTGTATATTTAACAGATCCTTGGAGAGATAAAGCAGAAATGGGCGACTCATTAGAAAAATGGGAAGATGCTTCTGGTTTATTTCGTATGGAGTTAAAAGAATTTTTAAATAGTTTCGAGTCTGTTAATTTAGCAAAGTAAAACTAATTTTAAAATTATTTGAATTATTTTAAAAATTTTTAATTTTGAAGCTTTTTCTATGAATTGGGCAAGTGCCATGTTTTTTTAAAATGTTTCTGTGCAATTTCGTGCCGTAACCTTTGTGCTTTGAAAATTTATATATCGGATACAAAGCGTCTGCTTTTATCATCAAATTATCCCTATAAACTTTTGCTAATATAGAGGCAGCAGCGATAGATGTCGAAAGAGAGTCTCCTTTTATAATAGTTTTAGTTTTAAATTTTAGTTTTGGCGAAGCGTTGCCGTCTATTAAGACGATATCGGGTTTCAACTTTAAGCTTTCCACTGCTCTTTTCATGGCAAGTAAAGTTGCGTTTAATATATTAAATTTGTCAATTTCTTCAACAGAAGCTGAAGATATGCTATAGTCTTTAGCTAAAAGTAGAATTTTTTCGAATAATTTTTTTCTTTTATTTGCATTTAGCTTTTTAGAGTCATTTATTCCGTCTATTTTTGAATTTTCTTCCAAAATAACGGCAGACGCGATGACAGGGCCTGCAATTGGACCTCTTCCTGCTTCGTCAACTCCACAAATATTCTCAAATCCTTTTTTCTTATAATTTTCTTCAAAAGCCAACCAATCTATATTAATCACGTCCCTTCTAGAAACTTTACATATCAATAGTTAATTATTTTGAAAAAATATGTATTTTAAAAAATTGTTCTAATTTTAGTGTTTTAAACTTATTGCAGAAAATAATTATTTTATTTAAATTGAAATAAATTTTTAAATAAAGTCACTTTTTTAAATTAAATTGGCTATAAAATATTAAATAAAAACATAAAATTTAAAAGTACTTTTAAGATTGGAAGTGTAGATTGTTGCAAAAAAAACCAGCTAAAAAGAGTCAATCTGTTTTAGCAGGTGCTTTTATTTTAACAGCAAGCACTATAATTGTTAAAATAATAGGAGCCTGTTTTAAAATACCAATTGGGAAAATACTAGGTGGTGTTGGCAATAGTTATTTTGAAGCTGCTTATGCACTTTACAATCCTATAGATTCGCTTGCAGTGTCAGGACTCCCAATTGCAGTTTCAAGAACAGTATCTGAAAACGTGGCAAAAAAAAAGTTTAGTGATGCAAGACTTGTTTATAAAGCTTCTATACCTATATTTTTGGTTACAGGAATACTAGGTTTTTTAGTAATGATGTTTGGGGCTTTTTATTATTCAAAACTCATAAATTCTCCTAACGCAATATTTGCCACTTTAACGCTTTCTCCAACTATATTTTTTTCTTGCTTAATGTCAGTTTATAGAGGGTATTATCAAGGATTAAGAAATATGGTGCCTACAGCGATTTCAGAAGTTATAGAGGCTTTATCAAAGCTTGTTTTTGGATTATTTTTCGCTTTTGCAATTGTTTTCTGCGGCATGAATGAATATAAAACTCACAGAACGGTGTTTGGAAAATCTTTTTCATCTGAAAGCTTAGCAGAGAATGCAATTTTACCTTTTGCAGCGTCAGGAGCAATAGGTGGTATAACTATAGGATCAATAATTGCATTTTTGTTCTTGTTATTCTACTATAAAAAAACAAAAGACGGAATAACAAAGCAAGAATTAAAAAAATCTCCAAAGTCCAAAAGTTTAAAATCTACTATAAAATTGCTAATAAAACTATCGTTTCCTATTGGACTTGGCGCATTAATCATGAATGTTGGATGTCTTATAGATACGATTGTTGTTAGAAAACAATTGTACAATATAATGGAAATCTCTTCTAAAAGTCTACTTTTTCTGTACGGAGACAATATTCCGCAAGACAAAATTGCGTCTGGCCAAGTTCATGAATTTCTTTCGGGATGTTTTGGGTATGTTTCTAGTATAGTCATGCTAATGCCGGGAGTTACTCAGATGTTTGGTATAAGCGCATTACCTGCAGTAACAACAGCTTGGGTTTTAAAAGATAAAGAAAAGTTAAAGAAAAATGTGGAGACAATAATTAAAATAACATCAATATTTTCTATACCAACTGGTGTAGGACTTTCTATTTTCGGAGGAGAGATATTAAATTTATTATACGGAGGTGCACGATTCAGGGAAGTGAATATAGCTTCGCAAATCATTGCAATAATGGGAATAGCAGCAATCTTTACCTCTATGAGCAATCCTCTTTGCAGTATGTTGCAAGCCATTGGTAGAACCGACATACCGGTTAAATTACTTTTAGTGGGAGTGAGTTTAAAAATTTTTTTTAATTACATATTAGTAGGAACACCTCAAATTAACATAAAGGGGGCGGGGGTCGGGACTTTAATTTGTTATAGTTTTGTTTTTATTTCTTCAATATTTTTTCTATGTAAAGAATGCAAGTTTTTATTAAACATTTCATCATTATTTTTAAAACCAATAATAGCTTCAATCGTTTCGAGCTTTATTTCTTTAAATTTTAATGAAATATTTTTAAAATTAACTTACAGAAATTTATCTATAATTGCAACTTTATTTATTTTTTTAGTAGTTTATTTAGCTATGTTGTTTGTTTTAGGAATATTAAAAGCAAGAGACTTATCGTTTTTTAAAACATTAGGCAAAAACAATAAAAACTTACTTTACAAAAGCCCGCCCTCTTAAAATTGATAGTAGCAATCTTATTTGTTTTTAATCGTCGAGATGGGCTGCTATTTGTTGTTGTTGTTGATCGTCGAGATGGGCTGCTATTTGTTGTTGTTGTTGAAGGTCCCTTATTCTCGAAAGAATATCACCAACACTAACACATTCTACTCCGTAGTCATCTTTACAAATAAAAACCGGTCTTTCATTTTCCCCTTCTTTTCTTCCTTTATCTTCAGGTATCATAGGTGTATTATAATAGGGAAAAACATCAGAATGAGAAACCACACAATAGTTTCTAAAATTTCCTAAAACTCTACAATAAGGTTCTTCTAAAAACCCTTCTATTGCTTGTTCTTTCAAGTTTTTTTCCACAAAGTCATCGTTCCACCATTCTTCTTGTATATATATTTTACTAAACCCTGTCACATACATATCCTTTTCGGCAAGAAACTTTGCTGGTATGCAGAGCATTCTGTCTTTATTTTTATACGGTATGATATCTATAACTATGAAATTTTCAGTAAAATCAAGATTACCATAAACACATCCTAATGGCTGTACAATGTGGTCTTTAGTAATTGAGCTATCTTGTTTTTTAAGATCTTCTAATAATACAAATTTTTCTAATTTTTTTTCTAATCCAAAATCTTCATCATCAACTTCACAATAAATAGGGATAGAAAACGGCCAGTTATTGTAATACTTTTTTATAGCACTCGCAGATATACTTGAAAAAGCTAAGCTTAGCGCAAGAAAACATGACGTAAAAATTTTTTTCTTCATTTTTAAAAGAACCCCTTTACAATTTTTTCGTGTACATGACCTTAGTGCAAGTTTATCATAGAGTTTAATATTTTTATGTCGCAATACGTCTGTGTTTTATTAGGTTATTGTAATCAATAAAATATAAATATACACAGAAAAAGTTAGCATTCTGTTAAAAAAGCTTAAAATTGCTTTTTAAAAATTAGTTAGTTTGTTTGAAAAACGGCTGAATTTAAGAAAAAGTAACAATTTGTTTTTTATTTTTAAATTTCGCGTAAGTTATAAATTGTACTAATTAAGTGATTGGTTTGTTGCAATGTTTAGACAAATCCATAAAATTGTTTAACATTGCAGTTAATGTGTTAAAAAACTTTAAAAATTCAGCATCTTTTTCTTGTTTTTTAGGAAATTCTGTATTATTAATGTTGCACCAAGCGCTTTCAATTATTTGTTTGTAACATTTTGGTCCTGATATAACATCGTTTATAAATTTTTCATTTCTTCGCAATCAATTATTTTTTCTTTTAAATCGATATTGATCATCAAAAAAGTTAAGCGCAATTTGAGCTAGAAATTTATATGTTTCTATGTTTTTCATGTCGATGGTATCAACCGTTTTTGTTTGTGTTTTTATGTCTATTTTTGATGATTGAATAGTGCATATCTCTAATTGCTGCTTAACATATTTAAAATTTTGCTTTTGTTCTTTTAACTCTTCTTCTTTCTGCTTTAATTCTTCTAAATTTTTTTCTTGTTGGCTTAAACTCTTTTGAAAATTTTGATTTTGTTCATTTAAATCCCTATTTTCACTTGTCTGATCTTTCATTTTTTATTTTAACTCATTGCAAACTACTTGCAAATTTTCTAATTCTTCAGTTTTACTCTTGAGCGATAAAATATTTTTTTTAAGATCTTTTTTTCTTTGTTTAGATTCATTCAAAGCCGCTTCCAGATCTTTTTTCACAACAAATAAATCTTTTCTAAGCTGTTCATTTTTTTTATTTAAAGATTCGATCGTTTCTTCTTTTTTACTAATATCTTGTATTTGTTGTTGTTTAAGGCCTTCTATTTCATTAGCATAGGTTCTTTAAAAATTTGAATCTGTTTTTTGCGATAGATTACACAAGTTTTCTTCTTCTTTTCTTTTTAGTTTTTCTTTTTTATTAACTTCTCCTTCCAATTTTTTTATAGTGTTATTTGAGCCCTTCAACTTAAATAAAGCATCTTCAATGGAAGTGTAAATAATTTCTTCGTCCCTTATGTTAATAAAAATCGGTCTTGTAGTTTCTCTTTCTTCTTTTTCTACATCTTCAGACAATATAGCCTCTGATAGCTTATGAAAAACATCAAAATGAGAAATTACTAAATAATCTTTAAAGCTTCCAAGAATTCTGCAAACAAAAGATTTTTCATGAAACTCTTTTTTTGTATAATTTATATTTATTGCTTTTTCGTATAAACCATTTTCCACAAAGTCATCTTTCCACCATTTTTTTGTACATATATTTTTTTAAACCCTCCTACAAATATATCTCTTCCGTCAAGAAATTTCGATGGCATACAGAGTCTTCTGTTTCTATCTTTATACAATACGTTTTTAAAACTATAAAAGCTTTAGTAGAAAAAACAAATTTACCCTAAACATATTTTAGTGGTTTTATATCAATCTCTTTTTTCAATTGAGTTATCTTTATCTTTTAGCTTTTTAAACGATATAAATCTTCCTAATTTTTTATTTATTCCAAAATCTTCACCTTCAAACACTTCACAGTAAATAGGAACAGGAAATTCCCAATAGTTGAAATATTTGAAAGCATTTACAGTTACACTTGAAAAAGCTAAGTTTAGTGCAAGAAAGCATGATGCAAAAATTCTCCTTCTTCATTATCTAAAAACTCCTTTTTATTGCGTTTCATAGATAAGCAACTTTAACGCTAAGTTTATCATAGGATTCAAAATTTTTATGTCGCAACATGTTTGTATTTTATTAGGTTTATTGTAATTAATAAATTTGAACATAACAGAAAAAGTTAGTGTTTTGTCAAAAACTTTACAAAAAACTTTAAAATTGATTTTTATAACTTATTTTAAAAATAATTAAGCTGGCAAAATAAAATTTTTAAATTATTTTTAATTTAGAAAAACAAAAAACTTCTTAAATTGTAAAATTACTATATTTTAAAATTATAAATTTATATTTTGTTATTCTTTATTTTTTATATTTTCTCACATATAACTAATATTTTACACATTGCAAGAGCACATATGTTATTTTATAAAAATTTAGTTTTTGCATTTTTATAATTGATTATTGTTTTAAAAGTGGCAAATTTTTATTAGTTTTTAAGTTCGTTGCTTTGTTGTAATGCATTATTTAAATTTTTTAAAAACAAATATTAAATTTTTTCATGTTTTATGTAACAATTTATTTTTTAAAAGCTTGTAAGTGTTAAAATTTTAAAAGATTATTTATATAATTTTACATAGATAAATTTTTTATAAACAAAAACTCTGTTATAGTGTTATAGTTTTTAACTGATATTTTTTACTGTCAAAAAAACTAATTATAAAATTTTATTTAGAAATTTACAGTTGAAAATTTAGAATAAATTATTTTTTTCTTAAATTCAACAATTTTGAATCAAATTAATTAATTTTTAAAGGGCAATTTTAAAACTTTTCATAAATTTTTTGACATAATACTAATATTTTCCACCACATTAAAATCTATTAATTGTAATAAACCCAATAAAATACAAACATGTTGCGACACAAAAATTTTAAATTCTATGATAAATTTAACTAAAAATAAATTTGAGATTATTTTTAAATAAATTTTTTATTAAAAGGAGTTTTTAAATTAATGAAGAAAAGAATTTTTACATCATGCTTTCTTGCACTAAACTTAGCTTTTTCTAGTGTATCTGCAAATGCTCTTAAATATTTTAAT
>JAITRE010000006.1 GCA_031288555.1 Oscillospiraceae bacterium
TTCTGAAAAAATTATGAAAAAAGTAGAATTTCCGTTTTTTGATGATTTTGGAGAAGTCAAGGGATCCCGACAATATGCATTAACAAAACTTGTACTTCTTGGTACAGAAAATGTAGAAAAAGAGCATTACTACTATTGTGAATTAAAAGACAATGGAAAATGGGTTTCTTTTAATAAAAAAGTAGACGGAAAAGAAATGGAAGAAAAGAGTATTGATGAATTATTTAAAAATAACGTTGTGATAAGTGGCAAGTATGTAGCAATAAATTAAAATAATAAATTTAAACGTTCAGACTTTAAAAAAGTTTGGGCGTTTTTTTATTTTAGGTAGATTTTAAAAGATTTAATAAAAAAAATTAAATTGAAATTAAGATTAAGTTGTAAAAAGTGAGCTTACTCAAATTTAAAGATTGTAAACTATCATTTTGTGTGGTAGACTTGAAGTTGAGATTGTTTAAAGTAGTTGTTTTTATGTTAAAAATATATTGAAAGGTTTGCCAAGGAGGAGATTGAGTGTCTGTTATTTCTATGAAGCAACTTTTAGAATCAGGTGCCCATTTTGGTCATCAAACTAGGAGATGGAATCCTAAAATGGCTGAATACATTTTTGCTGAGAGAAATGGTATTTATATTATAGATTTGCAAAAAACCGTGAAGAAACTTGAAGCGGCTTATAATTTTGTTCGGGATTTATCTTTGGGGAATAAATCTATTTTATTTGTAGGTACAAAAAAGCAAGCTCAAGAATCTGTGAAAACAGAAGCTGAGCGCAGTGGTGCTTTTTTTGTGAATGCGCGTTGGCTTGGTGGGATGCTTACTAATTTTTTAACTATTCGCAGAAGAGTAGATAGATTATCGCAGCTTAGGGTAATGGAATCTGATGGGACTTTTGACCTTCTTCCAAAAAAAGAAGCTTCAAAACTTACTCTTGAAATTGAAAAGCTTGAAAGGTTTTTAGGTGGAATAAAAAACATGAAAAAGCTTCCCGGTGCTTTGTTTATAGTTGACCCTAAAAAAGAACATATAGCGGTAGCGGAAGCTCGTAAACTTAAAATTCCTATTATTTCAATAGTTGATACTAATTGTGATCCTGATGAAGTTGACTATGTTATACCTGGGAATGATGACGCCATTCGTTCTGTTAAATTAATTTCTTCGGTTATAGCGGATGCAGTTATTGAGGGTTCTAAAGAAAATTATGCTGATGATTTTAGCAACGAAAACAAAGAAAATACATCAGAGCAAAAAAATCAGGATGCGAAAACTATTGCTGCTGATAAGGATCAAAATAAAATTGATGCAGATAGCAATTAATAGTTTGTAAACTAAATTTTGAGAAATTTTTTTAAAAAATTGTTAAAAATTAATTTTTATTGTTTTTTATTATTCAGTTTATTATTTTAGTTTTGATTTATTTAAAAAGTTTTATATTAAAGAAGCTTATACGGTTTTTAAGATTATAAAGTGGAAAGGGTAATTCATATGGGTATTACAGCTGAAGATGTAAAAGCTTTAAGAGAAAAAACTGGTTGTGGCATAATGGATTGCAAAGAAGCTTTGGTTGAAGCGAATGGAGATGCGAATATAGCAGTAGATATTCTTAGGAAAAAAGGTCTTGATGCGTCTTTAAAGAAATCTTCAAGAGTTACTGTTGATGGTGTTGCTATGGCGATTACGAATGAAGATCAGACTGTTGGAGTTTGCATAGAAGTAAATTCAGAGACTGATTTTGTTGCAAAAAATACTCAGTTTTTAGATTTTGTAAATATATGTGCAAAGACTGTTATAGATTTAAAGCCTGAAAGTGTTGAAGAATTATTAAATTGCAAAGCTTGCGGTACTTCTAAAGAAATTGGAAAGCTTTTAGAAGAAAAAATCTTAATTATAGGTGAAAATATAAGAATTCGTAGATTTGAGCGCTTTGAGGGCGTTGTGTCTTCTTACATTCACATTGATGGTCGTGTTGCTTCTCTTGTTAAGTTTGACGCTGTTCCTGACGTTGTTAGTTTTTCTGAGTTTAAAAATTTTTCAAAAGATGTGGCTATGCAAATTGCTGCTGCCAAGCCTCTTTTTCTTAACGAGGAATCTATTCCAAGTGATGTTATTGAACATGAAAGAAAAGTTCTTTTTGAACAAATAGCAAGTGAAGGAAAACCTGAAAATATAATTAAAAAAATAGTAGATGGTAGAATGAATAAGTTTTTTAAAGAAAATTGTTTGTTGAATCAAGAATTTATTAAAGATTCATCGTTTTCTGTTAGTTCTTATTTGCAGAAAGTTGAAAAAGAATTAAATATTCAAATTAGTATTGAAGATTTTGTGAGATATGAAAAAGGTGAAAAATTAGATTAAGAATTTTGTTAAAGAAAAGTTTTATTGTGTTTTAAATCTGTTTATTATAGTTTATGTTAAAAATTGATGTTTTGTTTTGAAAGGTTTTAAAAAGCATGTGGAGTTTTGTCTTTTCAAAATTTGGGAATTTGCATTTTTTTAATTTTGAAATTAAAAAGAAACTAAGAAGTAATTTTTGATAGTATATTTTTTGCAAAATAAGTTTTTTAGTTTATAACGAACGGGTTGTGGTGTTTTTGAAACCTAAATATAACAGAGTTTTGTTAAAACTAAGCGGGGAAGCTTTGTCTGGCAATAAAGAACATGGGATTGATTTTCCTACTGTTGTTAGTATTTGCGAGTCTGTAGAAAAATGTTGCAGTCTTGGTGTTGAGGTTGGAATTGTTGTTGGCGGAGGGAATTTTTTAAGAGGGCATGCAACTTTAGAAATAGATCGTATTAGGGCTGATCATATGGGAATGCTTGCTACTGCTATAAATTCACTTGGAGTTGCAAGTGCTTTAGAGAAATTGGGGGTAGTTGTGCGTGTACAAACCGCTATTTCTATGAGGCAATTTGCAGAGCCGTATATACGCAGTAAAGCGTTGAGCCATATGAATAAAGGCAGAGTTGTGATTTTTGGTTGTGGTACAGGAAATCCTCTTTTTTCGACTGACACTGCAGCGTCTCTGCGTGCGGCGGAAGTGGAAGCTGATATAATTTTAAAGGCCACCACGGTTGACGGTGTTTATGACGGCGACCCTAAGGTTAAGAAAAATGCTGTTAAATATAAAAAAGTTTCTTTTCAAGATGTATTGACTAATAATTTAGGTTTTATGGATAGTACTGCCGCTTCTCTTTGCAGAGATAATAAAATTTCTGTTCTTGTTTTTAGTATAAAAGATCCTTTTAACATAGTAAGAGCTGTTTGCGGAGAAGACATAGGTACCTTAGTAGAAGTGTGATTGATTTTAAGGAGATGTATTTATGGATCAAGTTTTAAATAATACAGAGATTCGTATGAAAAAAGTTATTGCTGCTCTTAAAGACGAATATTCGCAAATAAATGCTGGGCGTATTACTCCAAAAATACTTGATAAAATATCTGTTGATTATTATGGTAGTTCTACAAAAATTACTCAATTGGCTGCGGTTTCTGTTGTTCAGTCAAATATTTTGCAGATTCAACCCTTTGACCCTTCTTCTTGTTCCGATATAGAAAAAGCATTACAACTTTCAGATCTTGGAGTCAATCCTCAGAATGATGGAAAAGTGATTAGAATTATTTTTCCTTCTCCCACAGAAGAACGTAGAAATCTGATGGCGAAAGAAGTAGCAAAGCAAGGCGAAAACGCTAAAGTTGCAATTAGAAATATTCGTCGCGATTCAATCGACAAGCTCAAGAAGTTAAACAAAAATAATGTTATAACTCAAGATGTTCTTGCTAGTTTTTCCGATGAAATACAGAATTTAACAGATAAATATGTTAAGAATGTAGACTTGTTGTCGGATGACAAACGAAATGAAGTAATTAAAGTTTAAATAAATTAAAAGAAATGTTTTCAATTTTTATCTGACTGATATAAATTTTTTTTGAGTTTATTTTTTAAAAGCTTTAATAGTAAATTTTCTATATTTAAAGATTTTATAGAATTTTAATAGAATGAAGTTGTTTTACATAGATTTTTATTATTTGATGTTGTTAAATGTTTTAAATTTAAATTGAATTCTATAATGAATTGAAGTTATAATAAAGTTGAATGTTGGTTTGTTTTAATATTTTTTATATAAATTTGTTATTTTAAAGATTGTGGTGAAATTTAAATGAGCTTAGAAAAGTTTGATATTAAAAGTAATAAAAACAAAAACTTACCTAAGCATCTTGCCATAATAATGGATGGAAATGGAAGGTGGGCTAAAAAAAAACTTTTACCTCGCTCTGTGGGTCATAAATTTGGAGCGAAAAATTTCAGGAGCATAACTAGATACTGTAATAGTATAGGCATACTTTATTTAACAGTTTTTGCTTTTTCGACTGAAAATTGGAAAAGACCAAAAGAAGAAATTAAATTTTTAATAGTTCTTTTTAAACAATATTTAAAAGAAGCTTTGAAGGATTTTAAGAAAGAAAATGTTAAAATAAAGTTTCTTGGTGAAAGAAACGTGTTTCCTAAAGAAGTAATTTCTCTTATAAACGAAGCAGAAAAAATTTCTTTGAATTCAACAAGTATGTTTCTTAATATTGCTATGAATTATGGCAGCCGGAGTGAGATTACAAGGGCTGTTCGTTTAATTGCTAAAGAGGTAGCAAAAGAAAAAATAAACATAAACGATATAAATGAATCAATTGTTTCTGATAATTTGTATACTTTTAGTCAGCCTGACGTAGATTTAGTTTTAAGAACGGGCGGAGAAAAGCGCATTTCTAATTTTTTACTTTGGCAATCAGCATACGCTGAGTATATTTTTTCTGATGTTTTATGGCCTGATTTTAAACCTCAAGACTTACAGTTAGCATTGGCTGAATTTTCTTTAAGAAAAAGGCGCTTTGGAGGGGTAACGGTTGACAATTAAGATTTTATCTGGTGTTATAGGTGCTTTTTTCATCATTACTCTTCTTTTATTTGACCGTAATTTTCCTTATTTTCTTAATATTTTAGTGGGTCTTGTTGGTTGTTTATCTGTTCATGAAATTTTTGTTGCTATTAAATTAGAAAAAAATTATTTTTTAATTTTACCAAGTTATTTTTTTACATCTTTGCTTCCTATAGTCGGTGTTCACGAAACAAAGTGGCAGTTTATTTGTTATGTGTATACACTTGTTGTAGTTGGAATTATGTTGTTAAGAAACAAAGGGTTAAAGTTAAAGGATGTTGTTATGGTTTATAGCATGACGGTATTTATTTCTTTTGCCCTTACCACGCTTATAAGGCTTCGTGACATGGGTGGAAAGATTGGGAGTTTTTATGTTTTATTAGCTCTTGGAATTGCTTGGATTTCTGATACAGGTGCATATTTTGGCGGAAGTTTTTTAGGAAAACAAAAGCTTTGTCCCGAAATAAGTCCTAAAAAAACAGTAGAAGGCGTTGTAAGTGGCGTTTTATTTTGTATTATTATAATGTTTTTGATAAGTTTTTTATTTGAAAAAATTAATTTTGACCGATCTGTTATTAGCGTGAATTATGTCTTTTTAATTATGATTTGTTTAATAGGGTCCTTTATTGCTGTTATAGGAGATTTATTTTTTTCATGGGTTAAACGTGGTTGCAAAATAAAAGATTTTGGCGATGTTATGCCTGGACATGGTGGTGTATTAGATAGATTCGATAGCGTTATTTTTGTTGCGCCTTTTGTTTATTTTATGATTAAAATTTCTGCCGTGTTAATAACTAAATGAGAAGTTAAAAATTTGCTTAAATTTCTGTACAGATTTTTTTATTTCAAATGAATAAATTTTTGCAAGCTTAAAATTATTTTAAGATTACAGTTTTTCTTTTTAAATTTTAAAATATATGTTAAACTGTTTGAGGTAAGTGTTTAAATTTAAAAGAGATTTAGAGTTTAGTTTTTCAAAAATAAAATTAAAATTTATATAAATTTTGTATAGATTTTAAGGTTTGCTGAAGTCTAAGATTTTATTCTAGTAAACTTGAAATGTAGGGAGAGATAAATGTTTGAAAGTTTTTTGTATAAAAACTAAAAATTTGCGCTTTACAAGCGACCATATTTATATTATGGGTGTTTTGAACATTACGCCTGATTCTTTTTCTGATGGTGGAGATTTTTTAGACTCTGAACTAGCTTTTCAAAGAGCTTTTGAAATACAAGAGCAAGGTGCCCATATACTTGATATTGGTGCTCAATCAACGAGACCTGGTTTTAAATTTATTGACGGGAAAACAGAATGGGATAGACTTAAAAAACCATTAAAGCTTATAGTAAATAAAATTAAAATACCTGTTTCTATTGATACTTTTCATCCTTATGTTGCTGAGCGTGCCGCTGATTTAGGTGTAGATATTATAAATGATATTTCTGGTTTTAAAGATAAAAATATGATAGGGCTTGTAAAAAAATCGAATCTTTCTTTAATAGTTATGCAGAATGGTCCGTTAAATTGTACTTATAAGTTTTTAAATTCGAAATTTTATGAATTGATGGAGGATTCTATAGAAAAAGAAAGAATGTGTTTTGATCCTGGAGTAGGATTTGGAAAGAATAATGATGAAAATTTATATATTTTTAAAAATCCATTGGAATTTTCTCCAAAAGATAATTTTGTTTTAATAGGAGCTTCGAGAAAACGCATTACTTCACTTGCTTGCAATGAGGAAGCTTCTCCTAAAAAAAGGCTTATTCCTACAATTGTTGCGCACACAATTTCAGCTTTTAATGGAGCAAATATTTTAAGGGTTCATGATGCGAAAGAGGGAGTTCAAGCTGCAAAAATGTTAGAATTTATTTTAAAAAACGACTTAAATAAAGAAACTTTGATACAATAAATCTTAAAATATTTATTTAGATTAAATTATTTTATGAAAATTTGATTTTATAGATTAGTGGAATTTGATTAATGTTTAAAGATTTTACAAACAATTCTTTTTGAGGTGAATTAGTTTGAAAAAATTATGTAAAATTTTAATTAAAGGTTTAAAGATTTTTGCTTATCATGGGGTTCATAAAAAGGAAAAAAACGACGGTCAAGATTTTATTCTTGATATAAATATTTGGATTAATGCTGAAAAAGCTGTGAAGAAAGATGACATAAAGAACACTGTTAATTATTCTTCTGTTGCAAAGGTTTGCAAAAAAACGATGCTTGGAAATAAATGGAATTTAATAGAGACTGTTGCTGAGAAAGTGGCTTTAAAAATTTTAAAAAAATTTAGTATCGCAAAAAAGGTCAAGGTTCTTCTCAAAAAGCCTAAAACTAGTGACCTGGAATTTGAATATATGGCAGTTGAGATTATTAAAAGCAGAGATGATATATAAGCTTAAGATGTAGAGTAAAGGTGTGTTTTATTAAAATATGAAAGAAGCAGTTATTGGTCTTGGTAGCAATCTTTTTGACAGAAAAATGAATATTAAAAAGTCTTTTGATTTTATAGATAGAATTTTAAACACAAAGATTAGAAAAATTTCTAAATTCTACGAAACAAAGCCTTATAAAGTTTCAAACAAACAAAGAGATTATATAAACTGCTGTGTTTCTGTTAAAACTGAGCTTAGTCCTTTGGTTTTGCTTGGCGCTTGTTTGGGAATAGAAGCGGCTCTTGGAAGAGAGAGGTTTTGCCGTTTTTCAAGTCGAACAATTGATATTGATTTAATTTGTTTTGAATCTTTCAAAATTTGCACGGAAGAACTTTGTTTGCCTCATCCTAGAGCGCATGAACGCCTGTTTGTTTTATTGCCACTTTTTGATCTTTATCCTAAGGGAGTGCCTGAAGCATTTTGTTTTAAAACTTTTAAAAAAGAAATTTTTGAAAATAAAGATAATTTTATTAAAGGTAGATTTTCTTCATTAAATGATATATGTTGAATTTTAGCAAAATTTTTAAAAAGTTTTAAATATGAAGTTTTATAGTGTTCAAAGCTAGATTGGGGAATTTATTAAATGAAGCTTTACAATACTCTTACTAGGAAGAAAGAAATTTTTAAGCCTATAAATAAGAATAAAGTCAAAATATATTCTTGTGGTCCGACAGTTTATAATTATATACATCTTGGTAATGCTCGTCCTGTTTGTGTTTTTGATGTTTTGAGAAGATATCTTGAATATTGCGGTTTTTCTGTTTTATTTGTTCAAAATTTTACGGATATTGATGATAAAATTATTAAAGAGTCTAAAAAGATGAATATTAGTGTTAAAGAGGTTTCAGATTTATACAGAAAAGAATATGAAAAAGATGCAAAAGGTCTTTTAGTCAAAAAAGCCGATATTCATCCAACGGCAACTGCAGAGATTAAAAATATTATAATCTTTATATCTGAACTTATAAATTTAGGCTTTGCTTACAAAACTGATTCTGGCGACATTTACTTTAATATAAATAAGTTTTCCAAATACGGTAAACTTTCTGGTCAGTCTTTAAAAGATTTGCAGCTTGGTTCCAGGCACTTTTTATCTAGCAGTGAAAAAATAAACTATGATTTTGTACTTTGGAAAATTGCAAAGGAAGATGAACCTTTTTGGGATTCTCCTTGGGGAAAGGGTAGGCCTGGCTGGCATATTGAATGTTCAAGCATGATTAGAACTTATTTGGGTACAACCATCGACATTCATTGCGGAGGCCAGGATTTGTGTTTTCCTCATCATGAAAATGAAATTGCTCAAAGTGAAAGTTGTAATAATAAAAAGCTTGCTAATTTTTGGCTTCATAATGGTTTTGTTAACATAAATAATGAAAAAATGTCAAAATCTTTAGGAAATTTTTTTACTGTGAGAGATGTTGCGAATAAGTTTGGCTACAGTGTCGTGCGATATCTTATGTTGTCTTCACATTATCGTACTCCTATTAATTATAGCGAAGAAATAATGAATCAGTGTAATTCTGCACTTTTGCGTATTAAAAATTGTCAAGAATCTCTTATTTGTGCAATAAAACTTTCTAAAATAGATATTACAAATGAAATTGATAATAATTTAAAAGAAGATTTATTAAAACATAAAATTTGTTTTATTGAAGCCATGGATGACGATTTAAACACCGCAAATGCACTTGCAGCACTTTTTAATCTTATTCGCGATGTAAATTCAAAAGTTTTATCTAAAAATTCAAACAAAGAAACTTTAGTATTTTGCAAGGATTTAATTTGTGAGTTGACATCAATTTTAGGATTTTTAAATGAGGAAAGATCTAAAAATAATTCCAACGATGAAATAGAATATTTATTGTTTAAAAGAGAGGAAGCTAGAAAAAATAAAGATTTTAAAGAAGCTGATAAAATTCGTGAAGAACTTGATAAGAAGAATGTAATAGTTAAAGACACTAATAAAGGTTATTTTTGGAAGTTTAAAGATTAAACAATTTTTCAATTTAAAAGTAAGTAAAATATTTTTTTATTCCATTTTAACAATTAAAGATAATTTTTTCTTTTCTTGAATTTTTACAATTATAAAACAAACAGACAAATCAAAAATAATAAATATAGCTCCAAGTAGGAGTATATCTAACGGTTTAAATAAATCTCGTATAATTTTTCCATGTACTACATATGTTTCTTGAATTTTAATAATTAAAGATGCAAGAGAAATGCTGGCAAATGCGCCTGACAATAAAAATATAAAAGGTGTTTTATATCTGTCGATAATTCTCCAACCATAAATTTTTTTAATAACTATTTGTTTTTTGTGCACTTCGATGTAAGTTGTTATATTTTGCAAAGATATTAAAATAATCGTTAGTAACAATAAAAATAAAGCGCAAACTGTTGTTTTAACTGCTTGTTTAATGATATTTATTTCGTTTTCTATAAAGTCACCTATTATTCTAAATTTATAATCATTGGGATTTATGTTCATTTTTTCAAATTCTAAAATCATATCTTTGTGAAATTCTTCTGTGTTTTTTCCTTTTGTATCCATTCTTAAACTACTTTGCAATCCAGAGTAAGATGCTATATCAGCAATTTCTCCTAAAGACATTAATTTCACAGGAATGACTTCAAAAAACAAAGATTTTTCAAAGAGATCACAAGTTTTTTGTCCGAGATTAGCGGTTGCTTCAATTAAAGTAGGTATTTCTAAATTTGTATCATCGTAAGTTAAAACTTCAATACTGGGATTATGGTCGTATTTTACTTTTCGAAATTCTTCCTGTCCTCTAATTTTTTCTTTGAGTTCTAAGTCGTAAATTTTTTTAGTAGCCTCCACCGAAATAGGTGAAGACTTTGGTTTTAAAACAATTATTGTATTATCGTCATTGTCAAATTTTATAACATTATTCTCAACATCTTTTAGTTTAAAGCTATCAAAGTAATTATGGTTAACTTTTAGTGTTCTTATTTCTCCTTTAATACCAGAAGTTTCTCCTTCTAAAAATTCAGAAAATATTTGTTTTTCTTTTTCATCATTTCTATAGGAGTCTAAATTTGAAGTTTTTGAAAAATTAACATAAACAGCTCCTTTTTTATCTAAAAATTCTAAAATTTTTTTGCAATTTAAACATTCTCGAGGATCTCCGCCGCCTCCTGTAAAAGCGTTCGGATTGTCTCCTACATATTCAACAACAGCTAACTTTGAAACAAAATTCCATTTATTCATTTTATCTATTTGTTCGGGGAATTCTCTCATTGCTTTGGGAATAAAATAAGAAGTACAAATAATAAGCACTGTTGTAATCTGTTTTGTTAAAAAGCTTAGATTAAGTGCAATTCTTACGGGACTTTTATTATTTAAAAAGTCGCTTATTTTGTATTTTTTAAACAGCATTATAGGCAGGATTGTGGTAAGAAAAATTAGAAAAACTATCAAAAATTGAAAGCTGAATAATTTTAAAATAAAACTTATGTTAACATTTTTGAAAAACACAACAAGAAAAAAATTAAAAACAACAGAAAAAATAAGAGCAAGACTAAGTATTGTAGCAAACAAATTCATAAATATAGATCTTAAATTCCATCCACAAAGCTTCATAACTCCAATTTTTTTTAATTTTTTTGTTGAATAAAAAACTAAACTTACAAAAGTCAACAAAATACATATTATTAAAAAAATTTTGCTAAGAAGTGGAATAGAACTTGATTCGATTGATGATTCTGATGTTTTCTTTGTTAATTCCTCCTTACTTACTGCGAGATTCTGCGATAAATCATCTAAAAAATTATAATAATTTTGTTTGTCAATATATTTTACTACATAATCTCCTTTTAAAGATTTATTTAAATCTAAAAGTTTTTTAAAAGTACTTATTTCTACGTCGTTTGCTTCAAAAAGATCAAATACTCTCCCTATAACATTCGGATTTTCCTTTGTTGAAATAGAAACACTTTCATCCATTTGCTCTGTATTTAAAAAATTACCTGAAATTAAGCTTAAATTTTCAAATAAATGTATATCTGGATTTGCTAAAAAAACATATATATTTGTTTTTGTTGTATCATCTGATGAAGAGATATCATTTTTTATAATATTAACTTTGTTTTTTTTTGCAGTATTAGTTATAACCTGATAAATTTCTTGATCGCTTCTCTCAAAAAGGTGAATATACGTCATCTCGTATTTACCGCTCTTACCAAAATTTTGCCATTTTTTCTGATTTTTGTTAAGATCTGAATAAATAACATTTAAACTGATGCATAAAATTGATAAAACAGTAAAGAATTTTGCGAGTAACTTCATATTTCTGCCCTTTCTACCAAAACCTATACTCTCTAATGTCGTAACCTGCTCCGGCCGTCTGGTTCCACCAACCTCCGTGCTGTTTTGCAACAGCCCATTCAGAATCTTTTTCGGCAAGTGCTATGTTTGTCATATTATTTATTGAGGCTCTTGATTTTTTATAATATCCAATTTTGCCTAAATCAGAATAACTTGCTTTCGATCCCCAGTTTCCTATGCAAGAACCGTGATTCCACCTTGCATTAAATCCAACAACTTCCGAAAAACAATCAGAGTAAGCAACAATACCATTTAAAAACCCAAAAAAACATAAAAACACTATCGCTTTCTTTTTTACTAATGTTTTATTCATAGTAAATACCACACTTTCTTTAAGTAAAATATTTTCGAAAAATTAACTTCTACAATTGTAAAACTAAAATTTTTTAATGTTTGTAGAAATTTGTTGTTTTTATTTTAATTTAAATTTTTTTAAAAAAGCTGATAGTTTAATAATTTAAAAAATTTGCTCAAAAGTGTAGCAGAAACAGCATACGAAATTTGTGCATGAATTAATTTAAAATTGCTTTGAAATTTAGCAAAAATTTTAGTTTATAAAAATAAGTTTTACAATGAATTATTTTTTAAAATGAGTTTTAAATATTTAAACTAACGCAATAACTGTAGACTGTTGAAAAAATAGGCTAAAGCACTATGCAAACTATTTTATATTTTTAAAACGTACTACATTTAAGTAGTAAAAGCTTTATGTTGATTTTTTTTATTTATATTTATATACTTAAGTTTATACATTAAAAATAGATTTTACTTGGGATTTTTGGGTTTTTAACAGATATAATTTGATATTTTCAAATTTATGCATATTTTTAAGTTTTCTAGTTGTTATGCATGTTGTTTTGAAAAGTAGAAAATTTTTGGATATTTTTAAATTTGATCAAAAGAGGTGATTTTATCTTAAAAAAGAATATGGTTGCTTTAAGGAATATTACCGCTATTTTTGGGGATCACAAAGTAATTGATAATTTGAATTTAGATATAAAAGACTCAGAATTTGTAACTTTGCTCGGCCCGTCGGGGTGTGGAAAAACTACTATTTTAAGAATGATAGGTGGTTTTTTAAAGCCGAATGTTGGAGATATATTTATTGAAGGCAAAAATGTTACAAATGTTCCGGCACACAAGCGTAACGTAAACACAATATTTCAAAGTTATGCTTTGTTTCCACATTTGAATGTTTATGAAAACGTTGCTTTTGGAATGCGTATTCAAAAAAAAAGTGAAATTCAAATAAGTAGTCAAGTTGAAAAAATGCTTAAGATGGTTAGTTTAGAGAATTTTTCAAAAAGGAGCGTGACTTCTCTTTCGGGTGGCCAACAACAAAGAGTTGCAATTGCGAGAGCTTTGGTAGTTAATCCGAGAGTGCTTTTGCTAGATGAGCCATTTGGTGCGCTTGATTTAAAATTAAGAAAAGATATGCAATCAGAACTTAAAGCGATTCAACAAAAAACGGGAATTACGTTTGTATTTGTTACTCACGACCAGGAAGAAGCTTTATCTATGTCTGATGTTGTTATTGTAATGAATGAAGGTAAAATTCAACAAATTGGTACACCAACCAATATATATAACGAGCCTAGAAATGCTTTTGTTGCAGATTTTATTGGTGAAAGTAATATATTAGATGGCGTTATGCTCGAGGATTATATTGTTGAATTTGCTAATAAAAAATTTAAATGTTTAGATTTTGGTTTTAAAAAAAATGAAAAAGTAGACGTAGTTATACGTCCGGAAGATGTTAAAATTAGAAAAAGCGGGTTAGGGCAACTTAAGGGGTGTGTGGCGTCTGTGACTTTTAAAGGCGTGCATTACGAGATAATTGTTGATGTTTCAGGTTTTAAGTGGATGATACAATCTACAATGTTTCAAAAAGTTGGTAGTGAGATAGGAATATTTTTAAACGCAGATGACATTCATATTATGAGAAAATTTGAACATTCTGGCGAATACGGGGATTACAGTGCGTTTAGTGATGAAATGTATGAAGTTTATGAAAATGTAACTAAATAATAGGTTTTATAAAGTATATAAAGATTATTTAAGCAACTTAAGGTTTTTTTTGTGAAGCTGTAAGTTTTTATCGATGTAGTTATATTTATTTTTAGGAGAGGATTCATTGAAAAAAAGAGTTGTTTTACCTCCGTATATTTTTTGGCTTGTGACTTTTGTGTTAGTTCCAATGAGCTTAGTTGTTTATTTTGCTTTTACAGATAAAAATGGGAATTTTAGTTTATCTAATTTAAATGATGTTTTTTTATATTCTAATGTTTTTCTTAGATCGATATGGCTTGGTTTTATTGCAACAAGTTTTTGTTTTTTAATAGGATATCCGACAGCATATATAATTTCACGAGTGAATATTAAATGTAGGAAGTTTTTAATAGCTATGATTATGCTTCCAATGTGGACGAATTTTCTTTTAAAAACTTATGCTTGGATGACTATACTCGAAGAAAGAGGGTTTGTTAGTTGTTTTTTCCAATTTTTGGGAATTGGAAAATTTAGCCTTATAAATACGTCATCTGCAGTGGTTTTCGGTATGGTGTACAACTTTATTACCTACATGATTTTGCCTATATATTCAGTTTTGATTAGAAATGACAGGCATCTTGTTGAAGCTGCTCAAGATTTGGGTGCAAATCAATTAAAAATTTTTTTGAAAGTTACTTTTCCATTAAGTCTCCCAGGAGTTATTGCTGGAATAGCGATGGTTTTTGTTCCTTCTGTTAGTACCTTTGTACTTTCAAAAATGCTTGGAGGAGGCAAAGATTTATTGATAGGAGATATTATTGATATGCAGTTTTTAGGAAGCGTTTACAACCCTTGCCTTGGTTCTGCCATATCTTTAGTTCTTATGATTTTAGTTTTTATTTGTTCTGGTATTATGAATCAATTTGTCAAAAGAGAAGAAAGGACTGTGATAGCCTTATAAAGAGTACGCTTTCAAAAGTTTATTTATATGTTGTATTTTTATTTTTATATTTGCCAATTTTAACTTTTATGATTTTTTCTTTTAATTCTTCTAAAAGTAGAATTTTATGGACAGGATTTACTTTTGAGTGGTATAAAAGTTTGTTTGAAGATAAAGAAATACTAAAATCTTTAAACAATACATTGTTTGTAGCTTTTACTGCTTCGATTTTTGCCACCATAATTGGAACAATTGCAGCAGCAGGTATTTTAAAACTTAATAAATACTATCAAAAAGTAATCTTAAGTGTTACCAGATTGCCTTTAATTAATCCAGAAATTGTAAATGGAATTTCATTGATGTTGTTATTTGTTTTTATACACAAAAAAACAGGATTTTTTGAACAAGGAATTTTTACATTGATACTTTCTCACATTACTTTCTGTTTGCCGTATGTTGTTTTGTCGGTTATTCCTAAATTACGACAATTAACACCAAATATTTATGAAGCTGCTTTGGATCTTGGATGTACTCCTTTTTCTGCTTTTTTAAAAGTTGTTTTAAGAGAAATAATGCCGGGTGTAGTAACTGGTGGAATAATGGCCTTTACTGTTTCTATAGATGATTTTGTTGTTAGCTATTTTACGGGCGGTGCTGTTCAAACTCTTTCGATATCAATTTATTCAATGTCTAAAAGAAGCATAAGCCCTAAAATAAATGCTTTATCTACTTTATTGTTTTTGAGTACATTAATTTTGCTTATTATAATTAATTTTAGAGAATCAAAAGAAAACATTAAGAAAAAGGAGTTAATTTGAAAAATATAAAGTTGATCATTAGGAATAAAGTTTTTTTATTTGTTTTTGTTGCAGTAATTTTAGTATTTCTGTTTTTAAAAAGCATTTTTGGTAATTGTCAAAGTTTTAAAAAAATTACTATAAATGTTTACAATTGGGGAAATCACATTTCAGATGGTTCAAATGGATATTTGGATGTAAATGCTGAATTTGAAAAACGTACCGGAATTCAAGTAAATTATACGACGTATTTAGATAATGAATCTCTTTTTGCAAAGCTCAATGGTTCTTCGACTAAATATGATGTAATTTTCCCATCAGATTATATGATTGCTAAATTAATAGAAAAAGACATGATAACAAAACTTGATTTTAATATGATAAAAAATGCCTCAACAATAGACAAGGAGTTTTTAAATCCGCAGTATGATCCGACAAATGAATATTCAGTCCCATATACTTGGGGAGTGATTGGAATTTTTTACAATAAAAAAATTGTCGATGATCCTAAAGAAAAGATAGATTGGGATATATTTTGGAATCCTAAATATAAAGGGAAAATTTTGATGTTTGAAAATAGTCCCAGAGATGCCTTGGCGCTTTCTCTTTTAAAGCTTAAACTTTCTATTAACACCACAAAAATTGAAGATCTGCAAAGAGCAGCTCAAGAAATGATAAATCAAAGGCCGTTAATAAATAGCTATGTTTCAGAACAAGTTTTTGATAAAATAGGGTCGGGGGAAGCGGCATTAGCGCCTTACTATTCGGACGCTTACATTGTAAATTCTAAAAATGAAGATATAGGTTTTGTAGTTCCTAAAAGTGGTACTAATAAATTTGTTAATGCTATGTGTGTTCCAAAAGATTCCAATCATAAAAAAGAAGCTATGCAATATATTAATTTCATATGTAATCCTGATATTGCGGTTGAAAATATTAGTCACGTAGCCTATTGTACGCCTCAAAGTGTTGTTCGAAAAAGATTAGACCCAAAAGTTGCAAATAGCGAGTTAGTTTATCCTAGCAAAGAAATACTTTCTAAAAGTTTTACTTACAAAAATCTACCCGACGATATAAATATTGCTGTAAATAATCTTTGGCTTAAAACAAGAATTGATGGCTATAATGGTAAATTAAAGTTAATTTTAATTTTTTTGATTTTTATTTTATTATATTTTACAATTTTAATTTATAAATTTATAAAAAAGCGAAAAGAGTTTAAATTATATGAATTTTAATTCAAAAAAACCTTGTAATAATTCTTCTTTTCAAATTTGTTTATCAGGAATTATGTCAGCGTTAGTATTTGTTGCCACTTCTATAAGAATTGATGTGCCAATAGGTGTTTCTAACGCTATGTTGAGCTTAGGAAATGTAATGTGTATAACTTCTGCACTTTTGCTTTCTCCTTTTTTAGCGGGAATTTCTTCTGGAATTGGTTCGTTAATATTTGACCTTGTGACACCAATTTATGTATTTTCTGCTCCTTTTACTTTTTTTTCAAAATTTTGTATGGCTTTTGTTTGTAGCAAAGTATCTCAAAAATGTTTAATATTAAATTGCTCTTCATTTATTAAAAAAAGATTATCAAACGAAGATAGATCGAATTTATTTGGAGCGATTTCTGGCATTGTTGTTTTTATTTTTTTAAGAATTTTGAAAGTATTTTTATTTAACAGTATTGTTCTGCATTTAGATTTTTTTTCAAATGTTGCTCTTTCTTCTAAAAATATCTTTGTTACAGTTATAAACTCAATTTTAGCAGTAATTTTTGCTTTGCCTTTAACGAAAATACTTAAAAAATCATTGCCAGTAAATTTTTAAAGTTTTTCTGCACATACAATTCTTTTTACGTCATTAAAATCTTTGACAACACAAGTTTTAAATCCATGACTATGAAATATTTCGCAAACCTCTTCACTTTGATTTATTCCAATTTCTACTGTTAAACTACCACTTTTTTTTAATGTTTTTGACCAGTTTTCAGCAATAGCTCTGTAAAACTTTAAACCATCTTTTCCACCATCTAGAGCAATTATCGGCTCATTTTTTACTTCTTTTGACAAGTGTTTTATATCTGATGTGGGGATGTACGGAGGGTTGCATACTAATAAATCAAAATGATCGAGTTTATTAATGTTTTCACGTAGAACATCTAATTTTAAAATTTTTACATCTTTTATTTTGTAGAAATCTAAATTTTTCTTCATGCAACAAATTGCTTTTTCAGAAATTTCTATTGCAGTAATTTCGGCAGTTTTAATTTGAAGTTTTAATATTATCGAAACAATCCCACTTCCTGCACAAAGTTCTAAAATGCAAGGAGATTTTAAGTTTTTTATTTTTTCAAAAGAATAATTAACTAATATTTCTGTTTCTTCTCTAGGAATTAAAACTCCTTCATTTATAAAAAAATTTTTATTCATGAATTCCCATTCACCCAAAATATACTGCAAGGGCTTACCTTTTGCTCGATTTAACACAAGCTTTAAAAAATGCTTAGCTTTCTCTTGGCTTATTTCTTCAAATCTATGTTCAATAAAGCCTAACCTGTCTATTTTAAAACAAAAATTTAAAATAGACATTGTTTCAAATGAAGAGTCATAGTTTAAATATTTTGATAAAATTTGTTTTCCGATTGAATAAATTTTTTGTAAAGTCAAATAAATCCTCACAAATCTATGATTGAAACCTAATTGTACTTTTAAACTAATTTACAGTCAATGTTAAAAAATTTTCAAGTTATTAATTTGATAAATCTATGTATTTTCTTAAAGTCATTTAATTTTGTTTTTAAAAATACGCTTTAAAGCAATATATAAAATTTTATTTTTGCGAATATTTTTGTTTGAATAAGTTTTTAGTAATTTTTCTAAATTGTTCAAGATTAGATATCAACAATTCTTCTGTGTGATGCAAAATTTCATAAACAAATTTTTGAGTAGCAAGACGTGAAGCTTTTACTTCATTTTGAGTTTCTTGTTTCATTTTAAAAGCCTGAGCTTTTGCTCTTTTAATAAGTTCGTCTTTTTCCATCATTCTTCTTGCTTTATCTTCTGCAGATTTAATTATCGCATGTGCATCTTTTGTGGCTCTTTTTATTATTTCGCTTCTATCACTCGCTATAGCTTTCGCTTGTCTAACTTCTTCTGGCAAAGAAATTTTGATTTCTTTTAGAGCCTTACGAGCTTCGGGTGCGTTCATGATTATTTTTCCCCTGCTTAGTGGTAAACTCCAACCTTCTTCTATCATTTTGTCTAATTCCATCAAAAGATCTTCGGTTCGCATATATATTTTCTCCTTGATTGAAATTTTATTGCTTGTCGTATATAACAACAGAAACATTTGAATATTTATAAAGTTTTCTTATTTTAAAACCTTTTATATCTTCCAAAGGATTATTGATAGAATTTTCGCGAATAATGATCCCATTTGGAAGCATTTTTTTTACAAGCAAAGGTAAAATTTGCTTTAAAACTCCGCTTGAATAAGGTGGATCTAAAAATGCTAAATCAAATTTTAAATCTGTGTTTTCTAAAAAAGTTGCAGCGTCCATCATAAACACTTTGGCTTTGTTTTCTAATTTTAAATTGGATAAGTTTTTTTTAATGGCTAATACAGAATAATAAAATTTATCAACAAAAATAGCTCCGCTAGCTCCTCTGCTTAAAGATTCAATTCCTACTTGTCCTGATCCTGCAAATAAATCTAAAAAGCATTTGTTTTTTATCTCAAATTGTATAATACTAAAAATCGCTTCCTTAACCCTATCTATAGTTGGACGAACATTTTTAGTTTTGGGAATCTCTATTTTTATTCCTTTTTTGCTGCCAGATATCACTCTTAACAAACTTAAGTTTCTCCTTTTTACTGTGTTTGCAGATTTTTTAAAATTACGAAGTTTTCACAGTTTGAAATATTCTTTAATGTGCTTTGCTATTTCTTTATTTAGTTTAGGAACAGCTTCTATTTCTGTTAAACTTGCTTTTTTTATGTTTTCTATTGATCCAAAATAAGAAAGTAATATTTTTAAGCGAGTTTTGCCTATCCCTTTTATAGAAAGCAATGTGCTTGTTAGTTTATTTTTTCTTTTATTTCTATGAAAATTGATAGCAAAACGATGTACTTCATCTTGTATTCTTGATATAAATAAAAACAATCGTTCGTCATTTTTTATATTTACTTCCTCCTTTTCATTAACCAAAGTTTGAGTTTTATGTTTTTTATTTTTAGACATACCAAAAATTGGAATAGAATATTTTCTGTTTTTAAAAAGTTTTTTTACGCAATTAACATGGCCTTTGCCTCCGTCAAGTAAAATTAAATCTGGAAGTCTTTCAAATCCTTCATTTAAATTTTTTTGTTTTTCATACTCGTTCAAGCGCCTATTAATCATTTGACACATAGAGGCATAGTCATCTTGTTTGTTTTCAAAAACGCCACTTATATTTAAATTTATATTAAATTTTCTATAAGAACTTTTTAAAGGTTTACCATCTTTAAACACTATCATAGCGCCAACGTTATTTTCCCCATGAATATTTGAAACATCATAAGATTCTATATACTTGGGAATTTTTTCAAGATTCAATGTTTTTTGTAGTTTGCTAAGAATTAATTCTTTTTCGTTTGTAGTAAGTAAGATTTTCTGAAAAATACTTTCTTTAGCGTTATTTCTGCATATGTCGATAATGCGAAGTTGCTCCCCTTTTTTAAAAGTAGAAATTTTTGCCTTTATGCCGGTTTTTTCAAAAAGCCATGAGCAAATTAAATTTTTATTTTGAATTTCTTCATCAGTTGTTATTTGTTCTGGGGGAGTATTGTTTTGGTAATATTGTTGTAGAAATTCTTCTCTAACATTTTTAATATCGCCCACATTTTTAAAGAAAAAAGTTTCTCTATCTAAAAGCAAACCATTTCTAATTTTAAAAACTTCAAAACACACAATGTTATTTTGATCAACGCAAGCTATTACATCTTGATTTTTTATTTTAACCGATACAACACTCTGGCGTTTTTTCATTTGATTTAAAGCAAAAATCTTATCTCTTAATTTCGCAGCTTTTTCAAATTCAAGATTTTCAGAAGCAATGTTCATTTTTTTTGTTAAATCTCTCACAATATCAAATTTTGAACTTTTTAAAAAGTTAATTGCTTCATTAAAAGATTCTAAATATTCATCGTGTTTTATTTTTCCGCAACAAGGAGCAGAACATTTTTTAATGTAATAATAAAGACAAGGCCTTGTCTTTTCGGTTTTTTCTTCATTTTTATCGTAAAATTTTTTATTGCAAATTGGCAATTTAAAAACTTTTCTTATTTGATCAAGAGATCTTTTGACCGCTATGGAACTTGTAAAAGGTCCTAAATATTCACACGTTCTATTGTTAAAAGAAGCTTGCTTAGCAGAAAAAAGGCGGGGCCAATGTTCTTTTGTGATTTTTACATAACTGTAACCTTTGTCATCCCTTAAAAGAACATTGTATTTTGGCTTATATTTTTTTATAAGAGAACATTCTAAAACTAATGCTTCAAATTCGTTATTTGTAAGAATATACGAAAAATCATAAATATTTGAAACCATTTTTTCTGTTTTCTTGCAATTTCCAACATCCGATCTGAAATATTGTTCTACTCTTTTTTTTAGTAACTTAGCTTTTCCTATATATATAATTTTTGAATTTGACGATTTCATTATGTATACGCCAGGAGACGTTGGCAAATTCTTTACTTTTTTTATAAGAATCGAAAGTCTTTCTTCCATTTTATTTACTTCCTTTTTAAGCATCCATCTCTTTGCTTTTTCTAAAAATAAATACTTGATTTTAAACAGAAAAAATAGTCTATAAAGTTACTATTTTAAAATTTAAATAAAATATTATTTTATAAATAAGAATAAAATAAATTTTTTGCTGAAATTTAAAAAGCATCCATAAAATAAATTTTAAAAGTAAAGTGCAAATTAAAAACTTAAATTTCTTTATATGTTTTCACGCAATCATAAAACCGGAGCTAACTAAATTCGCTAAACCCTCAACAGCATCTTTTTCATCATCGCCGTCGGCAATAAGTTTAATTTTATTTCCGCCTAAAATACTAAGAGACAACACGCCTAACAAACTTTTTGCATTAATACGGGTTTCTCCTTTTTCAATCCAAATTGAAGATTTAAACTCGTTGGCTTTTTGAACAAAATACGCCGCTGGACGCGCATGCAAACCAATTTGATTCTCAACAACTATGTCCTTTACACGCATAATAAATCAACTCCATCATAAAAATTTGATAACATTTTAATCAATAATAAACTTTAAAACAACACAGTATTTTCACAAAATTTAAAAAACAAGCTTAACTTGTGTTAATTGTCTTAAAGTAAAAGCTAAAAACCTCCTTTAAAATTTTAATTACTGTAGGCAAGACCCAATATTCTACATCTTGATAATTAATTGTAGTCTAAAGATTTTTGTTAGTCAATATTTTCTACATAACTTCTGGTGCGTCAATTTTAAACATATTAAGAATATTTTTTATTACAATTTTAGTGCACAAGCAAAGATAAAGTCTTTCATTCATTAATTTTAAATCTTCTACTTCAATGCGACAATGGTTATAAAATTTGTGAAAAAGTGTAGCAACATCCAACACATATCTAGTAATATTTGCAGGTTCAAATTTTTTAGCGGCATTAATTATTTTTTCAGTGCAATAAGCAAGACAGAATATTAAATTTTTTTCAAAATCGGAGTTTAAAAGTTCTAAATTTTTGTGTTCATTTTTTTTTATTTTATCTACTTTTTTTTTATTTTTTTTTAATATGCTACAAATTCTAGCGTGAGCATACTGCACGTAATAGACAGGATTTTCAGCGCTTTTCCTTGTTGCTAAATCAAGATCGAAATCCATTTGTGTGTTTGCTTTTAACATATTAAACATAAATCTTGCTTCATTAATTTCTACTTCTTCCAATAAGTCAACAAGACCAATAGTTTTTCCGGTTCTTTTGCTCATACGAACAACTTCATTTCCTCGCACAAGCCTTACAATTTGTACTATAACTATTTTTAATTTTTTTTCATCAATACCAAGAGCTTTCATAGCTCCTTTCATTCTTGCAACATGTCCATGATGATCAGCGCCCCAAATATTTACACAAAGATCAAAGTTTCTTTTTATAAATTTATTGTAATGATACGCAATATCTGCAGTAAAATACGTTGGAACGCCGTTTTTTCTTACTAAAACTTTATCTTTTTCGCAGTTGAAAATAGAAGATTTAGCCCAAAGAACACCATCTTCTTCATATGTTGAGTTTTTTAATTTTAATTCTTCTATTATATTTTCAATTTCTTTATTTTTATATAAATCGCTCTCATAAAACCATTTGTCGTATTTTATTTTATATTTTTGCAAATCTTTCTTCATTTTTTCAACATTCTTTGGAAGAGCAAAATCTAAAAGAGCTTTTTTTCTTTGATCAGAACTTAATCCTACATATTCATTCTTATAAATTCTTATAAATTCTTTTGTCATAGAAATAATATCATAGTTTTTATAACCGTCCTCTGGAAAAGCTACAGAATCTTCTCCTAAAAAAAATTGTAAATATCTAGCCTCTAAAGATTGAGCCAATTTTTCTATTTGATTTCCCGCATCATTCACATAAAATTCTCTGTGAACTTTATAGCCAGTTGCTTCCAATACAGATGCTAAACAATCACCAAGCGAACCTCCTCTTGCATTTCCAAGGTGCATATCTCCTGTTGGATTTGCAGAAACAAATTCTACTATAACTTTTTTTCCTTTGTAAAAATCACTTTTTCCATAATTTTTATTTTTATTTTTAATATTTTTTAAAACATCATTATAAAATTTTTCGCTTAAAATAAAATTAATAAAACCGTTACCTGCAACTTCGCAAGTTTTAAAATAATTTTCATGAAGATCGAAATTTTTGCAAATAGACTTAGCAATTTTAAGAGGGGATATTTTCAAAATTTTTGCAAGAATAAATGCAGCATTAGTCGCAAAGTCCCCATGACTTCTATTGAAAGGTATTTCTATTGAAAAATCTAACTTGTGGATCTTTTCATCGCAAACATCTGTTTGTAGACCTAATTCTTTTTTAACTAGTTTTAGTGAATTTTTTATTTTTTCATTAATTAAACTTTTAGTTTTTAAAAATACGTCTGACATTTTGCAAAAATTTCCTTTCAAAATTAAAGAGCAAACTTTAAAAATTTTTCTTTAAAATTTGCTTTATAATTCATCATTGTACATCATATATATCTTTTAAACAATTTGCTTTTAAATAAACTGTTGTATTTTTTTAGTTTAAATTTTTTAAAGTTTAAAATTAAGAAAATTAAAATTTAAAAATAGAAAGCAAAATAGCAACAGTATTGTTAGAACAAAGTAATTAAATTTAGTTGTAATTTACTTTGCTTATTATGTTATGGATTTTTTTTTCATAATTCCCATTAAAAAAAGTGCACATATCTTCATCACAACCAAAGAAATTTCCACTTGATATAGTTCCACAAGCTCGACATCCTCCGCCGCAAAAAAATTTTTTTTCACAAGCTTCGCACTTTGGATTATTTTTTAAAAGCTCATTAAACTGCATATTTATTAAATTTAGGTAATCTTTGGAAGAGATTATTTTTTTCAGCGAAGTTTCTTTCAAAAAAAATTTTTTAATGTTACTTTCCACACCGAGCAACGGCATGCAAGGCAGCACACTTGAATCAGGGCCAATATAAAGATTTTCTTTTGCGTGTCCACAAACAGCTTGGTTTAATGCGTTTTTTGTTCCGCAAAATTTTTTAGCAAGAATTTCGTAATCTTTAGAACCTTTTTTGCAATAAAAAAACCCACCCAAAATTAAAGAAACCGGAGACTTTTTTTTAAAAAATTTTGGAATGTATTTAAGATAAAAATTAAAAATTTCTTTTTGTTCAATATTATTTTTAGCACTTTCTTGTCGCCATTTTCCTGAATTTACAATTTGATTAATTGATATAGTGGAAACACCAAGTTCTGTTAGTAAATCAATAGTTTCTTCCAAACAATTTATATTGTGTTTATGCACGCAAATTCCAGCGCTTGTTTTGAAGTTTCTTTTTTTAAGAACTTTAAAAGCATTTATTGCTGCTTTTTCTGCGCCTTTGACGCCTCGCAACCAATCGTGCCATCCAATTCCATCAAAACTTATAGAAAATTCTGGATTTATTTTTTTTGATTCTATTTTCTTCAAAAAGTCTTCGTTAATTAAGTAACCATTTGTATCTATGGTTGTTATTTTTATATTTTTATCGCAAAGTGTTTTTACAATGTCGAAAAAATTTTCTCTTATAAGAGGTTCGCCGCCAGTTAAGGAAACATTTAATATTCCGCATTCTTCAAATTGTTTTATAAAATCTATGCAAGTTTTGTAGGAAATTTCACCAAATTTTGCTTCAGAAGCGTTTAAATAACAATGACGACACTTAAAGTTGCACTTTCCTGTTATAGACCAGTGTAAGTTTTTTATATATTTATTATTGTAAAAGCGAAATTTTTGATTTTCGTTTAAGAGGTGAGGAGTTTTAAATTTTTCTATTATTTTTAAGTTTTCATAAGTTTTTAAAATATTTTTGAAATTTTCTGTATTTTGAAGATTTGTTTTCCCATCGCAATTTTTTAGTGTTTCAAACTCTTCATTATTCAAAACTTCAATTTTGTTTGTGTTTAAATCTAGCAGAACTTTAGGAATTTGTTGCCAACCACGAAGAGCAAAATTTTCTTTTAATTTGTAAAACATTTGAATTCTCCTTAAGTGAATGTTTTAAATATTTTGCAAAAAATAAAAACGAAAAATTTAAAATCAAAAGATGTTGTTTTAATATAAGTCTAGTTTTATTATTGACGTTGGACCTTTTGTATAAACAACTATTTTTGTTTTTAAAATTAGATTTTATTTTTTGTGTTGACACTGTTTGCAAGAAGAGTTAACCTTTAATTGGTTTTTATGTATAATAATTTTTAGTGTAGGCAGCATAATTAAAGGTGATTGCTTATGGAAGATATGCTGGGTAGGATTATAGAAATAGATAAAAAAGCTCGAGAGGCTTTGGAGTTAGTTCAAAAAGATAGGCTTAATCTTGAACAAGAAATAGTGCAGCTAAAAAAAAAGATACGAGAAAAATATTTTGAAAGAGCTCAGAAAAGACTTGACAAGAATAAAGCTTTGGAGGAAGAACATGCGAATTGTATCATAAAAAAAATATATAAAAAACGAAAAGATAAAATAGAAAAACTTGACGAATCATATAAGAAAAATTGTGAGATTTGGGTTAGCAAGCTTTGTGAGCGGGTTTTGAAAATTTAATTTTATTTTTGAATATTAAAATTTTAAGTTTTGTTTTTTAAAAATAAGAGGTGCAAATTTTGCTATCAAGATTTTCTTCAAATGTGATACTTTCAAAAGTAAGAGCTATGTATTCAAAGCATATGACGAAAAGAGATTATGATTTATTATTGGCGTGCAAAAGTGTTTCTGAAATTGCTTATTTTTTAAAGCATAGGTCGGGAGTATATTCGCAAATTTTAGAAAAACTTGATGAAAGTAAAGTGCGCAGAGGGCAACTTGAAAATTTAATACGCAAAAAAATATTCAGAGACAGTATATCCATATGTAGATATGAGCTTTCTGTAGGGGAACAATTTGCGCAGTATATAATAAAAAAGACAGAGGTTGAGCAAATTCTGCACACTCTTCGTTTGCTGTTAGCTGGCAAATCTCCTGATCTTATATACACTATGCCGATTTTTTTTAGCAAACACGCAAGCATAGATTTTCCTTCGCTCACAAAGGTTAAAAATTACAAAGAGTTTTTAGATTCTATAAGTAATTCTATTTACAGTAGGTTGTTGCCTGAATTTGATTTTAAAAAAGATAAAAGCGTAAATTTTTTACCAAAAGTTGAAATTAAATTATACACTTATTTATATGATACTATTTTTGAAGTTATAAAAAATCGTACACAAGGCAATGCTAGGCGTGAGCTTTATGAAATATTTAATTCTTATGTAGATTTATTTAATTTTACAAGAATAATTAGGCTGAAGCAGTATTATAATATGGATTTGACTGTTTTATATTCTTTTTTGTTGCCGTTTGGAACTTTCAAACAGAAGCATCTTCGTGATATGATCAATGTTAGCGATTATAAAGAAGTTTTTAGTAGAATACGGTCAACGTCTGTTGGCAGAAAAATTGCAAAAATTAAATTTAATTATGTTGACGAATTGCCTCTTAGAATTAATTATGAATTATGTAACCATTATATAAGATTTTCTTCCAATCCATCTGTTGTTATGTTTTCCTATATAACTCTTACAGAAATCGAGCTTTCAAATATAATCAATATAATAGAAGGTACGCGATATAGTGTGGCTAGTGGGGAAATACTTAAAAATTTGATTCAGTAAGTCTTATTTTATAATTTTTTCAAGAGGTGAATGAATTTGGCTGTTTCTAAAGTAGAGGTTGTAAGTATTATAGGATTAATGTCTAATTTAGATTTAGTTGTTGAAACTTGTGGAAAATCTCAAGCTTTTCAACCGGACAACGCTCTTTCTTTTTACCCTAATCATAAAAATTTAAAAGAGTTTTCTTCTGTTAGTGAGAAAAATCCGTTTGATTCTCTTTTGCAAGTTTTAAAAAATATTGCTAAATTGATTGATTTAGAGCTGAAGACTGTTGATATATTAGATTTTAATGTAGATGTAGATGATATAAATGAGTTCGTTAGATATTCTCAAGAAAATTTTTCTGGTCTTTCTGATAAACGGGAAGAAATTTTGAAAGATATCGGTTTTTTTGAAAAGTCTTTGGTTGAAATTTCTCATTTTGTTGACAAAAATATGAATTTTGATGAAATTTACGATTGCAAGTATTTAAAAAGCCGTTTTGGATGTTTGCCGCAAGAAAGTTTTTTAAAAATTCAAGATAGTTTTGCAAATCCTTTTATTTTGTTTTTTCCTTTTTCGACAGATCAAAATTACTATTGGGGTGTTTATTTTTGCACAGTAGAAAATTCGCAAGATATAGACGATATATTTTCAAGTTTTGGTTTTAAAGAATTAAAAGTTTTGGGAAATCACGCAACCCCAGAAGAAAGAGTTAAAGAGGCAAATAAGAAGATAAAAGAACTTAAGAAGGAGCTTTCTAAGGTTGAAAGTGAAATTCTTAAGTTTGTTTCTATAAACAAAAATAGATTTTTAAAATTTTACACAAAGTTGCTTCAATTTAAATCTTGTTTTGATATAAAGCGTTATGTTTACAATTATAAGGACAGTTTTATTTTGGTTGGATGGGTTTTAAAAAAAGAGGCTAAAAAATTAAAAAAGAATCTTCAAAGTATTAACAGCGTAGAAGTTTCCATTGAAAATGTTAAAATGGCGTCCGGACATGACCCTCCTGTTAAGCTTGATAATAAATCAGTTTTTAAACCTTTCGAACTTTTTACAAATATGTATGGCATACCAAATTATGACGCCATAGATCCAACACCTTTGTTGGCTATCACCTATACTTTAATATTTGGTATGATGTTTGGAGATTTAGGACAAGGTTTAGTTTTAGCAATAGCTGGATTCTTGATTTGGAAAAAGAAAAAACTTGAAATTGGTAAAATTTTAATTCCCTGTGGTTTGTCTGCTACGTTTTTTGGTATTGTTTACGGATCTTTTTTTGGATTTGAACATGCGCTTGATTTTTTTTATAAAAAAGTTTTAGGCATGCACGAAAAGCCAATTGAAATAATGGAAGTTAATACAACCAATAAATTGTTGATTTTCTCTATTTGTATTGGAAGCGTTTTGCTGTTTACTTCAATGATTTTCAACATCTTTTCTTGCATTAAAAGAAATCATATTGCTGATGCTGTGTTCAGTCCTAATGGAGTATTTGGCGTTATTTTTTATTCTTCTTTGATTTCTTTTGTTTCGATTTATTTTTTTAAAAATATTAATTTATTTTCGCCATTCTACGTTTTTGTTTTTTTAATTATTCCTCTTGTTTGCATTCTTCTTCAAAAGCCATTATCCATTTTATTTTTTAAAAAAGGAGATTTAAAAGATATAAAATGGGGAGGGTATCTTGTTGAAGGATTTCTTGAATTATTGTTTGAAACGATTTTAGGTTATGTTTCTAACACTATGTCTTTTTTGAGAATAGGAATTTATATTTTGGTTCACGCAGGAATGATGTCTGTGGTATTAGCTTTGGCGGAAATGTCTAATAATTTTTATTGGGGCGCTATAATTTTTGGCAATATTGTTGTTATGGGTCTTGAAGGGCTTTTGGTTGGAATTCAAGTTTTAAGACTAGAATTTTACGAAATGTTCAATAGATTTTTTAACGATCAAGGTAGAAACTTTGAACCCGTGACTATTAAAGACGGATGATCATAGTGCTTGTTTTATTAATTTAGGTTTTAAAAAATTTAACTTTTAGGAGAGAACAATGGAAATTTTTTTAATATTTTTTCCTTTTTTATTTTTATTTTCTTCAATATTCATCTGTGCACATTTAGTAAAAAATGGCAAGAAGCCAAAGCAAGCTCTTATAACACAAATTTCGTTGTTTGCGGTTATTGTTTTTTCGTTTATTGCTTTTCCTTTAATAACTTTTGCTGAAGGTGCGTCTAAAGCGGTTTCTTCCGATGTAGGCATGGGAAAAGGTGTTGCGCTTTTAGCAGCAGCTGTGGTTGGAGGCATGTTTGCGATTGGTGGAGGTATAGCAGTTGCTGCTTCAGCGCCAGCTGCTATAGGTGCCACGGCAGAAGATCCGAAATCTTTTGCAAAATCGCTTATTTTTGTCGCCTTAGGAGAAGCTATTACGATTTTTGGAGTGCTTCTTTCATTTATGCTTATGAATAAAGTTTAAGTTTTTTATTTTTTAAGTTTAAAAGTCGCGTTTTTAAAAATAATATTTTTATCAAGGCTTTAAAATATTGAAAGAATGTTTGAAAAAATTTTTATTTGAAAATATTTTAATATTATTATTTTTGTAAAACATTAGAAATTTAAAATAATTTGTAATTTTAAAATTAAGTAGAATTTGAGGGTGTTATATTTAATGCGGTTTTTTTTAATTAGTGATAATGTTGACACAATAGTTGGTATGAAACTTGCCGGGATTGAAGGAGTTCTTATTCACGAAGATTATGAAGTAGAAGAGGCTTTAAAGAATGCTATTGCTGATAAAAAAGTTGCTATTATTTTAATAACAGAAAGACTTGTTAATCTTTGCCCTAAAAAAATTTACGAACTTAAACTTCACACAAAACGTCCTCTTATAATTGAAATACCTGACAGACACGGTAATGGTAGAACTAAAGATTCAATTTCTACTTATGTTCGTGATGCTATTGGTCTTAAAATTTAACACTTTTAAAGGAGTGTTTATTTTGTTAAATGAAATTGAAAAAACTAATAACTTTTTAAACGCCATTAATAAATACGCTGAAGAGCAGCGTAATAAAATTCGTGACGAAGGTAGAAATTTTAAAGAAGAAGAATTAGAGAAAGCTGAAAAAGAAGCATTAAAAGAAGCTTATCTTTTGATTCAAAGAGAAATGGCTACTATCAGAAGTGATATAGCAAGTAAAATTTCTAAAGAAGAGATTTTATCAAGAAAAAAGGTATTTGAAAAGAAAGAAGAAATTCGAAGAAAAGCTTTTGACAGTGCAAAGGAAAAATTATTAAATTTTACAAATACGAAAAATTACAAAGAACTATTACTAAGTTTAATTCGCAATATATTAAATTTAGTTCCAAAATTTTCAGAAACTATTTTGTTAATTTGTGAGCGTGATAAAAAATTTATTCCAGATATAAAATTAATTTTTAAAAAAAAACACTCGATTAATATTGATAAAGAAATAAAAATAGGTGGAGTTAAAGCTTACAACGATGAAACAAAAATGTTGATTGATGAAACTTTAGATTCAAAACTTGAAAAGGAGAAAAAATGGTTTGGGGATAATTTTTTGTATGGTGATTAATTAAAAAATTTGTTTTGTATAGATTTTTGATTGGAGATGTACTTGTGTGGCAAAGGAAAATGTTATTTTTGGTATTAATGGGCCTGTTGTAACTGTTAAAAATAGTAAAGATTTTTCAATGATGGAGTTAGTTTTTGTTGGAAATTTTAAACTTGCAGGTGAGGTTATCAATATTAACGAAAAATTTACTACTATACAAGTTTATGAAGAAACAACTGGTTTGCGTCCCGGCGAACCTGTAGTTGGAACAAACAGTACTATGAGTGTTACTCTTGGTCCTGGGATTATGAGCAATATTTTTGACGGGATTCAAAGACCTTTGTTTGATATAGAAAAACAATCAAACGATTCTTTTATAGACAAAGCTGCAGATGTTTCTGTTCTTTCTTTAGAAAGGGTGTTTGATGTTAATGTTATTATTTCTAAAGGTGAAGAGCTTTTGCCGGGGCAAATATATGCCACTTGTAAAGAAACTGAGGTTATAATTCACAAATGTCTTGTTCCGCCAAATATTTCTGGTAAAGTTGTTAAAGTTTCTAAAAGTGGAAAATATAAAGTAAATGACACAATTGCTGTTATTAAAAATGAAAATTCAAATATTTTCAACCTTACGCTTTGCCATAAGTGGCCTATTAGAATTCCTAGACCTGTTGCAAAACGACTTGGTGCAAATATTCCTTTAATTACTGGGCAAAGAACACTTGACACTCTTTTCCCAATTGCTAAAGGTGGTGCTGCTGCGGTTCCCGGCGGTTTTGGAGCTGGAAAAACTATGACGCAACATCAGCTTGCGAAATGGTGCGACGCAGACATTATTGTTTATGTTGGTTGTGGAGAGCGCGGAAATGAAATGAGTCAAGTTTTAAGTGAATTTTCAGAGCTTATAGATCCTAAATCTGGAAGACCGATGACTGATAGAACTATTCTTATAGCTAACACGTCCAACATGCCCGTCGCTGCAAGAGAAGCTTCTATTTACACTGGCATTACTCTTGCTGAATATTACAGAGATATGGGTTACGATGTTGCTATGATGGCAGATTCAACTTCAAGATGGGCTGAAGCTTTAAGGGAAATTTCTGGAAGATTAGAAGAAATGCCGGCGGAAGAAGGGTTTCCTGCTTATTTACCCTCTAGAATTTCTGAATTTTATGAACGTGCTTCAAGATCTAAAACGCTATGTGGTTTAGAAGGTTCTATAACTGTTATAGGAGCAGTTTCTCCTCAAGGTGCTGATTTTTCAGAGCCAGTTACACAGAACACAAAGAGATTTGTCAGGTGTTTTTGGGCGCTTGACAAATCGCTTGCGTATGCGCGGCATTATCCAGCTGTTAATTGGATGACGAGCTATAGCGAATATTTTAATGATCTTGATTCTTGGTTTACTAAAAATTTAGGATACGAATTTATAGACTATAGAAAAAAAATAAATGAAATTTTACACGAAGAAGATAAATTAATGGAAATTGTGAAACTCGTTGGGGCTGATGTTCTTCCAGACAATCAAAAACTAGTTATAGAAATTGCGAAAGTTATAAGGGTAGGATTTTTGCAACAAAATGCTTTTCACAAAGAAGATACATTTGTTAATCTTGAAAAACAAAAGCAAATGATGAGAGTTATTTTATATTTAAATCAAAAAGCAAAACATTTGATTTCTTCTTCTATTCCAATTTCTAGTTTAATAAAACTTGGATTATTTGAAAAGCTTACAAAAATGAAATACGACATACCAAACAATAAATTAGAAATGTTCAACGATTATATAAAAGAAATAGATGAAAAATTTGAAACAATATTTAAAAAAGTTTAGTGAATTATTTTAAGTATTTTTTTAGAATTGATCGCAGTAAATTTTATTTTTTAAATGAAGTAAATTTAAAATGTTTGTTTTTGGAAAGCAGAAAAAGGGGAGCACAAAAATGATTATTGACTACGTTGGCGCCCAAGAAATAAGTGGTTCTCTTGTGGTTCTTAACAATATTAAAGGCGCATCTTTCGAAGAAATGGTTGAAATTCGTTTAAAAAATGCGTTAAAGCGATATGGAAGAATAATTCAAATAGATGGAGAGCAAGTTGTAATACAAGTGTTTGAAGGAACACATTCTCTTTCTCTTTCAAATTTTAGTACACGTTTAACGGGGCACCCTATGCAAATTTCTCTTTCACCTGAAATTTTAGGTCGAACTTTTAATGGTGCAGGTAAACCAATAGATTCTCTTGGTGAAGTTTTTGCGCTTACTAAAAGAGATATTAATGGTAAGCCTATGAATCCTGTTTCTAGAATTTACCCAAGAGACTATATAAACACTGGCATTTCTTCCATTGATGTTCTTGCAACACTTATAAGAGGGCAGAAACTTCCTATATTTTCAGGTTCTGGAATGAGACACAACGATCTTGCGGCGCAGATTGTTAAACAAGCAAGAATTTCTGCAGAAAACAAAGATAATTTTGCGATTGTGTTTGCCGCCATGGGAGTTAAAAACGATGTTGCTGATTATTTTAGAAGAAGTTTTAGAAAATCTGGAGTTATTTCAAAAACAGTGACATTTTTAAATTTATCTAACGATCCGATCGTTGAAAGAGTTTTAACTCCTCGTTGCGCTTTAACAACTGCTGAATATTTGGCATTTGAACTTAATAAACACGTTCTTGTTGTGCTGACTGATATGACATCTTACGCTGAAGCTTTAAGAGAACTCAGTTCTTCCAAAGGTGAAATACCAGGAAGGAAGGGTTTTCCAGGGTATCTTTATTCTGATCTTGCTTCTTTATATGAAAGGGCAGGAATGGTAAAACAATCATCTGGTTCCGTTACGCAAATTCCAATTCTTACTATGCCTAATGATGATATAACTCACCCGATTCCAGATTTAACTGGATATATAACAGAGGGTCAAATAGTTTTAGATAAATCGCTTGCAGGTAAAGGGATATATCCGCCTGTTTCTATACTTTCTTCGCTTTCGCGTTTAATGAAAGATGGAATAGGGGATAATTTTACTAGGCACGATCATCCATCTCTTGCAAATCAACTTTTTGCTTCTTATGCAAAAGTTATGGATGTTATTTCTCTAGCTTCAGTTATAGGAGAAGACGAGCTTTCGTCTATTGACAGGAAATATTTAAAATTTGGTCGTTTATTAGAGTCAAAATTTTTAAATCAAGCGTTTGATGAAAATCGTTCTATTGAACAAAGTCTTGATTTTGCTTGGTTAATTCTTTCCACTCTTCCAAAGTCAGAACTTGATAGAATTGATGATAAATTGCTTGATCTTTATTATCGAGATGAAAACAAAATAAAGCAAGGAAAAGCTGTTTTAAACGCTGCTTTAAACGACATTTCTAAAGAAGATTAATTTTAAAAATAATGCAGGCTATATATGTTTTTTAGATTTAAATATGAAGGAGGGGATTTTTGTGAACACACAAGTTGTTCCGACGAAAGGTAATTTAATAGGGAGCAAAAAGTCACTTGAACTTGCGAAAGTTGGATTTGATTTGCTTGATAAAAAAAGGAATATTCTTATTAGAGAGTTAATGACTCTTATTGATCATGCAAATGAGATTCAACAAACTATAGATGTTTCTTACAGCAAGGCATATCTTGCTCTGCAAGAGGCTAATATGACGCTTGGTATTTGTGAAGAGTTGGCCTCAACTGTTCCTGTTGATGAAAGTTTAAGACTTTCATATAGAAGCGTTATGGGTGTTGAAATTCCTATTGTTTTTATAGAAGAGTCTAAGATGAATTCTATACCATTTGGTATAGTTTCTTCAAATTCAGTTCTTGATAAAGCTTATAAACTTTTCCTAGAAGTAAAACAAAAAACAGCCGAGCTTTCTGAAGTTGAAAACAGTGTATATAGACTTGCAAAATCTATTAAAAAAACACAAAAGAGAGCAAATGCACTTAAAAATATTATTATTCCTCGATTTGAAAAAATAGTAAAGTTTATAAACAACGTGTTAGACGAAAAAGAAAGAGAAGATTTTTCAAGACTTAAGGTTATAAAAAAACAAAAAGAGTAGTAGAGTTTACAATTTAAATTTTGTTACTTCCATAAAGCTTTTTGTTAACATATTTTCCAGTTAACATGTAAATCACAGAGAATATAGGAACACCCAATATCATTCCGGAAATTCCAAAGAAACCCCCACCAACAATTACACTAAACATAATCCAAATTCCTGATATTCCTGTTGCACTTCCAAGTATTCTCGGGCCTATGAAATTTCCGTCTAATTGTTGAAGAGCTAGTAAAAAAATTCCAAGATAAAAAGCTTGCATCGGATTAACAGTAAGAACTATTAAAATGCTAGGAATAGCTCCAAAAACAGGCCCAAAGAAGGGGATTATATTTGTTACACCAACAACAACGCTTATGAGAACAGAATAAGGAAATTTTAAAATAGTAACGCCAATAAAACACAAAATACCTATTAAAAGTGAATTTAATATTTTTCCAACTAGAAATTTTCCAATTTTTTTATGAGAAATTCTTAAAATTTCTGTGATATGATCTGAGATTTTTTTTGGTAAAAAAGCATCTTTAATTTTACGAAGTTGTAAAAGTAATTTTTCTTTTCCAAACAATAAATATACGGAAATTACTAAACCCAAAGTCCAATAATAAAACTCTAACATAAATTTTGTTAGAATGTCGTATATCGACAAAAGCATAGTGGCGCTAAATTTTTCGAGCCCTCCAACAAATTTACTTAATATTTCAATAACGTATGTTTCCATGGAAGGATCAAAGCCAAGAAATTTTAATCCATGGTAAACAACACTTTCTCCATCTGACAAAGTATACGAAAGATGTTGAGCGAATTTTGTGCAACTTTCAACCATTTGAGGTATAACAATTGCAACTATAAATACTAAAATACTAATGAAAATGCTGTATGATATTAATATGCTAAAACATTTTCTTACGTTTAAGGATGGCTTTAAAAATATTTTCTTTTTTGAAAACAATTTTTCTTTAAAAACTTTGTTTAAAAAAAAGTTGTACGGTTTATTTAAAATGTAAGCTATAACAAAACCGTACGTAAACGGAGTTATTAATTCGTTTATTTTTTTTATGATATCAAATAAAAAGTTAATTTTGTTAAGAGCAAAAAACAAAGCAACAGCATAACTAATCATTATTAATCCATTTTTTAAAGTCAAATTTAATCACCTCACAACCTTTTCTTTGTTAAAACAAAGTCATCTGGCTGCTATAAGGCAAACCCGCAAGAGCTCCCGCTTCATCTAGACTTTGAACAACATCTTTAGAAATGTTTGTCATGTTTTGCAAGTCTTCTATTGAAATATAATGATTTTTTTTACCAGAAATTTCAAGATTTTTAGCAGCAACCGTTCCAATGCCAGGAAGAGTTGAAAAAGGAAGCCTTATTTTAGAATTTTCTACAATATATTTGTAAGAATGAGATTTGTACAAATCAACAGGTAAAACTTCAACGTGTCTTGCAAGCATTTCGTCCACTATTTGAAGCGTTGCATAACTAGACTTTTCTTTTACACTTGCATCTCTACCTTTTAATTTTATATCTTCCATTTTTCTTTTAATAAATTTTCTGCCTTTGCAAACAGATATGCCGTCCAGATCTTCTTGACCTCTAACAGTAAAGTAAGCTGCATAATATTCAAGAGGTTTGTAAACTTTATAAAATCCCAGCCTTAGTGCTGCAATCATATAAGCTGCTGCATGAGCCTTTGGGAACATATATTTTATTTTCATGCAAGAGTCTACGTACCATTTGGGTACACCTTTTTCAAGCATCGCATTTATATAATTTTTATTTAAAAGCTTTTTTGCTTTGCCCTTTCTAACTATTTCCATTATTTCAAAAGCCATTTTAGAATCAAGACCTTTTTGACACAAAAAAGTCATAATACTATCTCTTGTACCTATAACTTCTGAGATTCTACATACTGAATTTTTTATAAGATCTCTAGCATTTGAAATCCAAACATTAGTTCCGTGAGATAGCCCTGAAATTTGTATTAAGTCAGAAAATGTTTTTGGTTTTGATTCTATCATCATTTGACGAACAAAATGAGTTCCGACTTCTGGCATAGACAAAGTTCCTATTTGGGAATCTATTTCTTCTTCATCTGGTGGAATATTAAGAGCTTCAACACTAGTAAATAAAGACATAACTTTATTGTCACTCATAGGAACATCAGAAACTTTAATTTTAGTATAATCTTCTAAATATCTGTATATTGAAGGAATATCGTGGCCAAGTTCATCGAGTTTACAAATTGTATTGTGTACAGAATGAAAATCGAAATGCGTAGTTATATTATCAGATTTTTGATCATTTGCAGGTTTTTGTACAGGACAAAAATCATAAATTTCCATATTTCGAGGAACAATAACCATTCCTCCCGGATGTTGACCTGTTGTTCTTTTTACACCAGTGCAACCAGACGATAGCCTCATTTCCTCCGCTTTTGAAAACCTTACTCCTTTATCTTCCATATATTTTTTAACAAAGCCAAGCCCTGTTTTTTCTGCTATTGTTGCGATAGTTCCAGCTTTAAAAACATTATCTTTTCCAAACAATTGTTCCGTGTACCTGTGCACGTCAAACTGACATTCTCCGGAAAAATTAAGATCGATATCTGGAGTTTTGTCTCCATCAAAACCTAAAAATGTTTCAAAAGGTATGTTGTGTCCATCTCGATTATAACTAGTTGAACATTTTGGACACTTTTTTTCTGGAAGATCAAATCCTGACCCAAAAGAACCGTCTGTTATAAACTCTGAATTTCTACATTTTGGGCATAAATAATGAGGCTCTAGAGGATTCACTTCTGAAATGCCACATATTGTTGCAACTAAAGAAGAACCAACGGATCCCCTAGAACCCACAAGATATCCTTTATCAAGCGATTGTTTTACAAGTTTCTTTGCCGTTACATATAAAACAGCAAAACCATGTTTTATAATAGACGAAAGCTCGTGTTCTAATCTTTTATAAACAATTTCGGGAATATTTTCTCCATAAATTTCTTTTGCGTTTTTCCAGGTGCTTTTTTCTAACTCCTCATCCGCACCTTCTAAAAACGGTGGAAAAGTTCCAAGCGGTATAGGTCTTATTTCTTCAATCATATCACTTATAAATTTTGTATTTTCTACAACAACTTCGTAAGCTTTTTTGTTTCCAAGATAAGAAAATTCTTCTAACATTTCTTTTGTAGTTTTGAAAAATAAAGGTGCTTGTTCTTCTGCGTCTGCATATCCTTGACCAGCCATTAGTACTTTTCTGTATTCAGCATCGTGAGGATCTAAAAAATGCACATCTCCTGTAGCAACAACAGGAATCGAAAGTTCATGGCCGATTTCAATAATTTTCCGGTTAAAATTACGTAAGTCTTCTTCATTTTTGGCAATGCCATTTTTAATCATAAATTCATTATTACATAATGGTTGTATTTCCAAAAAATCATAGAATGATGCAATTTCGTGAAGTTTTTCTTTTGATTCATTAGAAACCACAGCCCTAAAGAGCTCACCCGCCTCACAAGCACTTCCTATTATCAAACCTTCTCGTAATTTTTGAAGTTCGGTTTTAAGAATTCTTGGTTTTTTGTAGAAAAAATTTAAATGAGAAAGAGATACAAGACGATAAAGGTTTTTTAAGCCTATATTATTTTTAACTAAAATTATTTGATGAAAAGATTTTAAAAGCTTAAAATTTGAATTGTCGTTGTCATTATTTACAAAATAACTTTCAATGCCATAAATTAACTTCATTCTGCGACCGTTTTTAGTTAATTTTTCAATAATGTTCATAGCGTCGGGGTAAGCTTGCAGCACACCATGATCAGTTATAGCCACAGCTTCATGCCCCCATTCGTAAGCACGTTCTATTAATTCTCGTGGAGAATTCACACCGTCCATAGCTGACATACTGGTGTGAAGGTGAAGTTCTACTCTTTTTTGTGGCTCTAAATCTACAGTTTTTCTTTTTATGCCTTTACATATGCTATATGCTCGCATAACCATAGCTTTGTCAAAAGTGTCGTATTCAATCATTCCATAAACGAAGATTGTATTACCTTTTTGCAATAAATCTAAATTACCAGATTTTTTGTGGTCACAAACAACTTTAACTGTAATCGAACTACTAAAATCAGTGATATTAATAACATAAATTTTTTTTGTTCTATCTTTTGAAAATCGAAGATCAAAAAAAAATACATCTCCCCAAATAAAAGCTTTACCAACCGTAGTTTCTATATCGCGTATGGAGACACAAGTGTTTTTCGAGATATTTCTTCCATATATTAATTCATTCAACAAAGGTTTAGCTGTAGGTAAAAAGTTTTTTGCAGATCTAACTTCTACAGTGTCAAAGTTTTTCAACTCACTTTTAACAATAGATTCTTCGCTTTTTATTTGAGTTTTTTCAAAATTTGAATAAAGCGGAGGATTTTTTAGTTCATTTTCAGCTTCGCAAGGCAAAATTTTAATCGTATAGCCCTCTGGTTTATTTTTAAAGTTAGAATTTTCTATTTTTAAATTGGTAGTTTTTTTAAACTTATTAACAAACTCTACATTAATTTGTATTATTTTTTCTCTATGATTAACAACTATTTTTTTAACATCTGTAGATGTGTAGCAATCATCATTCAAAATATCTTTTTTTACATACGGTTCAAGCAGATTTTTTAAAGTACTCAAATTCTTCACCTATCTTCAAAGTAGCATTTGGCAAATTAACATTTTAATTTTAACACAAACAACGAAGATAAAAAAGTTAAACAAATTTTAAATTTTACTTGATTTTACAATGAATAAATTAATCTTTTTTATTTTCAAAACGTGGATATTTGCGATACTTATAAAAATTAATAAGCGTTTTAAAACAGAGAAAAATTAATTTTGAAACAATTAATAAGTGCAGAATTTTTAAAATGTAAGAATTCGTTTTTTAAAATTTAACGATTTATGAATTTATTAGACTTTATTGTGAAAAATACATAGAAGAAAGTTGGTGAGTTAATGTTAGGCAGGTTGTTTGAAATAGCAGTGGACGAGCAAGTTTTAGAAGAAAACCCTGCCTATCTATATTATGGCCACATAAATGATGAAAGTTTAAATAGCGAGGTATCTTTATATTCTCAAAAAATTATTACAATAGTGAATCCGAAAAGGTTTAAAAAAAATTTTATAGCCAAAGTTGTTGCAACCGTATCTTTTGAAGATGAAACAAAACCCTTTCTTATAATGTCGCCTAAGCGTCACATTTATTATGCTCCTGAAATAAAAAATTTATTAAACAAAAGTATAGATAAAAAAATAACAAAATTAATTTGTACAAATGAAAAATCTTGTGGTACAGTTGTGTTTTATAAAGATTTTAATGATATAAAAATTCTTTTAATAAAAAATATAAAAAATAATCATTGGAGTTTTCCAAAAGGACATATAGAGTTAGGAGAAACTGAAAAAGAAACAGCTTTGCGGGAAGTTTTTGAAGAAACTGGTTTGAAAGTGCAAATTTTAGAAGGTTTTAGGGAAGTAATTTCTTATTGGCTGTTTAAAAAAATAAAAAAAACAGTTGTGATTTTTGTGTCAATAAGCAAAAGCAGTGAAGTGGAAATACAAAAAGAAGAAATCAAAAATTTTAGGTGGGTGAATATAGACGAGGCTATTAATTTTTTAAAACACAAAAATGACATAAATATTTTTAGCAAGGCAAAAGAACATTTTTTGAGATCTTATAAGTTTTTAAAATTTTAAATTTATTTTAGTAAATCAAAAACTATATTTTAATGAGTTTTGATAATTATAGTATTTTTAAAACAATTAATTAGAAATTTAATTTTACTTTTAATGGAATATTTATTAAATTATTTACAAATTAAGTATTTAAAAATATTATAGTGTTTATTTAATATTTAAAGCCGTATTTTAAATAAAAAGTTATTTTAAACGAATATTTAATAACTTATTGTAAACACTTTTGATAACCTCCAATTTCGGTGGTTGAAACTTTTAGAAACTAAAGGGAGAGTGTTTAAAATTAATTTAAAATTAAAGAAAATATCAGAAAACTGAATAAAAAGGAGGCTTATAAAGCAGGATATTTAACTTAAATAAAGCACTTTAATCTTTTAAAAATCTGTTGTATGCGAGTATGTGTAAGTTTTAAGTTTAATTAAATAAGTTTTAAATCTATTAAATAAATCTTTAAACTTAACTAAGTAACTTTTATTCTAGCTAAATAAATCTTAAACTTAAACTAAATAATTTTTTGCTCTAAAACTATATAAAACTTATAAAAATTAAATTAAATCTATAATCATAATCTAAATAGTAAAAAGAAAGGAAACTATATAATTATGAAAAAGAAAATAAAAGGTGTAAAAGAGTTTTATAAAGACTCTAATAAAAACAAAGATCTAGAAGATAAAATATTAAAG
>JAITRE010000027.1 GCA_031288555.1 Oscillospiraceae bacterium
CCAAAAGATATAGAAAACGATAACTTAATAATGTGGATTAAGTTTTTAAAAGCAAAAAGTGAGGAGGATTTAAAAATGGTATATGATACTAAAAATCAAGCTATTAAAGAAGCTGTAAATGTTGTTTTATCTTTAAACAAAGATAAAAAAATGAGAACGCTAGCTTTACAACGAGAAAACGCTTTAAGAGAATATAGAAGCGAGATGAATGCTCATATTGCTAAGGGCATAAAGGAAGGAATCAAGAAAGGGAAAAAAGAAGGCGAGCAAAAAGAAAAAATCGAAATAGCAAAAAATCTTTTAAACATGGGGTTTAATAATGATCAGATTATGAAAGCAACAGGTTTATCGCTTGGAGATATAGAAAAGCTCAAATAAAAATATATAAAACCTAGCATCCAAGATAGGATGCTTTTTCTTAATAAAAAATTAAGCTTTAATAGACTTTTAAATCAAAAATTAAAATAATTTAAAAAATCATTTAATCTAAATTTATTCTGTTTGAAAAAACTTTAAATGTACAATATTTTATTGTTCACCATTAAAATAAATGTTTTTTGAGGTAAACTAGCTAAATATAGTACAATAGACTACAAATGAAAAATTTTACTGTTTTAAACAAAAGCAATTATATTATTTTAAAATACGTTTTATTGTACTTGTATGAAAGAAAGGAACACAAAATACTAAAATTAGTGTTTAATTAAACTTGAAGTTATTGACAGCGTTTATTGCAAAGTGTTAGACTATTTTTGTGAATTTGCTTTAGTTATAATAGAGTTATACAAGTATAAGCTGGTGTAGCTCAGTTGGTAGAGCAGCTGATTTGTAATCAGCAGGTCATCGGTTCAAATCCGATCACCAGCTCCATTTTTGATTAATTGAGTGAGAGAGTTTTGTTTGTTCTTAAAAATACAGATAGGGTAGATTAGTGTGAAAAAAACGATAAAGACTATTTCGAAAAACAAAAAAGCTTTTTATGATCATACTATAATCAATAGTTTTGAAGTAGGTATAGAGCTTTTAGGAACGGAAGTTAAATCGCTTAGACTTTCTAAAGTTAATTTAAAAGATTCTTGGTGTTCTATTGATAAGGGGCAATTATTTTTGAATCAAATGCATATAAGTCATTATAATAAACAGAGTAATAATTATAATCATAGTCCTACGCGGGTTCGTCGTTTACTTGCACATAAACGGGAAATTGATAAGTTGTATGGGAATTTAAAACAAAAAGGCTATTCTTTAATTCCGCTTAGTATTTATCTTAAGGGTTCAATTTTTAAAATTAGTGTTGGTTTGTGTAAAGGTAAAAAAATTTACGATAAAAGACAAGATATTGCTAAAAAAACAGCTAAGCGGGATATGCAAAAAGCTTTAAAAGAAATGGGGCGTAGAGTCGATTAATTTTATTTATTTTGTTTTTTAATAAATTGGGTGTAAACTTATATTATTGAAAGTTTTGTGTTTGTTTTTAAAAATACATTAAGTTCAATATTTTTTATGAATGGGGATGTAAAGGTTTCGACGGGGATTACAAGCCTTAGTAAGCGAGCAGTGGAGCGGCGCCACTTCTAAAAGTCGCAGTTTATAAATTAAACGACACAAATGATTTAGAAGTAATACCTTTTCCACAACAAACGAAATATTTATATTCAGCTGTTGCATAATAAGTAAAAGTGTTATTACCGTTTCTTTTAAGACTACCGCGGCTTATTAGATGCGTCATTTAGCGGTGCACGTGAACGAGGAAGTTGCCTTACAACCTTGTCATGATTTTAAAGGCTGATTGAAAATTAGGTTTGTTATTATGCCTTTTTTCAAAAATTTTAAATAATAACTATGCTCGTAGAAAGCTTTGGTGAATAATTTTCGGACGGGGGTTCAACTCCCCCCATCTCCACCAGAAAAACTGTCATCAATTGGTACAAGTGGTTTGTAGCGGTTTGATGATTTTTTCAAAAGTGCAAAAATATTTTTCAAAACTGTAGAGTTTCCTTTGCTATTTTCGTAGGATGTGTTATACTAAAAATAAGGGATTGAGTTTTTGATGGAAAAAGGTATGTAATTTAGTGATTAGCTATAACAGCTTTTTTTTCTTAAGTCTTTAAACTCATATTTCAACTACATCTTGTTCCTCGATTTGCCCATCCGAAAGTCACGTCCTCAGAGCAAGGGGATTAAAGATAGCAGCTAAAGATGCCCGAGAAGTATCAATAATTTTTTTGGGCCCGCGTGTAGAGCTTGAATACAACGTGACCTTCTGGCTTGTGAATGTAAGTAGACTACGGCATTTCGCAACAACGTTATAGAATAGGTGGTTAACTGTGAGGTTTCATAACGATTTGAACGTGAAGTGATTTTTTGCCTTTGAGTCGATGGCATTTTAAGAAGGCACTGTTTTATCCGAGGTATGGCGATGGATTGACTTTTGTTGTTAGGGACATTACATCGCTGCAAAAGGTTGGATGATGATCTTTGTACCCACACAGAAATGTTTAGGACAGAGGGTGGAAATGTCGTTGCTGCTTGATAAAAAATTACGTACTGGGCCGATATATTATTGATTTATGTGATTTTCAAGGCATGGCGATGATTTTTTAAGGTGGATAGTGATAACAGAAGAGGTTCTTTTTTCCTGTATATGTCGGAAAATAAGTCATCTTCGTAGCAGTCAGAAAAAAGGTAACCTTGGATTGGGCGCTAGTCACGAGCGGACATCGATAAATGATTATCAAAGTACACTGAATTTGTCAAGGTAAGTCTTTATAACTTTGATGTTTTACCACTAGCTTCTTTTGTTGTTTTCTTGTCGTGGACGACATGTAAAAATACTACTGGATGGAGTCTATGTTTATCGGATAGTTCAAACTTTTGCGAAATAATAACGTGGTGAGGTTGTTTGTGGCTTCGAAAATCATCACGGTCTTTGCAAAGAGACAAATATCAAGAGGAGAGTTTCTAAGAGGGATAAAAAAAGACGGATTGTAAATATTCTAGCTATGTTTTTGGCAGTTCGATTTCATTTTTTTTCGCCATTATTTCAAAAATAGAATAATCAAAAAGAAAATTGGAGGTGATCAATCAATATATGAACAAAGAACTTTTTGCGCTTCTTAAATCAAGAGGATACGTTTATCAATGTACAAATCTAGAAAAAGTGACCGAGATGTTGGATTCTGACGATAAAATTACTTTTTATCTGGGAATAGACCCAACGGCAGATAGTCTACATATTGGACATTTTGTCGCGCTTATGTTGTTTAGGCACCTACAGGATGCGGGCCATAGAGGCATACTGGTCATTGGGGGTGCAACAGCCTTAATTGGTGATCCGAGCGGAAAAAACGATATACGTAAGACACTTACCAAAGAGCAGGTTGAATATAACTTTAAAGAGGTTAAAACTTTGGCGAAGCGTTTTATTAAAGTAGATGGTGACAATCCGGCAATTATTTTAGACAATACAGATTGGATAAACACTTATAGTTATATTGATTTTATGCGCATCGTTGGTGTTCATTTTAATATCAGTACGATGCTTTCGGCCGATGCCTATGCAAATCGATTAGAGCAGGGGGGACTTACTTTTCTTGAAATGAGTTATATGCTTATGCAAGCTTTTGATTTTGTCCATCTTAATAAAGAATATGGATGTGTTCTGCAAATTGGTGGTAGCGACCAGTGGGGCAACATTGTTGCTGGTACGTCTTTGAACAAAAAGATGCGTTTTTCAAAGGATGAGTCGTCAAGTAAGAGCGAAAAAAATGACATCTACGGGTTAACTTGCCCTTTGTTGCTTACTAAAGAGGGCAAAAAAATGGGTAAAACGGAATCGGGCATACTTTGGATTGCCCACGACAAAACAACATCTTACGACTTTTATCAGTATTTTTACAATATAGATGATACGGACGTAGAGATGCTGTTGAAATTATTTACGTGCGTTTCATTGAAAGAAATTCAGAGTCTCTGTTCAAATGATATTATTGAGGCTAAGAGGGTTATGGCTTATGAGATAACGAGACTTGTGCACGGAGAAAAAGAAGCCAAAAAAGTTTTGCATGTCATAAGATCGCTTTTTAACGGAGAAGCCTCAGGAGAAAACGCACCTGAAAGTGAATATGTGGTTAATTATAATAAAATCAATGTTGTTGATTTATTTTATAATGCTGGGTTGGTTTCATCGAAGGGTGAAGCGCGTCGACTCATCAAGCAAAATGGTGTTGCGGTTGATGAGCAAAGGTGTTGCAGTCCAGACGATGTTATTGCTAAACCGATAGATCGTGACTTTGTTTTATTAAAGAAAGGTAAAAAAAAATATATGAAAGTTTGGTTTCAATGATAGCAATTATTGTTTAGTTTACTTGTTTTATTTATTATGTTTGAAATTGGGCTTAGCAAGCGGCGGTTCTTGCGTACATCAAATAGCAACAAAGCTATTGTGACAGCTATTGGTAAATATTAACGTATTGTGTAATAACCGACTGTTGCTGTAAATTAACGAACACTGTTTCCATGACTGATATATTGTGCAAACTTGCACAAGCTGAAGAAGATCATTATTCCCCCAAAGTCAAGCAAACGCCGTCGATGTTTTGATTTTCGTTAGCTTCATATGAAATTACTTTAGCGGACGTCTTGAACCGCCGTTTGTAAAACTCAATTTTATTCAAATATCATTTATTGCAAAGATTGTGTCTGTGTTGTTATCATTTGAATCGTATGAGACTATTTAAATGTGTTATCATTAAAAACACTAGAAAAGATAATCTGATACTAAATAAATAGCATTATCTCTTTGAATAAAACATTAGATGAGTAATTCAAGTAATCTTTAGGCATATTTTTAAAATTAATTGACTTGCTATTTCAAATAAAGTAGAGTTATGAAATAAATTTTAAGACGTTTTCGAATGCTTCGTACTTAAGTATCCTGCGTAGATAGGGGTTTTCAAATAACGTTCTTCTCTTTGCGCCTTCGCTATGTAGAAGAATGCGTATTTTTGTTATAATGATGCTTCTGACAAACATATATTGTCGATTATTATTCGTGAACTAATAAATTTTTATTGTTACGAAGAAACGTATTAAGTTGTTTTAAAATAATAGATTAGTTAGAGAAGAACTTTAAATAATTCTTAATGGCGGTTTATATATTTCGTCGAATGATGTGTTTATCTGCCTGGTGTGGTACGCGCTCGCCTTTAAAATATGCCAGAATGCTACATACAGCATAATCTTGGTGATTTTCTATGAAATGTTGTTTTAAAAAATAAACTTTAAATTGCAATTCCTTCATTTTTAAAAAAGCATTTGAATATTTTTGTATTTTGTTTGAGATGCATTTTGTTTAGTTTTCTCGTAAAGTTTTTTGAATAGAAAATTCACTTTTACTTTATTGTTTTTAAACATGGCGAATGATTATTTTTTAAAAGATATTTTCATTTAAGCTTTTCTATATTTTCAAGCGATAAACCTGTTGCTTTCATGATTTGCTCATTATTAAATCCCATGTTTAAAAGATTTTTTGCTATTTCATTTATGCCTTTTTTTATACCTTTCTCCATTCCTTCCTTTATGCCTTTCTTGATTCCTTCCTTTATGCCCTTAGCAATATGAGCATTCATCTCGCTTCTATATTCTCTTAAAGCGTTTTCTCGTTGTAAAGCTAGTGTTCTCATTTTTTTATCTTTATTTAAAGATAA
>JAITRE010000032.1 GCA_031288555.1 Oscillospiraceae bacterium
CAAGAAAACAAAAAGCTCACTACTCAAATAAGGAATCTTCAAAGCAGTTTAGATTTAGAAAGAAAACAAATTTCTCAGTCTTTAATTGCTATGAATCAACAATATGAAAGAAGAATAAATGTATCAAAAGCGTACTTTTTTATACACAGGAGGAAGAGTAATTTTAAATAAAATTTAAAAATTAACACCTTAATCGCGCGCAAGCACAAAAGCCTCTTGTTTTTAAAACTTGAGGCTTTTTTGTATTTGTAAATTTATTTATAGAAAGTTATATTTTGAAATTACACTATTTCATCTATTATATTTTAATTGTTGTTAATAATTTATTTTATATAATTATTTATAATATACTACAATAAACTACGAAGTTTAAAAAATATTATTAATTTTTACAAGCAACAATTTATTTTTTAAAGTTTTACATTAAGCATTAAAATTTTTTAAAATTATTACATAATTAATTTAACAATTAAGTTTTAATTTTTTGTTATTTTTGCTTTTTAATTACTAACCAAAAATAAAAAAGTTCGCAGGGTTAATGCATTGGTTATCTTTGCGAACTTCAAAATGTAAGTGGGGTCCTGTTGAAAATCCTGTGCTTCCTATAGTTCCGATGATTTGTGCTGACTTAACGTTTTCTGAAGGATTTACATGAACTTCAGAAAGATGTGCGTATACAGTAACATGATTATCTGGAGCAACTATTTTAACATAATTTCCGTAACCACCGTTACATCCGCAACTACATTCTTTCGAATAATTGTGAGGACAGTTTTTATAAACATCTACGACTGTGCCAGAAGTTGAAGCTAAAACAGACGAACCTTTTGATGCTGAAATATCAATGCCAGTGTGAAATCTTCTAACAATGCCGAGAATACCATAACCAAAATGGCAAGAAATAGTATTTGATGAAGGAACTGGCCAAACGAAACCTTTAAATAGTGAATTTTGAATTTCTTTTTTTTGTCCTGTATTTTTGTTTTTTTCTTGTTCTTGAACATTTATTACGTTGTGATTATTATCCGAAGATTTTTCAGTTTTTTCATCATTTTTCTGTGTTTCTTCTATATTTTGTTGTTTGCATAAAGATTCATTTTTTATTTCTTGCTTAACTGAATTTATTTTCTCTTTATTGTTTTTTAAATCAAGCAATATTTGCTTTTGCTCTTCTAAATATTTTTGTTTGTTAAATTCCGATTGTTCCTTATGTGATTGTAAATCTTTTAGTTCTTTGCTAAAGTTTTTCAACAATGAATCAAATTTATCTTCATCAAATTTTAAAGTTTTTTTCTTTTCTTCCAAAAGAAATTTTTTTTCTTTTAAACCGTTTATTAAATTTGTATCGTGCTTAGTTATAGAAGCGATTGTTTTTAATTTATCATAGAAATCAAAATTATTTTCTGTGTAGAAAAAATTAAAAAAGCAGAAAAAATCAGAACCATCTATAGCGCGAATGCGTTCTTTAAGCTTTTTAAAATCGTCGTTTATATTTGTATCTAATTCACTTAGTTCCCCTTTTGTTCTTTCGATATCTTGTTGAAAAATTAAAATTTCCTTTTTTATTGAGCTAATTCTTTTTTCAATATTTTGAATACTAAAATTAAACTTATTTCTATGATTTTCTTCAATAAAAATTTTCTTTTCTACGTTGTTTAATGATTGTTTATAATCTTTTGCTTCATTTTCAAATTGCTCTTGTTCTTTTTTTTTATTATTAAAAGAGAAAACCGTATTTCTAGAAGATATAGGAAGAATCATTGAAACAACAAAAACTACAGAAAAAACTTTTTTACTAATAAACAACTTTCTACACCTTCTTAAATAACAAATTAAAAATTAAATAATATGCTGAAAAAACGATTAATTAATGCGACTATTGCTATTGCAGAGCAATGACGTCGCCTTCTTTGTTTAAATATTTTCTTATTGAAATAACACCACCGACAAATCCAAAAATAACTCCTATTAATAAAAAAACAACAGTCATAGTCGCGTTGACGCCGTCAAATATTATGTTTGTAAATGGAATTATTTTTCTAAGAATTTTTAAAACAATATTAGAAAGCAGTTTTAAAAATCCTGACGAAATAAGTGCAGAAACAAAGCCAATCAAAATGCCTTCTATTATAAAAGGAAGTCTTATAAAAAAATTTGTAGCACCCACCGATTTCATAATGCTTATTTCCATTCTGCGTCCGTACATGGTAACACGAATAGTGTTTGAAACTATAAAAAGAGAAACAACAGCAAATAAAATAACAATACCTATCTCAACTAATTTAATTGTTTGATTAACATCCGTAAGACGCTTGGCTATTTCTCTTCTGTCGCTTAAAGATTCTACTCCTTCTATTTCCGATAGAATTTTAGCTGTTTCATCATATTTTGATAAATCTAGCATACGTATATGAAAAACATCAGGAAGAGGGTTGTCTTCGCCTTTAAGCCCTTCCATTAAATTTCCTAAAGCTTGACTATATTTTTGTATAGCTTGATCTTTAGAATAAAATTCACAGTGAGAAATATTGGGGATTTTTTGTATTTTTTCTTCTATTTTTTTTGCATCTTCGCTAGAAACATTAGGAAGTAAATGTATAGTAAGATTGTTTTTAGATTCAACGACATCAAGAGTGTTATTGACACTTGTAGAAAACAATATTGTAGAACCGGTTAAAAAAAGGCAACATACTAGTATTGTTATAGAAGTAAGAGATGTGACCCAGTTAGAAAAAATATTTTTTAAGCCTTCCTTAGTCAAATAAAGAAAAGAATCAAGCTTCATTTTTTAATTCCTCCCAAATTGAGTCTGAAATAATTTCTCCATCTTCTATTTTTATAGTCCGTTTTCTAAATTTAAGCGCAAGATTATGCTCATGAGTAACCATAAGAATTGTCGTTCCATAAGAATTTATTTTGTTTAGAAGATCTATAATTTCAAAAGAAAGCGAAGGGTCAACATTTCCTGTAGGCTCATCTGCGATTATTAAATCAGGATTATTAACTAAAGCACGCGCAAGACCTACTCTTTGCTGCTCACCTCCTGATAGCTCTGCTGGATAGTATTTAAGTTTATCTTTAAGATTGACAAGCTCTAGCACATATGGCACACGAGACGCTATTGCTTTTTCAGAAGCGCAAACCACCCGCATTGCAAAAGCGACGTTATCAAACACATTCATTTTTGGAATAAGTCTAAAATCCTGGAAAACGATCCCCATAGTTCTTCTAAAATAAGGAATTTGTCGCTTTTTAAGTGTAGATATATCCATGTTGTTTACTATCAATTCTCCCGAACTAGGATTTTCTTCATGAGTAATAAGCTTTAGCAAAGTGCTTTTTCCTGCTCCAGAAGAACCTACTATAAAAACAAATTCACCTTTTTCCACTTTAAAATCAACGTTAGTTACAGCTTTTGTTCCATTTCTGTACTCTTTTGAAACTTTTCTAAATTCTATCATATAAAAACCTCTTTTTCAACTTAATTTTTTGAAAACAAAACTTACTTAAGTACTTGTTGTTTTACAAGACAAGTATTTTTTTACCATAAGAGCAATTTTAAAAATAACAGCATTTTCAAATTTGCGAACGTCAAGACCAGTAATTTTTTTTATTTTATTCAGCCTATAAACTAATGTGTTTCGATGTATGAAAAGCTCTCTTGATGTTTCTGAAATATTTAAATTATTTTCAAAAAAACACTGCATAGTAAATAAAATTTCTTTATTTAACAAATCTATTGAATTTGATTTAAATATCTCCTTTAAAAATACATCGCAAGAAGTTTCTGGAAGCTGATAAATAAGCTTAGTAACTCCAAGTTGATCGTAACTCATAATTGTTTTTTTTGTATCGAAAATTTTGCCGATTTCTAGGGAAGCTTTGGCTTCTTTAAATGATTTAAGAAGATTTTTCATACCCTTTACTATTGTGCCTATACCAACTAAACATTTTATACAAAGTTCATTTGTTAAAGCATCTTCGATAGATTTAGCTAATTTTTTTAAATCTTTTTTGGTAATTCTACTGCTCGAAATTTTTTTAACTAAAACTATATCAAATTCATCAATTGGAATGACGAAATCTTTGCTTTTGTCTGGAAACAAGCTTCTAATTATTCGATAAGCAAAATCACTGGGATTTTCAGTGATTCTTATTACAAAACAAGTGCGCAAATCACCAGTTCCAAAGCCAAGTTCTAAAGATCTAGAGTCTATGTCTGAAAAAACTATGTTTTCGAATAATAAGTTTTTAACAAAATTTTCTTTATCGTATTTTTCGTCGTGATATTTTTTTACATTTTCAAAAGTTAGAATTAAAAGTTTAATATATATTTCAGAATCTTTGTCGTCTCCTTCTATAAAAACAGCATAATTAGAGTTAGCTTTGTCTCCTAAAATCATGTAAGTAAAACCGTCTTTTGTTAAAAAAAACGAAGATGATGAAAAAAGATATTTAACATCAAAACTTTCAATTTTTTTACCTATTTTATTAGAATCACTGCATGCAATTATTTTTAAGGATCTGTTTATTACGCCAACTGTTTTGCCAATATTGTCTTTCATTTGAAAAATAACATTTTGGAATAATTTACTAAACAATATAAATCGCCCCTTTTTGTAAAATAATAAAAATTTAACTTTTAAAATTAGATAAAACGAAAATAATTACGCAAATTTGTGAATTAAAGCGTAAGAACTAAAGGTTATTTTATCGTTCTGCAATTTTCTGTGCAAGTTTTTTAATGTAGAGTTCAAATAATTAAAACAGTTTAAATCGCGTTAAATGATGGTACAAAATTTTTGAGTTTAAAATAGTAGTAAATTTGCTTATTGTTAACTTTTTAAAATTCAAATGTAGAAATTTAAATTTTTTAATAAAAATTTGTTTGACAAGTTTAAAATTAAGAAAAAGTTAAAATACTTATGTGTTTTTTATTTTAACATAAATTATATTTCTGCCGACTTATATTTTATATTTATTTTATTGTACTTTGTTGGTTAGTTTATATTAAATTGAATAATGACGAAAAAGCTATTTAACAACATAAAATATTATTTTGTAGAAATGTATGTTTTAATAAAGTAGTTTTAAAAATTTTTATATATTTAATAATGTAAAAATATAAATTAAGTTAATAAACGTTTTAATTTTGAAATTAGTAGAATTTGTGTGTTTAATTTCAGAGATTTTAAAGTTATGTCAAAAATTTTAATTTATTAAATTGATGCATTTTTTATAGTTTTAGACTTAAGTATTTTTAAGATTTATCTAATTATAAATCTTTACTGAACAATTTTTTAAAATTTTTTTGGTTTTTAAAAACAGGTTAATTGTTTTGCTTGCATAGCGTCGTTGATTTTATATTCAATCTATTTTAAAATATAAATTGTTGAGGTAAATTTTTATATTTAATAAATTAAAATTTAAGTTATTCTTATTTTTAAAATAATTTTATATTAATTTTTCAAAGTTAATTGTAAAAGGGAGTAATACGGTGAAATTAGGAATAGTTGGTTTGCCTAATGTGGGAAAAAGCACGCTTTTCAACGCCTTAACTAATGCCGGAATTCAATCAGCAAACTTTCCTTTTTGCACAGTGGAACCTAATATTGGAGTTGTAGCTGTGCCTGATAATCGCCTTAATCTTTTGGCAAAGATTTATAATCCTAAAAAGGTTACCTGTGCTTTTGTAAAATTTTTTGATATAGCGGGTTTAGTAAAAGGTGCTTCGAAAGGTGAAGGACTAGGAAACAGATTTTTGTCAAATATAAGAGAATCTAATGCGATAATTCATGTTGTACGATGTTTTGATGAACCAGAAATAATACATGTGAACGGTGAGGTGCATCCAAAAGCAGATGTTGAAACTATAGAAACAGAATTGATATTGTCTGATTTAGAATTAATTGAGAGGAAAATACAAGAAACTAAAAAATTTTCCAAGACTTCAAAGGCTAATATTAGAAATTTAGAATTTTATGAAGAGTTAAAAGATTTTTTGGGCAGTGGCAATCCTGCTAGGTTGTTTAAAACAAATGAAGACGATCTAAAATTAAATAATTTAAATTTGTTAACAAACAAACCAACAATATTTGTAGCAAATGTTAGTGAGGAAGACTTTGTAAATGGTATAGAAAATTGTAAACACTATAGAAATTTAAAAGATATTATTAACAACACTAATGCCGCAGTAATACCGATATGTTCTGAACTTGAAATGCAAATATCTGATATGTCTTTAGAAGACAAAAAAGTATTTCTTGCAGATTTAGGATTATCAAACTCTTCCTTAGATCGACTTATAACAAGTTGTTACGAGCTACTTGGTCTTATTTCTTTTTTAACAGCAGGAAATTCAGAAGTTAAAGCTTGGACAATAAAAAATGGAACTAAAGCTTCTCAAGCTGCGGGAAAAATTCACAGCGATATAGAACGGGGTTTTATAAGAGCTGAAATAGTTCCTTGTGAAATTTTATTGTCGTGTGGCTCTTTTTCGATTGCAAAAGAAAAAGGCTTAGTTAAATCTGAAGGAAAAGATTATATAATAAAAGATGGAGATGTTGTTTTGTTTAGATTTAACGTTTAGTATTTGCAAGATTCTTGAATTTAATTATTTTTTAAAGAATTTTGTTATTTTTTCTAAATCTTCTAATTGACTCATATCGTACCACGAATTTTTTTTAACCTTTATTATTCCTATTTTTTTTTTGGCTTTAATGCATTCTTTGATTATATCTGTCATGTTTATGGCTTGATTTTGTTTTATAAGGTTTAAAAAATCAGGACTTATAATATAAAATCCTGTATTTGTTAAAAAAGTAAATTTAGGTTTTTCTACAAAATTCTTCACAACATTCTTCTCATTTGTTTCTATTGTACCATAAGGAAGAGTATAGTCTTTTTTTACACAAATTAAAGTTATGATGTTTTTTTGTTTTTCATGAGTTTTATAAATTTGTTCATAGTTTTCGTCCAATAAAACATCACAATTCGTCATAAAAAAAGATTTGTTTATTTTGTTCTGAAGTAAGCATAGTCCTCCTCCAGTTTTTAATGGTAAAATTTCTTCTATGAATTTAAGATTGTAATCAATTTTTAATTCGTTAAAATATGCTTTTATGAGATTTCGTTTATGATTTACGATCATGTAGAAATTTTTGCACCCGAAATTTTTAAAATTTTGGATTATTTGTTCGGTTATTGTTGCATTACCGATTGGAATAAGAGGTTTAGGGAGGATATTGGAATAGGGCTTTAGCCTTGTGCCTTCACCACCCGCCATTATAACAACAGGGACATTAAGTTTCTTTGTTTTTACAACTATATTTTTAAAATAAGCGAAGTTTGCAGAAAACAATATAGATGTTAAATTTTTTTTTGAATTTAAAATTGGTAAACAATTTATTCGTTTTTCAAACATTATTTGTTTAGCAGTAGAAATTTCATTTTCATGTATGTAAATAAAATTATAATTTGCAATATTCGACACAGCAATAGATAAATCATTTGATTTCAATAAATAACGTCTTATATCACCATCAGATAAACTTGCCACTACTTTAGAATTTAAATCTTTTAAAAAAACTATTCTTTTTGAATTTTCATCTATTACTTTTATAGCTTTTAAAAGATTTTCGTTTTCATATATTAAAAAATTTTCACGGTTAGCCACGATGTGTTCTAAATTTTTGTTATCAGATGACGAAGAGTTTTGAAGTTCTGTTTTCAAGTTGCGATTTCCTCCAAATTTTTAATTTAGCAAAATATATTGAATTTTAAAACTGTCGAATATAGTTAAATGTTTCTAATATTTTATTTTTCTTCATAAAAACTCTCGTAACTCTTTTACTTATAATACAAAGAAGTTCGTAATTTATAGTATTACTTAAAGAAGCAAGCTCATCAAGTGTTATAGTGCTTTTTCCATCTTTGCCAAAAATCGTAACAATATTGTTGTTTTCTACATTTTGAACTTCACTTATATCAAGTACTAGTTGATCCATACAGATTCTTCCAATAATCGGAACTTTTCTACCATTTATAATCATTTTTGCTTTTCCAGAAAAAATCCTTGGATATCCATCTGCATAACCAGTGGGAACGATAGCAATTTTACTATTTTTACTAGTGTAAAATGTTCTATTGTAGCTTATTGCTGAATTTTTTCTGACATTTTTTATTTGCGATACAATAGTTTTCCACTGCATTGCAGGTTTTAATTTTACATTTGTTTTAATATTGCTGTTTGGCAAAATACCGTATAAAACTATTCCTGCTCTAACCATATCCATATTCATAAACGGCCTAGTCAAAATAGCACCGCTATTGCTACAATGTTTTAATTCAAATCTTATATTTTTTTCTTTTAAAATTTTTATTGCATTTTTAAAATTATTAAACTGCCAAAGAGTATAATCTTTGCAATTTTCTTCTTCGTCTGAAGATGAAAAATGAGTGTATATACCTTTAATATTTAAGTTTTTTAAACTACAAATTTCTTGCACCTGTTCTATAGTTTTACTATCTTCAACAAAATCCTGATATACGAGCCCAATTCTATTCATTCCTGTGTCAAGTTTTATATGAACATCAACGGAAAAACCGAATTTCAATGCTTGTTGCGATAGTTTTTTTGCGTAATCTAAAGATATCACAGTTTGAGTTATGGAATATAACGAAAGCTGATTCACCATGTCGTAATGTGTATATCCTAGAATTAAAATGGGCAGAACAACTTTATTTTTTCTTATTTGAATCGCTTCTTCAATATTTGAAACAGCTAACCAATCAGCACCAAGACGCTGATATAGCTTAGAAACAAATCCTGCCCCGTGGCCATAGGCATCTGCTTTTAAAACACACATGATTTTGCTTTTTTTATTTACAATATTTCTAATAGAACAATAATTTTCTTCAAGTGCATCACAGTCTACTTGAAGCCAAGTTCTTTTCAAAAAGCACATTAGTTACCCCCTGTTACACTATAACAATTTTACAAATTTTTCGCAAATATAATTGATAAAAAATACAAAATTTATAGCTTTATGTTATTGCAATAGTATAATTTAAGTGTTAAAATTTAAACTGAAGAAATTTTAAAGATTTCTTGCAAGTTTACCAATAATTTATGCTTTTTTGCTGTTAATTTAAGTTTTTAAAAACAATACACTAAAGCAAAGTAGAGTTTTACAATTCTTTTTTTATAACTGTTTTATTTTGTTTAAACGCATAAAATAGATTTATGTATAAATTTTTTAAAAAATGATTTGTAAGACTTAATGGTAACGTATTGTTTACTGAGATGAATTAACTGCAGAAGGCGGTGGAAATTTTGAAGGAAAAGATTAAAAAAACTAACGGTGAGTATATATTATTACTTTTTACTTTGATCGGAACAATAATTGGTATTGTTTTAATTTTTTCAGCATTTCTTGACCGTGAAGAAAAAATTTATGATTCTACCACTGAAATCATGGGATTAAAAATCAATCAGACAGTTTATGGAGAAGGTGCACAAAAAGCTTCTCGTGCTGCAGAAAAACAAATAAATACTCTTCTTTCTCAAATTTCTTGGAACAATGACGGTTCTCAAATTCAAAAAGTAAACAAAGATTCTCACAAGTCTTGGGTAGATGTAAGTCCAGGGGTTTTAAGTATTCTTTTAAAAGCTTTGGATGTTGCAAACGATACAAAGGGTGCATTTGACCCAACTGTACTTCCTATTTCTATGCTTTGGTCGTCTTATTTTGAAAATAAAAAAAGTCCTTCAAATGAAGAAATTTTGAAAAAAAAACTAAGTGTTGGATACGAAGATCTTAAAATAAACAAAGATGTTTCCAGAGTGAGGCTTTTTAAAAGTGATTCGGGTATAGATTTGACCAGTATTAGCACAGGCGCTGCTTGCAGTGCTGCTTTAAAGCAATATCAAAAAAACGGAGCTTATGCAGGTTTGATTTGTGTTGGGAAAAGTGTGGGGGTTTTTGGAAATCGTAAAAATTCAGGAAATTTTAAAATTACTATTCCTCATCCTTTTTATAAAGACAACGAAAACAACAATGATGGTTTTGGATTTTTGGAAATTGCAGAAGGATGTGTTTGCACTGTTGATTTTCAACAACAAGATGTTATTTTAGACCCGAGAACGGGATATCCGATTCAAAGTAATTTTACTTCAGTTACAGTTTTTCATCCAGATGGAATTATTGCTAATGCTCTTGCTGTTTCTTGTTCTATGTTAGGCAAAGAAGAAGGTTTTAAGTTGTTGGAAAAATACAGAGCTGATGGAATTTTTGTTGATAATGCTAGACATGTGTTTGTTTCTGATAATTTTTGGGATAAATTAATTATTACTGATAATAATTTTTCTATTATTGATTGGTAAATTGATTGATTTAAAATTTTGCGTCTTACTGAATTTTATTGTTAATTAGAAACTTTAAAAAATGCTTTGAAAACGATTGTTAAATTATTTTTTAAAACGAATATAAAAAAGTATGCTATTTTTTAGTTAATTAATTTTTATAAATTAAATTTAATTGGAGGTTTTTATGAATAAAAGTTTAAAACAAATGAAGGAAGATTTATTACGAAGATCGCGACATGGAAATGAAATTATGGATAAATCAGAGCTTAAAGTTGTAGATAAATTTTGCGAAGGGTATAAAAATTTTCTTAATAAATCTAAAACAGAACGACAATCTATTAAAGAAGCTATTTCAATGGCTGAAAAATTTGGCTTTGTTGAGTTTGATTCGAACGTCACATACAAGCCCGGTGAAAAAATTTATTGTCAAAACAGAGAGAAGTCTGTTATATTTGCTGTTATCGGTAAGAATAAAGCAAAGAATGGTTTTAAAATGGCTATTTCTCATGTGGATTCTCCTAGACTTGATTTAAAGCCAAACCCTATTTATGAATCTGATAGTTTAGTTCTTTTAAAAACTCATTATTATGGTGGTATAAAAAAATATCAGTGGTTGACGTGTCCTTTATCTCTTCATGGAAAAATTATAAAAAAAAATGGGGAGAGCGTTGAAGTTTCTATAGGCGAAGATGATGAAGATCCTCAGTTTTGTATAACAGATTTATTACCACATTTAGGTAGAGAGCTTATTCAAAAAAAAATATCAGAAGCATTTTTGGGAGAAAATCTTAATGCAATTATAGGAAGTCGTTTTATTTCTATAGATGGTGAAAAAGTTGTTGGAGGTGATAAGAAAAATCTTGCGAAACTTAATATTTTGAGTATTTTAAACGAGAAATATGGAGTAACAGAGACAGATTTTTTATCTGCAGAATTAGAGTTTGTTCCTGCTTTTAAAGCAAGAGATATAGGATTTGACAGGAGCATGATAGGTGCTTATGGTCATGATGATAGATCTTGTACTTATGCGTCGTTAAAAGCAATTTTAGAATGTAGCAATGTAGACAATACGGTTATAACTGCGTTAGTTGACAAAGAGGAAGTGGGCAGCAACGGTAATAGTGGCATGAAGTCGTCATTTTTTAAAGATTTTTTAGAGGATATTATAGAAAAAGAAGACTTAAAAGTAAGACATGTTTTAAAAAAATCTAAATGTTTATCTACCGATGTTAGCGCAGCGTTTGATCCCAATTTTAAAACATATTATGAAGCTACTAATACTTCTTATATAAACTGCGGAGTTGTAGTGACGAAATATACAGGAGTTGGTGGAAAAGCCGGAAGTTCTGATGCATCAGCTGAGTTTATGGCTGAAATTAGAAGAATTTTTGACGAGAATAATGTCCTTTGGCAAACAGGAGAATTGGGAAAAATAGATGATGGTGGTGGAGGAACAATTGCAAAATATGTTGCAAATTTAAATGTGGATGTGGTAGATGTTGGTGTTCCTGTACTTTCAATGCACTCTCCTTTTGAAGTTGTTTCTAAAATAGATGTCTACTCAAATTTTTTAGCTGTAAAAAGTTTTTTTGAAAGTAAATAATTTAATTTTAAGTTGATTATTTAGTTTTTAAAAATAAATTTAATTTAAGTGTTTGTTTTTATTTTTAAAGAATAAGTATTTTTACTGATAGTTTTATTAAATTAAAAGTTTGTAAAGTTTTTCTTTTAAAAATGAGATTTGTTTTTAAATTAAATGATTATAAGTTTTAATTTTTGATATTTTATCTGTTAATTTTTTATTTTGCAATAAGTTTTTAATTTATTATTTTTAAATTTTAAAGGCTATTAAATAATATAAAAGTTGGTTTATTGATAAATTTTTAATATTGTCTTTATATTTTAAAATTATAAATGTATTGTTTTTAAAATAAATTGACTATAAACTTTAAATATATATTTTTTTTATAAATGGTTGTCTAAATTATTTTAAAAGGTGGTTTTTAAGAATATGGCGAAAAAAGAGGTTTTAATAACAAAAGAAGGTTTAGTTGATTTAGAAAAAGAACTAGAATTTTTAAAAACTGTTAAAAGAAAAGAAATAGCAGGAAAAATAAAAGCTGCTTTGTCATTTGGAGATCTTTCTGAAAATAGTGAATATGATGAAGCTAAGAACGAACAAGCTATGGTGGAATCTCGAATTGCAACTGTTGAATCGATGCTTCAAAATGTAAAAATTATTGACGAGAACGAATTAAGTACGGAAATTATTAAAGTTGGTTCAAAAGTTACTGTAAAAGATGATAAATATAATGAAACAGCCTCTTATAAGATTGTAGGATCTAGTGAGACGAATCCTTCTGTCGGGAAAATCTCAGATGAATCTCCTCTTGGCATGGGTTTGGTTGGTCATCGAGTTGGAGATAAAGTAAATATTGAAGCTCCTGGAGGAATAATAAATTATGAAGTTATTAAAATATCAAAGTAATTTTTAAAAGTTGTTTTTAAGATTTTATTGATTAGAACTTTTGTTAGTGGGATTAGTTGGGAGTTGTAAATTAAAATGGATGATCAAGATGCGTTTAAAAAAGAAATTGAGCTAGATGAAAATAATTTGAATGAATTATCTAAAGTGCGAAGGGAAAAGCTACGTGTTTTGAAAGAAAACGGAAAGGATCCTTTTAAAATTAATTCTTGCAAGAAAGATGCAAGTACACAATATATAAAGGATAATTTTGAAAATATTGAAGGTAATAATGTATTTATTGCTGGCAGAATTTTAAGTTTTCGTGATATGGGAAAAGCTAGTTTTATAGATATTTCTGATTGTAGTGGAAAGATTCAAAATTATGTTCGTTCAGACGAAATTGATAATTATGATGAATTTTTAAAGTGGGATATTGGAGATATAGTGTCTATATCAGGGAAGGTATTTAAAACGAGGCGTGGCGAAATTTCAATAAGAGTTAGTGATATTTCTTTAATTTCTAAATCTTTGTTACCGCTGCCTGAAAAATTTCATGGGTTGCGTGATACAGATCTTCGTTATAGGCAAAGATATTTGGATTTAATTGTAAATCCTGAAGTAAAAAAAACATTTTTGAATAGAAGCGGTATAATTAGTGAAATTCGCAGCTTTTTAAATAAAAAAAATTTTTTGGAAGTAGAAACACCTATATTAAATGTAATACCAGGGGGTGCAATTGCTTCGCCTTTTCTTACTCATCACAATGCTCTTGATTTAGATTTATATCTTAGGATTGCTCCTGAACTTTATTTAAAAAGATTATTGGTGGGAGGTTTTGAAAAGGTTTATGAAATAGGAAGACTTTTTAGAAATGAAGGTATTTCTGTTAAACATAACCCTGAGTTTACTATTATAGAACTTTACGAAGCTTATTCAAATTATTACGATATGATGAATTTAACAGAAGAATTGGTGTCTAGTTTAGTATTTTCAATTTGTGGTAAGTTTGAAATAGAATATTGCGATGAGATTATAAATTTTTCTCCTCCTTTTAAAAGAATTACAATGATTGATGCTGTAAAGGAAGTTTTAGATATTGATTTTTCTGATTTTGCAGAAGATACTGATAAAGCTCGCGAAATAGCTCTTTCTTTTAATGTGGAAGAAGCAAAAGAATTAAATTCTTGGGGCGAAATACTTAATCTTGTTTTTGAAGAAAAAGTTGAAGAAACTTTATTAAATCCTACATTTTTATGTGATTATCCAATTGAAGTTTCCCCTCTTACAAAGAAAAAAATAGGTTTTCCGTATTTAACAGAAAGATTTGAATTTTTTGTAGCCAGAAGAGAGTTAGCAAATGCTTATTCTGAGCTCAACGATCCCATAGAGCAAAGAGAAAGGTTTTTGTTTCAACTTGAAAAACGAGATGATGTAGATTACAAAAAAATTATAGATGAAGACTTTTTAACTGCTTTAGAGTATGGTATGCCGCCTGCGGGAGGACTGGGAATAGGAATAGACAGGCTTGTTATGATTTTAACAAATAGCACTTCTATTCGCGATGTTCTTCTTTTTCCTACTATGAAACCTATTTATTAATTTTTTGGAAGAAATTTATTTAAAATTATAGTTAATTTGTTTTAAAGTTATAAATTTCTTTATTTTTGAAATTTTAAATAATTATTTCTATGTAGTAAAATTTTAAAAAGCACAGAATTTTATGGGCATTTAAAGAATGGGGATTAATATGAATATTAGTGTTTTAGGTTCTGGAAGATGGGGAGGATTTATAGCTTGGTACTTGAACAAAATAGGTCACAATGTTTTAATTTGGGGAAGACCTAATTCTTCTGAAATTGAGGAACTGATAAAAAAACGCACAAATGGACTCGTTAGCTTTAAGAAAGATGTTATTATAACTGACGATATAGACTTAGCGCTTAATCATTCTAATGTAGTAATTATTTCTATAAGTTCTCAGGCTTTAAGAAGTTTTCTTTCGGAACATTCTAACAATGCAATTATTAAAAAGAAGACTATTGTTCTTTGCATGAAAGGTCTTGAATTTTCTACAGGAAAACGTCTTAGTGAAATTGTAAATGAGGTAATCTTGCCTAATGTTAAACCTTCAATTTGGGTTGGACCAGGCCATGTGCAAGACCTGACCCAAGGTGTACCAACTTGTATGGTGATTGATTGTGACGAAGAAGATGTAAAAGTAAATCTTATAAAATATTTTTCAAGCAAACTCATTAAGCTTTACATAGGTAATGACATGATTGGCAATGAAATTGGTGCGGCGGCGAAGAATGTTATTGGAATAGCAGCAGGCATGCTTGATGGTATAAATTATAGTTCGCTAAAGGGTGTTCTTATGACTCGTGGCGCAAGAGAAGTTTCAAGAGTTATTTCAGCTTGCAAAGGCAAAGAAATATGCGCTTATGGTCTAGCCCATTTAGGAGATTACCAAGCAACTCTTTTTTCTCTACATAGTAACAATCGAAAATTCGGCGAAATGTTTGTAAAAGATGAAAAATTTAACAAGTTATGCGAAGGCGTTAAAACTGCGGAAGCGCTTTTAAAGTTAGGAAGAAATTTAAATTTAGATCTACCAATTTGTAAAAGTGTAAATGACGTTATAAATAAAAAAATAGAACCTGAAGAAGCACTTTTAAAACTTTTTTCAACGACGCAAGAATATGAATTTTGCAAAAATAAAAATCCTAAATTTTTGTAACTAATTTATTTTTTCTGATATTGCTTCGCATTTTTGATTTGCAACAGTGCAAGAAACTTTACACGCGGATTGGCAAGAAGCCTGACACTCAGAGCAACCCATCGTTTTTCTTAAGCTTGTTTGCAGATTTTCATTATTAACAGTAATTATGTGTTTCATTTTACCGTCTCCTTTTATTAACTCCTACTATTCCTCCTAAAATTCCTGAGATAAGCAGAGAAAAGAATTTTATAACAACAAGCATACTAAAAGGTTCGCAAACTATTGTCACGCTTATCAATAATAACATAAAGAATAAAACAATTCCAGTGCAAGCACCGTAGAAAAAACCTTTTTCTTTTGATATTCTAGCAGATATATACGAGCCTAAAAAAACTCCGCTTATCATTGATAATATGGAAAGAGAATTAACAGCTGGTTGAGGCATGATTCTTATATTTACAAACAAAAAAGCAAAGATAAACAACATAATAAGACAAACTGCAATTCCTGTTAAACTACCGATTATTACCGGCTTTGCTGTTTTTAAAAATCTTTCCTGTTGTTTTGCTAAGCTTTCATTTTTCAAAATATAATTACCTCCAAAATTTAAAATTTTCAATCAGTGTTTTAGAACATTTAAAAGGCTAATCGACAGACTAAAAGCTTATTCTAAGTAAGTTTTAAAAAATTTTTGCTAAAATTTAAATTAGATTAAATCTTTAAAATTATACGGCTTTATTACTTGGATTTATTCCAGAAATAGCCCAACGTTTAATTAAAATTTTACTATGATCGACTCCTGTTTCTATTACAAACGAGTCTGAACCTTCTTTTATGTTTATTATGCGCCCAACAATTCCCCCTATAGTGATAATTTCATCCCCAACAGCAAGCTTTGACCGCATTTGTTCTTCTTCTTTTTTTCTTTTGTTATTAGGTCTAATCAGCATAAAATACATTGCACCTACAATAAGTATGGGCATAATAAGCATAGAAAATTGTTCCATAATTCATCCTCCTTAAAACATTCCCTGCAAAATTTTCTCATGATAAACCTATGTTTGTCAAGAAGCTACTTATTCGAAAAAATAAAAATAAAAAATAAGCTTATCATATTTTTAAAAAACTTCAAAAGTGATTAAGCAGATTTAAAAAATATTTTTTATATTTTTGCATATATCAGTAAGCTTTAGAGTTTTTAAAATATTTGATAAACTTAAAATGAAGAAAATTAATTTTTTTTGATAGATTATAAAAATATGATATGAATTTTTTGTTTTTATTTTAAAAATAATTTTTTATTGGCAAAAAATGTGTGTTTACTAAATTAAAAAATTAAATTTATAAATTTAAGTAAAATTTAAAATTTTTTTAATAAGTAAATTATTAATTGTAAATTAATTGATTTTGCATGAAATCTTTAAGAGTATCTTCTAATGTAATTCCTAAATTAGAAGCGTAGTTAACTATAGCTTGAGATATTTTAGTGTGAACGTTAATTATATTTTGTTCAAACTTTTTTGTTGTAAAGTATCCTGCAATCATAAAAGACACGAATAGCATAAGATATGCTGTTATTGCTAAAAAAATTTTTAATATTTTATTTTTTTTTATATTTTGCAAAATTAATACCTCTAAAATTTAGGTTAATAAAATTATTTTCAAAATTTAATATTTTATTTGTTTTAATTTTTAAGAATTTAGATTGCTTATTAAACTGAATAAAACTTTTGCAACTTGACAAAAATACTATCAGCTTGTTTGTTTAGAGTGTTAAAAATTTTGTAGTTTTTACTTTGAAAAATATTTTATTTGGTGAGATTATGGAGAAAAGAATTACTATTTTATTTTCTATTTTTATGATATTAATTTGTTGTGTAATTTTTAATCTTTACTTTCTTTCTCAGGTGAATTGGTTGCAAGAAGCTGCTATTAATCAACATTCTTATAGATTAAAAGTAGCTAAGTTTCGTGGTAATATTTATGATTGCAATATGAAACCTTTAATTAACAAAAGTAAAAGCATGATTGCAGCTGTTTTGCCGACTATTAAAAGTGTAGAAAAAATTAAAAAAACTTTTACATCCAAGCAAATGAATGAAGTTCTCCCACTTTTATCTAAGGCTTTGCCTTTTACAACAAAAGTTAATGAATATATTGCCGAAGATTCTGGTATTAAAACTTTTTTTCTACCACAAAGGTATGAAGAAAAACAAATTTCTCCTCATATTATTGGCTATATAAATTCAGAAGATGGATTGTGTGGTATAGAAAAGTCTTATAACGATTTTTTATCGGATTGTTCAGGAGAAATTTCTATAAAATATAAAGTAGATGCGCGCGGACATATTCTTGGAGACGATAAAGACGTCGAAGTAAGAGACACTTCTTATTTACAAAAAAGAGGGGTTGTTCTTACAATTGACGAGCAAATACAACAACTTCTTCAAAATGCTATGGAAAAACAAATAAAAAAAGGTGCAGCTATTATAATTAAAGTGCCTAGCGCTGAAATCAAAGCTTGTGTAAGTTTGCCAGACTTTTCTCCCGAAAAATTAGGCGATGTTATAAATTCAAATAATTCGCCTTTACTTAATCGTGTTTTTTCTTCTTACAATTTAGGGTCTATTTTTAAATTAGTAACTGCCGCAGCAGCTCTTGAAAATAACATTAGCGAAGAGACTAAGTTTGATTGTAAAGGCAAATTGGAAGTTGACTCTACACAATTTAATTGTTTTACAGGAGAGCACGGGGAAGTTAATATGGAGTCTGCCATGCAGCATTCTTGTAATGGATACTTTATAAGATTACTTGAAATGATATCTTTAGATAAAATGCTAGATATTTCGTCCCGATTAGGTTTTGGTCAAAGCTGTGAAATTGCTCCTGGAATGTTTTCTGACAAAGGCAATCTTCCTAAGTTGTCTGATTTAAAAAGTAGGGCAGATATTGCAAGTTTTTCATTTGGGCAAGGACTTTTAACAGCGACGCCTCTTCAAGTTGCTGAACTTACAAATGTTATTGCTTCTGAAGGAAATTTTGTAAAACCAAGATTAGTGGAAGGTTTTGTTAATGAATCTTTAAATTATATTGAAAAATTTGAAAAAATTGAATCTCAAAGAGTAATTTCAAAAGAAACAGCGCGGATTTTAAAAAAATTTATGAAAACATCTTTAGAAAAAGGAACAAGTTCTGTTGCAAGGCCTGTTAATGTAAGCGCAGCGGCGAAAACTTCTACAGCTCAAACTGGTAGAAAAATTGGCGATGAAGAATTAGTGCAAGCTTGGTTTTCCGGTATTTTTCCTTACGAAAATCCACGATATGCGTTTGTTATTTTTTCAGAAGATGTCAAAAAAGGTGGTGGCCATGAATGTGGCCCAATTTTTACACAAGTAGTTGATAAAATGATAGAAATGGGGATGTAGTAAAGTGTTTGATGTTAAAATATGTTTTTTGTCTTAATTTTTTGTTTTGTGCAAAAATGTTTTAAAAACGAAGTTTTATGTCGGATTATTTTTATTGATATACTTAAATAGCTGTATTTATAAGTTTTTTTATATTTTTTTGTTAGTAGTTAAGTAGTAATATCAATATTTTTTTAATCATAGTCTTTTTATGTAATTTAAAATTTTCCGTTTTAGGAGGATGTGCATGAAAGGTATGGTTTTTGTTTCAAAATTAAAAGGAAAGAAGAGAAGAAATTTTTTTGGAATAACAGGGAAAAGTCAAATATTTTATTTATTGTCTTTTTTTCTTTTGTGTGGTGTAGTTTTCGGCGCTATTTGTGCTGGTGATGCAGACAGTAAAACAATGAAAAGTGTGAATTTTTTGTTTTACAGAAATATTGAAAAAATTTCTTGTCAGCCTCTTTTAGAAACATTTGTTATGTCTTTATCCTCGTCTTTTGTTTTTATTATGTTGGAATTTTTATTTGGATTTTCAGCTTGGGGAAGTTTGGTTGCGCCTTTAATTTTAACTTTTAAAGGATTTAGTATAGGTTTTTCGGCAAGCTATCTTTGCTTATATCATGGGTTGAAAGGTGCCGGTTTCTACATATTAATGCTTTTGCCAAGTTGTTTTTTATGCGCGTTTTCAGTTTTGCTTTTAGCTAGAGAAGCTATACGATTTTCTTTTTTTATTTTTTCTCAAGTGTTTCCTAAAATTCGAGTTATTCCTAGAAAGGATTATGTAGTTAAACTGTATTTTTTAAGAACGGGATTTTGTTTTATTTTGGTAACTATAGCTGCTTTTTTAGAAGCTTTGTCTAATTTTTTGTTTGGAGGATTTTTTAAGTTTTAGCAAAGGGGTGATATTTTGCAAAAAGTTTTTTTGCGTGCTAAAATGAGATTATAGGTTTTATTTTTAGTTGTAAGTTTGTTTGAATTTATTCTTTGTAAGAATTTGTTTTTTCTAAAAATTAATGTTTTTGCATTTTGAAAGGCAGAAAAATGAGGCTTGTGTCTTGGAATGTTAATGGTTTTAGGGCATGTGTAAAAAAAGGTTTTTTTGAGTTTTTTGATTTTATTAATGCTGATGTTTTTTGTGTTCAAGAGACGAAAATGCAAAGAAGTCAAATGGATTTTAAAATTTCTGGATATTATCAGTTTTGTAATGACGCTGAGAAAAAAGGTTATTCAGGTGTTCTTGTTTTTTCAAAATTAAAACCTTTAAATGTTTTATATGGGTTTGAGTCAAAAGAGCATCCTTGTGAAGGCAGAATTGTGGTTCTTGAATATGAGAAATTTTTTTTAATTAATGTTTATAGCCCTAATTCTCAAAGGGAGCTTTTAAGGCTTGAGTACAGAATGAAATGGGAAGATGCTTTTAGGAATTACTTAATTTCTCTTAGCAAAGTTAAGCCTCTTGTTCTGTGTGGTGATTTAAACGTTGCACATAACGAGATAGATCTTAAAAATCCTAGATCGAACCGTTTCAACGCAGGTTTTACAGACCAAGAAAGGCAAAAGTTTTCGAAGCTTTTAAGTGAAGGATTTGTAGATACTTTTAGGTATAAATATCCAAACAAAGAGAATGCGTACACATGGTGGTCTTATATGAGAAAAGCTAGAGACAGAAATATAGGTTGGAGAATTGACTATTTTTTAACTTTTAAAGTACCTTTAGATAAAATAAAAGATTCTATTATTCACGAGAAAGTTTTTGGCAGTGACCATTGTCCTATAGAGTTGCAAATTATGTTTTAATTTTTTTGTTAGTTTTTGTAATAAATTTTTTGTGATTTTATTAAAACTTAGTAAATGTGAGGGAGAATTAATGGTAGAAGTAGATGGACTTACTAAGAGGTATGGTGATCATTTAGCACTTAATAACGTAAGTTTTTCTGTTAAAGAAGGAGAAATACTCGGTTTTCTTGGGCCAAACGGTGCAGGAAAGTCCACCACTATGAATATTTTAACAGGTTATCTTTCTTCAAATTCTGGGACTGTAAAAATTTTAGGATTTGATATTATGGAAAATCCTATAGGTGCTAAAAAAAATATAGGGTATTTGCCTGAAGTTCCTCCTCTTTACCCCGAAATGACTGTAATTTCTTATTTGAAGTTTATATTTGGTATAAAAAAAATTAAACTTAAAAAAGAAGAGCATATAACTGAAATTATGGCGAATACAGGTATTTTAGAAGTTTCTGGAAGACTTATAAAAAATCTTTCAAAGGGCTATAAACAAAGAGTGGGTCTTGCAGGAGCATTGATTGGAGACCCTAAGGTGGTAATTTTAGATGAACCCACAGTTGGTCTTGACCCTAAGCAAATTATAGAAATAAGAAATTTAATAAAAGATTTAAAAAAGAAGCACACTGTTATTTTTTCTTCTCATATTTTAAGTGAAGTACAGTCTGTGTGTGATAGAGTGCTTGTTATAAATAAAGGGAAAATTGTTGCAAACGATACAACGAATAATCTTTCTAAGCAACTAAAAAATAAATACGCTCTTCGTGCTATAATAGAAGGAAAGGAAGAGTTTATTGTTGATTTATTAAAATCTATCGAAGGAGTTGAGTGTGTTGAAGTTTTAGATAACTCTAAAACACAAAAAGATGTTAATGAATACAAATTAGATGTTAGTGGGCAAAAAGATATAAGACGTGATTTATTTTTTACACTTTCTAAAACTTCAAATCCTCTATTGGGCCTTGAAAGTTCTAACTTTTCTCTTGAAGAAATATTTTTAAAGCTTGTAGAAAATGATTCAAAAGATGAGACGAGCGATAAAAAAATAGAAAATAATAAAAAAGAAAATGAAGATTTAGCTAGAATTTCATCTTGAGTATTGACAGTGAATTTTGTTAAATTAAAATTTATTAAGTTTTAAAATTATGTATTTTTATATTCAAAAGTGGTGATTTATAATGTTTACAATTTTTAAAAAAGAGTTTGAGAGTTATTTTTTTTCCGCTATAGGCTATATGGTTTTGACTTTTCTTTTTTTAATCGGCAGTTTATTCTTTTTTATAAGTTCTGTAATTGTAAATAATTCTAGTTTAATAGGTACGTTTAGCGGATTTTTTTCTTTAACTGCTTTTTTTTCACCAATAATTACTATGAGGTTATTTAGCGAAGAAAGAAATAAAAAAACAGATCAAGTTCTTTTAACGGCTCCTGTTAAAATTTCTTCAATTATTGCAGGAAAATATTTAGCAGCTACTGCTTTGCATGTAGTTTCTATTTCCGTAACTTTAATTTACGCTTTTGTTATTTCTAAATTTTCTTCTTTTGATTGGCCTGTTTTTTTTGCTAGTTTTTTTGGTATGGTTTTGGTAGGTTCTGCCTTTATTTCAGTTGGGATGTTTTTTTCTTCTTTAACAGAGAGTCAAGTTGTAGCGGTGGTTGTTACTTTAGTTTTTAACGTGCTTATCTTAATGTTGGACGGATTGCTTTACTCTATACCGTTTAAATTTTTAACAGATATATTAAAAAATTTTTCTTTTACCGAGCATTTTCTTCAAAGTTTTCCTCTTGGAATGATTAAATTTAAAGATGTAGTTTTTTTTCTAAGTGTAAGCGCAGTTTTTATTTTTTTAACTTCTAGAGCTATAGAAAAGAGAAGATGGAGCTAGTTGTTTGAGATTTTACTAATTTTAAGGAAGGAGGATGTTTTTTGAATATTAAGGTAAGTATTAGAAAAAATAAATTTTTAGTAGAATTAATTAGAAAGATAAAAAAATTAGTAAAGTCAAGAAAATTTAAAAATGGTAGTGTTTCAACAATTATAACAGTTTTATTTATATCATCTGCTTTATTAGTTAACATGATAGTTGGAATTCTCTCAGAAAAGTATCAGCTTAAGTTAGATTTAACTAGCAAAAAAGCTTTCGAATTATCGAGTGAGTCCAAAGATTTTTTGAAAGGTTTAAATAAGGACATACAAATCGATGTTTTGGATAGAGAAGATGTTTTTAAAAGCAAAGGAAATTATAGTCTTCAAGTTAGTGAAATACTTAAGCAGTACGCTAAATGTTCTGATAAAATAAAAGTAGATTTTATAGATATAGACAAAAATCCTTCTTATGCGAGTAAATTTCAAAGAGAAAATTTAGATGCTGACACTAGTTTGGTGATTAGTTCAGGAAATGATTATCATGTTATCAGAGATGACAATCTTTTTGATATTGAACAAAATACAAACGGCGAAGGAAAACCTGTTTCTTCAAAAGCTGAGCAGGAAATAACTTCCACAATATTAAATATGGTAGAAGAAAATAAGCCAAGTATCGCATTTTTAAAAGGTTATGAGGAGGAAGATGAGTTTAAAGAACTTGAAGATATTTTAAAAAAAAATGGCTATAAAATTAAAGATGTTCCTATAGTTACTTCAGATATACCAGAGGATTGTGTTTTAGCAATTATACTGGGTCCTGTTCGTGACTATATGCCAGAATCTATTGAAAAACTTGAAAAATTTTTAAACAACAATGGCAAATTTGGGAAAAATATTTTTTATGCTTTAAATATTCAAGCTGCTCCATTGCAGAATTTAGAAAATTTTTTAAAGAAAAATGGCGTTGAAATAAAAAATAGTGCGGTTTTTGAAACAAATCCGAGATTTTTATTTTCAAACCAAAATCAATTTGTTTTTTTTAGTAGCTACGCAAATGATTTTTACACAAAAGGATTAAAATCCCAAAAGATACCGATTTGTATACCAAAGTGTAAGGTTCTTTCTGTTACTAATAAAGAACAAGTTTCTGTTTTAACTCAAAGTTCAAAAGAATCTGGAGAGGCGCCTCTTGATGATAAAGACTTTAAAATTTCAAAAGATAAGTTTTCAGGACCAATACCTACTTCTTTGGTTTCAAGGATCAAACCTTCAGAAAACTTAGATTCAGACAAAAAAACAGATTCTGATGAAAAATTAAACTCAGATGATAAAACAGATTCGAATATAGGTTCAAACATATTTGTTTTTGGTTCACACTTTGCTTTTGACCCTCAGTTGTTAAATTCTACTCATACTAACAATTCTTCTTACTTTATTAATATTTTAAAAATTTTGTCCGACAAAGAATCTCGCGTTATTACAATTGAGTCCAAAAGTTTAGGGGAATCTCCGATGAATGCTACAGCTCAGGATGCCAGCGTTATTGGATCGACTTTAATTGTTATATTGCCAATTATGATATTAGCAACTTGTGTGTTTATACTTCTTAGAAGAAAAAATCTTTAATTATTTTAGAAAGTTTTAAAATTCTACTTTTTGAAGTTATATTATTTTAAATAAGGTGAATGCAAGTGAAAGGTTTTACTAGAGTATTAATAATTAGTTCTTTTTCGACGTTGTTGCTTTTATTTAGTTTTTTATATTTAAAATTCTTTGTTCTCAAAGAAGATTCTGATACAGTTTCTTCTCAGTCGACGTCGATTTCGTCCGTGCCTTTAACTAAAAACGACGCTAAAGATATTTTTGAAATTGATATAAAAAATGAACTTTTTAATTTTAAAATAAAAGCAAAAAGCGAAGATGAAGATACAGATTTTGAAATAGAAGAACTTGAAAAAAATGGCGGGAAAGTTTCAAAAGATCTTGTTAAACGTCTTTTTAAAAATTTTTCGAATTTTTCAGCAATTAAAATAGTCAGTGAAAACTCCGATGATCTTCAACAATATGGTCTTGATAACCTTGAAAAAGTTCGAGTTTCTACTATTGTTAAGTATCGTGATTCCAAAGAAAAAGTTTTTTGTTTAGGAAAAGAAACAGTTTTTGGAGATGGCTTTTTTCTAAAAATAGACTCTGATCCTAAGGTTTATGTAATTTCTAAGGTTGACTCAGCGATGTTGTTGTCTCGTCCAGAGTCGTATGCTGAAAAACCTAAAGTTGAAAAACCTTCTTCTGAAAATTCTTCAGAAAAAGGTGACTTTAAAAATGATGATGTTGAAAATATTCAAAATTCAGAGGAAAATTAAGAATAAATATTATTATTGTTGTTGTAATATCCGCTCTCATCAGAACTTTCGTGGTCAAATTCTAATTTAATTAAACCGTTTTTATCTTTTAATGACAGTGTGTCAAAAAGCGTTTTGTAGGGTATATCATCTGAAAAATTAGGTTTAGAAGTAAAGATTCTTGTTCTAGTTTTTATATTTTTATTGAAAAGATTTGTATTTAAGAAATTTTTTGCCTGATATATAGAATTTTTATCTTTTAATTGTTTAGTAAACTCTACGTAAATTTTTTCTTTTAAAAATTTTTCCAAAGAGTTGCAAATAAAATTCATTTTGATTACACTTTGTAGAAATGGTCTAGCATGGTCATAGTTTATTATATCATTGGTAGCGTTGTTGAAATTTTCTATTGAACTTTCAATAAAGGCTTGTTGAAATAATTGTAAATTACTAACAAGTTCTTTTAACTTTACGGATATTTCTTCTAATTCACAAATATGTTTAAGCAACATATCAGTAAAGGTTTCAAATTGTTTATTAACAGTTGATCCACTTGTTTCTGAAATTTCTGTAAATATTTTATTTTGAGATAAGTTTAAAGTTAATGATGGTTGCGATAAATACAGTAAAAAATTTTTTTTTGCTTCTGACATAGAAATGTTTTCAGGTTTTTTTAGAAATTCCAAAGTAAAATTGTTAACATTAAAAGATTGTTCCGCCGTGTTTGTTGTTGTATGAGTTTGATTTTGCTCTCCTTCTTCAACAAACATAGCTTTTGTTGTTATTGGATTAAACTGAGATAAAATCAAACTTGCATAGAGCATAGAACAAATTGATTTTTTAAAAAATATTTTTCTTTTTTTCATTGTATTAAATTCCTTTTTAAAATAATATTTTACAAATATTGTTTGTTTAAAAACATAAATCTGTGGAGTTATTGTATATTAATGTCAAATTATTGTCAATATGTTAATATCATTTTTCTACATTTACTTATTAAAAAATATGATACATTTTATTAAATGAGAATAAAAATTTACAAGTTTAATTATTTAATTTTAAAATTAAAAGTTTATTTTATTAAAGATTAAATTAAATTATGTTGCTATTTAAGAGGTGTTTATATTTATGAAGTGGGAAGATTTTCCCCAGGATATGAAAAATGATGAAGTTTTTTTTTATTACAACATAATTAAAAAAAAGCGTTTATATTTTTTTTTAAAACGCGTTTCTGATGTATTCTTTTCAGTAATTTTATTTATTTTGTTTTTACCAATAATTTTGATAATTTCTTTGTTGATAAAAATTGATTCCTCTGGACCTATATTTTTTAAACAAGAAAGAATAACTTACTACAAAAAAAAGTTTAAAATTTTTAAGTTTAGAACTATGATTGAAAATGCTGAAAAAAAAGGTTCATCTATTACGATTAAAAATGATCCGAGAATTACTAAGCTTGGTAAGCTTCTTAGAAAGTTTCATTTTGACGAAATTCCTCAAATTTTTAACATAATGACTGGAGACATGAGTTTTGTTGGAACGAGACCAGAAATTGAAAAGTATGTTGTAAATTATACAAATGAAATGAAAGCTACTTTTTTAATGCCGGCTGGATTAACTTCTTTTGCAAGTATAAAATTTAGAAATGAGAGTGATTTTTTAGAAAAAAAAAAGAGAGAAGATGATGTTTATATTAATGAAATACTGCCAAAGAAAATGAAGTATAATCTTTTATATTTGAAGAAATTTAGTTTTTTATTGGATGTAGAAATATTGTTTAAAACTTTTTTTACATTTTTTTATTAATTTCTTGTTGTTTTTAGAAAATTTTAAATTTAAGATATTAAAGACTTAAGTTTTTAAAGATGTTTTTTAAAAAGTTTAAAAACATATAAATCGTCAAAGAAAGGACAGAACATAGTGGGATTAGAAATAATTAATTTAAACACAGAACGTCAAAGAATAAGATGGAATAAAATTGTGAAAAGTTTTAAAAAATCGAATATTTATTATAATTTTCATTACTTATTAGCTTGCAAACTTCACGGTGATGGGGAACCTTTGCTTTTTTATTATAAAAAGGACGAAAAGGAAATTTGTATTGCAGTTTTGAAAAATAAAATTTCAGAGTTTAAAAAGTTTAAAAATATAACTTTTAAAAAAGAGCTTTATGATATTTCTACACCTTATGGATATGGAGGGTTTTTATTTAATGATGAAGAAAAAATATCTGATGATTTTGTTGAAAAATTTTTTAATGAATTTAAAAAGTATTGTTTAGAAAATAATATTGTAAGTTTATTTATAAGGTTTAACCCTGTTGAAAAAAATCATATTTTAGTAGAAAATTTTTGCAACATTGTTAATCTTAAGAAAACGGTTTATATTTGTACGACGAGTAAAGAAGAAATTTTAAAAAATATGTCTATTAGATGTAGAAGAAATGTTAAAAAGGCTAATAAATTAAACACAACAATCAAAATTGACAAAGGTGAGAATTTAAAAGATTTTTTAAGATTATATTATAGTACTATGAAAAAAAACAATGCTGAAAATTATTATTATTTTAATGAATCTTATTTTGAATATTTTATAAAAAATATGAAAGACAAATTTTTGTTTTTTTCTGCTATTAATGAAAATAAAATAATTGCTTCTATTATGCTTATTTACGATAAATATATTGCTTATTATCATTTAGGGGGCACAAATCAACAATATAGGCATTTTTCTCCGATGAGTTTAGTTTTGTATGAAGCTGCAATTTGGGTATGTAAAAGTAAAATTGAAAAGTTTTATTTGGGAGGTGGTGTTAATTTTCAAGATAGCCTTTTTGAATTTAAGAAAAATTTCAACAAAAATGAAAGTTTAGATTTTTATATAGGCAGAATTATATTTTCAAAGAAGGAGTTTAATTATTTGTTAGATCTTCGAAAAAAAAATGACAATAATTTTAATATTTGCAATGACTATCTTATATCTTACAGAGCTTAAAATATACATTGAAAGCAAACTATTTTGAATGTAAAAATTATTTTTTAGAATTAAACAGCTTTTTATAAAAACTTATTTTTTATATTCGACTTATACGCTTTGCAACGTCACATCACTATATTACAATAAGACGTAATGTAAAAGACTATTATTAAAGCAATTAGTTATTGCAAATTAAAGTATTTGCGTTTTTAATTTTAGACATTTTTAAAATTTTAAACATTTTTTACTCAAAACTGCTACTGTAAATTTTTTCTATTTTGTTTTTTTCTTCATCGTCACAAACAAAAAAACTTACATAATTATTTTTTTTATTAACAGTGCTTTTTTTAATTTTTTCATTATCTTTTGGGCTGTAGTTTTCGCTTTGATTTAGCTTATCTTCTCTTCTTTTATTAATTGCATTTTTAATTTGTTCGGCAGCCTCTTCGTTTATAGCTTCTACAATAATTATTTCATCAGCGTTAACTCCGACTTCATTTATTTTCGCATAAAAATTTTTTACTTTAGATGAATCGACGTAACACACCTCTAGAAGTCCGTTTTTGTCAAGTTCCATCATATCTTTGAGTTTTATTTGATTTTCAATTTGCTCTTTTATTTGGTTCAAGTCTGGTTCTTTTTTTTGATTTTTGCTTTTGAAAGAAAAACATAAAACAGTAACAAGTAGTAAACAACTTATTACGATATAGATTAATTTTTTCATATTTTTCTCCAAATTTTTCAAATTTATTTTTTAACACGATTTTATTAAATATTCAAGCCAAGCAACGCACGCTGTATCAGTAAAATGAATTCCCATGCTTTCTGGATCGCTGCAGTATTCGCTTTTCAAATATCCATCAGAAGTTTTCATAATCGAAGCAACGTCTACGTATGTTAAATTCATTTCCTTACACAGGTTTTTTATGTCTAAATTATATTCTTCTATGCTTTTGTTGGTTAAGTTAGTTTTTTCTTTACCTTTTAATATTGGTGTTACAGTTTGTAAATATACTTTTGTATCAGGGCATTTTTTTAAAATTTTTTCAACAAGTTCTTTATAAGCTTTTATAGCAACATCTCTTCCTGAAGATACATCATTTAATCCAAGCATTATAAAAACTTTCTTAGGATTAATTTTTTTAACCGAGATTTCAATTGGCAATTTTTCCCCATTATAGCTTGGATGCAAAGATTCGTTGCTGACATTTTGTAAAGCTTTAATGCATCCTAAGCTTCCTGATGATAAAAATTTAACATTTTCTAAAAAATTAGGATCTGTTTTTTTCTTGTTCATCGTATAATTTCTAAGTTTAAGTGTAACAGAATCTCCAATAAAAACGGAGTCGTTTAAACTTTTAATACTATTATCACTACTATTATTATTACTATTATTGTTGTTATTTTCAACTCTTTTAAGAAAATTTTTCTTTTTTCTGTTACTAAATGCATATTTAAGAATACTTTTCTTACTTTTAGGAGTTTGCACTTCTCCATTAAAAACAGTTTTAGCATCCGGCTGTTGTTTTGAAGATGATTTATTTTTTAAAATTAAAGAAAAAATCAAAACCAACAATACTAATATAGACACGATTAGTAAACTAAAAAATTTTTTATTTAAAGACAAATAATACTTAATTTTGAGCACCCTCTTTTAATTTTTAGAAATGCAACTTATGAATTAAAAACAAAATTTTAAAATTAAAGGTATTTATTATTAAAACTAAATATTTTAAAGATAACCTTCGAATAATTTAATACAATAATTTTAACAAACTTCCACTATTATTGCAAATACAATCATTTACATTGTAGCATTTTTTTTACTTTAAAGTAAAATTCTATCTATTTTCATCAAAATATATTTTTTTACTATGCTTAACAAATATTTATTTATTATTTAATAATTATTGTTTTTATATAAAATTTATAACTTTTAAACTTTAATTAGTTTTTATTACAAGAGATTTTATAAATATTCTTTGTAGAAAATACTAAAAAATATGCTTTCATAGAATTAAATAATTTTTTAAACAAATAAAATAAATACTTAAGTAGAATATTAAGTTTTAAAAAGACATTTAATTTTTTAAATAGTGCTTTAATTTTAGTATTTTATTATTTTATTAAAACTATATTTGTATCTGCCGCTATATTTTTTACAGAGTAGAGAATTAAAATATTTTGAATTTTATCTTGACGTATTATGTTTGAAATTGATTTTTTATAGTACCTCGGATCTAATAAATATATTTTTTTATAATGATTTATTAAAAACGGTACTAATGAATTAGCAAATGAGTCTTTAATTATTAACAAGCTTTTATCGGTGCTAGTTGAATTATTAATTGAATTGTTTTCAACGATGGTGAAGCCGTTGTTTGAACCAGTAAAAATTGAGTACTTATCATTATTTTTATTAAAATATTCTTCAAAAAGCAATCCATTATGAATTTTTTCTTCTGCTAAGTCTTTTACAATAACTTTAAAATTATTTGAATCTTTCGGAGTTAATGTTTCCATAATATCTGGCTTAGATAACCAAAGTGCACTTTTTGAATAAGTTGTACCCCAAAAATATCCAAAATTATTATATAAAAAATTTTTTTCATCAATGTAAGTGATTTTACATTCTTCGCAATATTTCTTATAAGCTAAAAAAGCTCCATGATATGTCCAGTGATGATCTGTTTTATAAAAAATTTGTTTATTATTACAATTATCTTTAAAAGTTTTGATTAAATCTATATTGTTTATCTTACCTTTTACTTCTTTTTCTAAAATTTTAAATGTAAAATCATCTTGATATGTTTCATGCAATAATGGTAATTTATTTTCCATAATAAATCCTGTTGTTGGAACAAGCATAATTTTTGCGTTTATTTTTTCAAAAGATTCAATAAATTTATTTATAGTTTTTATATTTTTTATAAAATTTTGTTCGTTATTTTTCGCCGGCTTTTCTATAAGATAATCATCTTTTCCTTTATATATACCGCTCTGGCCATTTCTTCCGATGGCAAGGTTTGCATAAGAAAAAGTGCCTATAAAAAATTCACGATTAAAAAAATGATCAGAAAAATATTTTTCAATTTCTACACCTAAAGAAGAATTTTTAATTGTATTTAAGTTTATTTTTGGAGGGGTTGCAAGCTTTCTTTTTTCGTTTTCAGAAAATTCTTTTTTTGGATTTACAATTATAAGTAGAAAAAAAAACAATAAAAACCCGCAAAATATAAAAATAGAAAAAAATTCGTATTTATTTTTAGTTTTCATTTAAAATCACCTTTTTTAAAATCTAAAGTATAAAAATGGATTATAACTTTGGCTTAAAAGACTGCTTGTGCAAAGTATTAAAGATATTAAAATTAATGCAAGTTCAACTATAGAGCAGAGTTTAAAATTATTTTTTTTCATTTTTTTAAAAATATTACTTCCAAAGGGCGTGCTTGAAATAACACAAATTATTAAAAGAGGTAAGTAAGAAATAAATATATTTAAAGCATCTTTACTAAAAAATAAATTTTGATCATTACATGAAAAAACTGATTTTGCATAGGCAAGCATTTTGTTTTCATCTTCAAAGGAAAAAATCACCCAACTAAGTAGAATAACAAATATCACCCAGGTATGTTGCAAAAAAGTTGGAATTTTTTTGAAAATTTTAAGCAATAAAAATTTTTCAAGTATGAGTATTAACCCAAAATAAATTCCCCATAAAACATAGTTAAAATTGGAACCGTGCCATAAACCTGTTAAAAACCACACTAGGAAAATATTAAAAAGATTTCTTATTTTACTTACTTTATTTCCGCCCAATGGTATATAAACGTATTCTTTAAACCAAATTGATAAAGAAATATGCCATCTTCGCCAAAACTCGGTTATGCTTTTTGAAATGAACGGGTAGTCAAAATTTTTAATAAATTCAAATCCAAACATATTGCCAAGACCACAGGCCATATCTGAATATCCACTAAAGTCAAAATACATTTGAAAGGAATAAGCAACTAACCCAACCCAAGAAGCAGTGGTGCCGTTTTTATCAGGGGATTCTTTTAAAAAATTCCAAACTTCACCCATAGAATTAGCTAATAAAACTTTTTTTGACAAGCCTATTAAAAATAAACGTATACCTTTTGAAAATTTAAAAATACTTTCTCTTTTTTTGTCATCTAACTGAGTTGCCACATCTTTATATCTAACTATTGGTCCTGCTATTAATTGTGGAAAAAGCGTCACATAAGCTCCAAAAGAAAACATATTTTTTTTTACTTCTGCATTTTTCTGATATATGTCAATTGAGTAAGACATGGTTTGAAAAGTATAAAACGATATTCCTATAGGCAAAGAGACTTCTGGAACATATAAATTGGAAAATATTGGTAGAATTCCTTTTAGTGTTCTTGCAAAAAATCCTATATACTTAAAATATCCTAGTAACAATAAATTAACAACAATGGCTGAAAAAACTAAATTTTTTGCAAGTTTCTTATTACTTCTAAAGCGATCTATTAATATTCCATGAACATAGTCTGAAAAAGTTGAAAACAACATAATCCATATATAAACAGGCTCTCCCCACGCGTAGAAAACTAAACTTGCCATAAAAAGAAATATATTTCTAAATGCAGTTGGTATAATGTAATAGCAGCCTAAAACAATTGGAAGATACAAATACAAAAAAGATATGCTTGAAAAGAGCAATTTTATCAATCCTTCTATTTAAGACTTTGAATTAGAGGTAGAAAAATCAAGTAAACCCACATTTAAATGAGATTTAAATATCTATTTAACGTTTTGTATTAGTATTCTGAAAACTAATTATAAAATAAAACAAGAAAAAATGGTAGTAGAATTTTAAATTTTATATGTTTTAATTGTGCTATTGAATTTTTTTGATTTTTAAAATATAATTTAAGATGTAATTGGCTTAAATTTAAGTTTTGTTTAAGTTTGTCATATTTAGTTTTTACAATGTAAAAATTAAAAAGGAGTTTTTATGAGTTATCTTAATAGAAAAACGATAGAAGATATCGATATTAAAGGGAAACAAGTTTTGCTTCGGTGTGATTTTAATATACCTTTTGACAAAAATGGAAATATTTCAGATGCAAGAAGAATAACTGAGTCTTTGAAGACTATAAATTATCTTTTAAATAATAAAGCGAAAATTGTGCTTTGTTCGCATTTAGGTAGGCCAAATGGCGAGTTTGATGAGAAATTTTCTTTAAAGCCTGTAGCTGATTATTTTAATAAAATCTTAAATATAAAAGTTAAATTTTCAAACGATGTTATTGGGGAAAATTCTAAAGCTTTGGCTTCTTCACTCAAAGAATCTGAAATTATGATGCTTGAAAATTTGCGTTTTCATAAGGAAGAAACTGAAAATGATGTTGAATTTGCAAAAAAACTTGCTTCATTTGCTGAAATTTTTGTTAATGACGCATTTGGTACGGCTCATAGAGCGCATGCTTCAACAGTAGGTGTGACTAATTTTCTTCCTTCTGTGTGTGGATTTCTCATTGTAAAAGAAATTTCTGTTATGATGAGTGTGCTTGAAAATCCTCGTAGACCTTTTGTTGCTGTATTGGGTGGTGCTAAAGTTTCAGACAAAATTGGAGTAATTGAAAATTTGCTTGAGAAGGTTGACACTTTAATAGTTGGAGGAGGCATGGCTTATACCTTCATGAATGCTTTAGGATATTCTATAGGTACTTCCATTTGTGAAAGTGATAAGGTTACTTTAGCGGCAGATATAATGGCATGCGCTAAAGATAAATTAGTTAAATTTTTAATTCCTGTTGACAACAGAGTTGGCACCGAGTACTCTCCAAGTACTGAATTTAAAACTGTTCAATCAGATAGTATTCCAGAAGGATGGATGGGGCTTGATATAGGGCCTAAAACTGAAGCTTTGTTTTCAGATGCATTAAAAGATGCAGCTACTGTTTTGTGGAACGGGCCAATGGGTGTTGCTGAATGGGAAAAGTTTTCAAATGGCACTTTTGCCATAGTAAAGGCCGTTGCAGAAAGCGGCGCTTTTTCTATTATAGGAGGAGGAGATTCAGCTGCTGCTGTTGAAAAATTAGGATATGTTGATAAAATGAGTCATGTTTCTACAGGTGGAGGTGCTTCTCTTGCTCTTTTAGAGGGTAAAGAATTGCCCGCTGTGGCTGCATTAAATGTTAAATAATAGCATAATTTAAAAGTAAGTAATTTAAATTTTATTTGTAAATAAATTATTTCTTAAAGCATTATTAAGAAATTTGAAAATTTAGCAAATTTTTAAAAGAAAGCTTTGATTTTATTGAAGAAAAAAGTGATAGTTAGCAATTGGAAAATGAATCCTATGCCTAACGAAGCCTTGAGTTTAATCAAAAATATAATCACTTCTTTAGAAAATGAAGCATGTGATATCGTTTTGTGTGTACCTTTTTTATATATTTGGAGTTTTATTAAAAAAACTTTAAATACAAATGTTGTTATTGGAGCTCAAAATTGTTGGTTTGAAAGTGAAGGCGCGTTTACTGGCGAAATTTCTGCAAAAATGCTTTCTGATATAGGAATTAATTGGGTTATAATTGGGCACAGTGAGCGTAGGTTTCATTTTAAAGAAACTAATGAAATTATAAATAAAAAAATATTTGCTGCTGTAGAAAATAAAATTAATGTAGTTCTTTGTGTTGGAGAAACTTTGGAAGAAAAAGATTCTTTTATAAATTTTGAAGTGATTTCTATTCAAACAAAGCTTGCTTTGTCAGGAATAGAAGAAAAATATCTTCCTATGATTTCAATAGCTTACGAGCCCGTCTGGGCTATTGGTAATAAAAAAGCACAGGATGCTTTTTTAGTTAATGAAATTTGTTTCAAAATTCGTTTGATTATAAAAAAATTATATAATGAAAATGCTTCAAATATAATCAAAATTTTATATGGAGGTTCCGTAAATAGCAGTAATTCTAATTTATTTTTATTGCAACCTCAAATAAATGGTCTTTTAGTAGGAAACGCTTCTCTTAAACTATCTGAGTTTTTAAAAATAATTAAAAACTGTAAGTTTTAATATTTTGTAAAATTTTATGTTACCGTGACTACTGTTATCATTTTTGCAGAATATGCGAGCACCCTTGAGTCAACATCAACTCCAATTGGATAATATTCATATAAAAAAGTAACATTTTTGTATGTCCCTTTTTCAAGTGGCTTGCTTAGTGTTATTGTGTCATCCGAAGCTTCCCCTGGGGCGATTAAATTAGATGTATATATAGGTTCGATTTCGTTACTTAAAAATATTTTAACTATGCAATTGTAATTTTTATCCATTGGGTTTCTTATTTTACTGTCAATTTCTGAGGTTTTACCGAGAATTGAAAAACTTACATTTCTTGAATCAGGAGGAGAAATATTGACTTCACTAAAAACGGGAATCAAAACTCCAGGGTCAGTGCTGGTGTTTGATGATTGAGATAAGTTTTGTGTACCTTCGCTTAATCGAGATTTGTCAGAAATAGTGTTTTTGTTTAAAAAATTGCTTCCTACAAAAAACAAAGAAACACAAGCTGCAATACCAGCTAACATAAATAAAACTCTGTTTGCTGTAATGTTCTTTAAAAGAACCACATAGTCGCCTGTTGTGCATTTTACATAATATTCTTCTGAATAAGAAAATCTATTGTGACTTTTATATCTTTGCAAAGAAAGTTTTATTCCTTTATTTGAAATAAGTTGCAGATCTCCTACTTTAGAATCAGTCTTTTCTCTTAACGTATTTAAATCTTCTTTTGCAAATTCTCCTATGATGTTAACAGATTTTTCATTTGTTTGTTCTTGCATTTGTTTTTTAGAAAAACAACGAACTGTTATTCCATCAGGCAGTTCAAATTTACTATCATAATTTTCAAGATCTTCAATTACAAATTCCTCATCCATATTTTTCTCCTTTTAATTAACTTTTGAGTGAAAGTTTTATTAATAATTTAAGTATTAGCAAAATTTTGTGTTATATGTTTTTTACAAAAAGAATTCATACAACAATTTTCACAAATAGGTTTTATTCTGCAAACTAGTCTTCCGTGAACAACTAGTCTGTGGCAAAAATCACGTGATTCTTCTTTTGGTAGAATTTTTCGTAGAATTGCTTCTGCTTTAATTTCATTATTTTCATTTTGTAATCCTAATCTTTTTGTAATTCGAAAACAATGGGTGTCAACTATGACTGCTGGTTTTTTAAAAATTTCTCCAACAATTAAATTGGCAATCTTTCTGCCTATTCCTGGAAGTTTTATTAGTTCTTGTATATTATCTGGTATTTTTGAATTATAAACTTTTTTCAGCATTTTACACATTCCGATTATTTGAATTGCTTTAGTTTTGTAAAGTCCGCAGGGTTTTATAATATTCTCAATTTTTAAAATATCTGCTTTGCAAAAGTCTTCTAAGTTTTTAAACTGACTAAATAAAGCGGGAGTTACATTGTTTACTCTGGCGTCTTTACATTTTGCAGAAAGTCTAGCGGAAATTAAAAGCTGTAATTCATTTTCATAAATAAGTGAACATGCCGCTTCTTTATAGCATATTTTTAAAGATGTTATTGCAAGTTCAGCAAGTTTATAATTATTCATGCTTTTACCTTCCTCTCTTATTCTTCAATATTAAATGTTTTTTATTCAAAAAGTTAAAAATATTTTGAAAATTAAACTAATATTTTTATAAAAAATAATATCTACGTCATTTTGCTAATGTTAAATTTGATTTTTTAATTTTAATTTTATTTTTTTTGCGAGGACGTTATTTTAAAAATTCTTAATTTGTTTTAAATTTTTAAGTTTTTCATAATTTATTTTAGAAATCTTGATTAATAGATATTTAAAATTTTTTTGTATCTTTTTGCTAAAAATGTCAAGTGCTTTGCAGAAATTTATTGTATTGTTCGAAAATTGAGAAGTTTTTTACAATTTTTTGTTTGATATTCAAAATTTTTAGTTTTAAAAGATTTTCTGCAAATTTTCTATTATAAGATTTTTTATTTTTTTAAAAATCATTTATAAAGTTATTTTTTTATACATTGTATTCTTTAATTCATTTTTAAAAATTTATTTTTGATAAATACTAAAATATAAAACTATTATTTTAATTTTAAAATTCACTTAATAATTAAAATTATAACTTAAAATATAAAATTTTTGCAAAACATCATTTAAAACTATAATTCTGTCAATTAATAATATATTTCTGTTATACTATTAAGTCAAAATTGATAGTTTAAAATTATATAAAGCTTTTTAATTACAGTAAAACTAAGAACGTAGAGTTTTGTGAAAGAATAAAAAAGAAAATTCAGCTTGTTTGATTTTTAAAATATAAAAAGAAAAAGTAGCATAGTTTTAAAAATTTATTTGCATGATGAATTATATTTGTTTTAAAGTGAGTAAAAATTTTAAACACATTTATTTAATTTCTACATTAAAATTTAAAGTTATCGTATCTTTAAAAAAATTGTCAAAAGAGTCATAAATTATCATTTCGTTTATCCTTATAACACATGCTTTTTGTTTTATCCACGTAACAAAACAATTGCATGCTACTAAGTTTACAATAAATTAATTGTGATTTTTTATTATATGTAAGAAAACAATATTACTAATTTTCTATTTCTATCCATAAGAATACTATAAGCAAAAATCTTTTAATTACACAATACTAGCTTACGTTTAAAACACAGACTTAAATTTTAAACAAAAGCAAATTGAAATATTTTAAGCTTTTAATAAAAGTTATTTTGTTTACATAAAGGTTATTGATAAAGCTAAAAATTATTAGCATTGATAGATTAACTGCTTTAAAAAAATAAGTTATACAAAAAAATCATGTAGAAGATGCAATTAATTGAAAACAAACCTTTTAGTATTGCAGAATATAAGATTTTAAACACACATTACGACAACACAAATTTTCTTAAACTTAAAATTTTGAATATCTACTAAAGTTTTTTATGCAAATTTAGCAAGTAATTTAGTAAATTCTAAAAATATTACAAAAAAACACCGCGCCTATGCAAGTTTTAAAGCAGAAAATCAGTTGTTTTAAATTTAAATGTTTTTAAAAGTAAATTTTATAAATTTTTCAGAGATTAAACTTAAAGATTCAGCCATAAGGCATAGTAAATAGCACAAAACAACTATTTGCAGAATAAATAACGAAAGTAAAATAAAACATTAAAAATTTAAAAGTAAAAAACTCCACATTAATTAAAAATTCTACCTCATAAAACTAATATCAAGATTAAAGTTATTTATTTGATAGAATTTTTATATATTTCTAATTCGTAACAGAAGTAACGACACCAGATCCTACTGTTCTGCCGCCTTCTCTAATAGCGAAGCGCAAACCCTCTTCAATAGCTATTGGAGTGATTAATTCTACACTAATAATAACATTATCACCAGGTATGCACATATCCGTTCCTTTTGGCAGAGTTACAACTCCTGTTACATCAGTAGTTCTAAAATAAAACTGAGGTTTATAACCACTAAAGAAAGGTGTGTATCTTCCGCCTTCTTCTTTAGTTAAAACATAAACTTGACCTTCGAATTTAGTGTGCGGATTAATTGTTTTAGGTTTAGCGATAACTTGCCCTCGTTGTATATCTTCGCGTTGTATACTACGCAACAAAATTCCTACGTTATCTCCAGCCTCTGCAGAGTCAAGAATCTTTTTAAACATTTCTATACTTGTAACAACAGATTTTTTACTTTCTTTACTTAAACCGACAATTTCAACTTCTTCAGAAGTATTTATCTGACCACGCTCCACACGTCCAGTAGCAACTGTTCCTCTACCCGTGATTGTCAGAACATCTTCGATAGGCATTAGAAATGGTAAATCTATTTTTCTTTCAGGAGTTGGAATGAATGAATCAACAGCGCTCATAAGCTCATGTATGCATTTATATTCTTCTGCGTTAGTATCCTTTGAAGAAGACTCTAAAACATTTAAAGCTGATCCACGAATAATAGGAGTGTCGTTACCAGGAAAATCATATTGATTCAAAAGATCTCGTATTTCCATTTCGACCAACTCAAGAAGCTCTTCATCGTCAACTTGATCTGATTTATTCATAAACACAACAATATGAGGAACGCCCACCTGCCTTGAAAGAAGTATATGCTCTCTAGTTTGTGGCATAGGGCCATCCGAAGCTGAAACAACCAAAATAGACCCATCCATTTGAGCTGCGCCTGTAATCATATTTTTCACATAATCAGCGTGACCCGGGCAATCAACGTGCGCGTAATGACGAGAATCAGTTTGATATTCTACGTGAGCAGTGTTGATAGTAATTCCACGTTCTCTTTCTTCTGGAGCAGCATCAATATTAGCGTAATCAACAAAATTCGCTCCTCCGTCAATATTTAAAACTTTAGTAATCGCTGCGGTAAGAGTAGTTTTCCCATGGTCAACGTGCCCAATAGTTCCAATGTTAATATGCGGCTTATTCCTTTCAAATTTCTCCTTTGCCATTTTAATTTTTCCTCCCTTAAATTTGTAAAAATTAAAAAATTTTACATATTATTTAAATCACAATGTTTTAAAAAATATATTGTGTAATCAATCAACTATTTAAATAAATTGCAGAATTTAAAATCATCTCGACTTTTATTTTATCAATACACTATTAAAAAAGCAAGATAAAATTAATATTTTTTTAAAAAAATGTTTTGCAGATTTTGACTAATTTATTGAACGATATGTTTCTACGTTAAAAATATTTTATTTTTAAGATAAATTTTATTATTATGAAAATATAAACTGCAGAAATTTTTTGTATTTAGTTTGGTTTTAAAATAAAAAAATTGGGAACAATAATTTTAAATGTGTTTTGTTTATTTTTAAAACAACAACTTTAAATTGAAATATTTTTAAGATACTATTATAATGAATTTTGATAGATTTCGTTTTATAAAAAAATTAATTAAAACAATTTGTAAAAATGTAAAGCTTTTTAAAATCAAAACTATAATTTAAACTCTTGATGTTTTTGCAAAAGAAGTTTAGTATTAAAATTCAAGGTTTAAAAAATTATAAAATTATAAGGAGAAAAAAATGTCAAGGCAGGTTTCTTTGGATCTGACTCGCAATATCGGAATAATGGCCCATATTGATGCAGGAAAAACTACAACAACTGAAAGAATTTTATTTTATACTGGGGTAAACTACAAAATAGGCGAAGTTCACGATGGTGCTGCGACTATGGATTGGATGGAGCAGGAGCAGGAAAGAGGCATCACTATTACTTCGGCTGCTACTACTTGTTTTTGGAAAAATCACAGGATTAACATAATAGACACGCCTGGTCACGTTGATTTTACAGTGGAAGTTGAAAGATCTCTTCGTGTGTTAGACGGCTCTGTGACTGTTCTTAGCGCTAAAGGTGGAGTTGAGCCTCAGACAGAGACAGTTTGGAGACAAGCTGATAAGTATAATGTTCCTCGCATGGCTTATGTTAATAAAATGGACATAATGGGCGCTGATTTTTTAAATGTTGTCGAAATGATGAAAGATAGGCTTCAAGCTAATGCTATTCCAATTCAAATTCCTATAGGCTCTGAAGATGAGTTTAAAGGAATAGTTGATTTAGTTGAAAAAAAAGCTTACGTTTACTATGACGATTTAGGAAAAGATATACGTAAAGAAGAAATTCCAGAAGATTTAGAAGATTTAGCGAATAAATATCGAGGAGAGTTGCTGGATCATGTTGCAGAACAAGATGATGAAATTTTAGAAAAATATTTAGAAGGGCAAGACCCAACGGTGGAAGAAATAAAATTTTGTATAAGAAAGTCAACTATTAAAGGAACTATGGTTCCAGTAACTTGTGGTACATCTTATAAAAATAAAGGTGTTCAAAAGCTTCTTGATGCTATCATAGATTACATGCCGTCTCCTATTGATGTTCCAGCTATTTTTGGCATAAATCCGAATACTGAACAAGAAATAAAAAGAAGTTCATCAGATGACGAACCTTTTTCGGCGCTTGCTTTTAAGATAACCACTGATCCTTTTGTTGGTAAGCTTTGTTTTTTTAGAGTTTATTCAGGTTCTATAAATGCTGGCTCTAATATTTACAATGCTACTAAAGATAGCACTGAGAGATTGGGGCGTATTTTGCAGATGCATGCTAATCATCGTCAGGATATAGATGCCGTTTACGCGGGTGATATCGCTGCAGCTGTTGGGTTTAAAAATGTAACTACCGGTGATACATTATGTTTAAAAGAGGATCCTGTAATTTTAGAATCTATGGATTTTCCAGACCCTGTTATCCGTGTTGCCATTGAGCCTAAAACTAAAGCTGGGCAAGAAAAAATGGGTATTGCTTTATCAAAACTTTCTGAGGAAGACCCGACTTTTAAAGCGTATACAGATAGCGAGACAGGTCAAACTATTATAGCTGGAATGGGTGAGTTGCATCTTGAAATTATTGTCGACAGGCTTCTTCGTGAATTTAAAGTTGAAGCAAACGTTGGCAAACCTCAAGTTGCTTATAAAGAAACCATAAAAAGAACAGCGGAGGTAGACAATAAATATGCAAGGCAGTCAGGTGGTAGGGGTCAGTATGGGCATGTTAAGATTCGTGTAGAGCCTAACCCTGAAAAAGGATACGAATTTGTAAATTCTGTTTTTGGAGGAGCAATACCAAAAGAATATATACCGGCTGTTGATAATGGTATTAGAGGCGCTATGATGTCTGGTGTTTTAGCGGGTTATAATGTTGTTGACGTTAAAGTTACTTTGTATGACGGATCTTATCATGAAGTCGACTCTTCTGAAATGGCGTTTAAAATAGCAGGTTCAATGGCTTTTAAAGAAGCAATGAGAATGGCTCAACCTGTTTTACTAGAACCAATAATGAAAGTCACGGTTACCGTGCCAGAAGAGTATATGGGAGATATTATAGGTGATATAAATTCAAGACGGGGAATGATTCAAGGTATGGAATCAGTTTCTGGTGCACAGAGAATAAATTCAACTGTGCCTCTTTCCGAAATGTTTGGTTATGCAACTGATATGCGATCTCGAACACAAGGTCGGGGACAATATACTATGGAACCAAGCCATTACGCAGAAGTCCCAAAATCTGTTTCGGAAAAAATTATTTCTTCTCGTAATAAAAAAGATAATTAATAAGTTTTATAGTTTTTGTATTTTAGATTTTGTTTTTGTGAATATTTTGTTTGAAATTTTTGTTTTATAAATTTAATTAAGAAAGTTTAAAATAAAATAAATATTTTTTAGAATAGATGGCTATAAATTTTATATTTTGGATATTAAATTGCTTAAAACGCCGAATTGTTCCAAAGAGAGTTCTTGCGCCCTGCTTGAAGATGGAATATTTGATTCTTTTAATGCTTTTAAAACCTGTTCTTTTGTAAAATTCATTCTTGTTCTAATAGGATTTTTTATAGTTTTTCTTCTTTCTAAAAAAGTTGATTTGATTAATTTAAAAAACATTTCTTCATTTTCTACTTTTATTGCAGGCTCTTTTCTAATTTCTAATAAAATTAAACAAGAGTCTACCTTTGGCGTCGGGAAAAAGCTGCCTTTTGACACATTAAATAAAATTTTTGGGTAGGAAAAATATCTAACGCTATAACTTATTGCACCGCAACTAGAATGACCAGGTTTTGAACACATTCTGAGAGCAGCTTCTTTTTGTACCATTACAAAAATTGACTTAACATTTATTTTTTCTTCTAAAAATCTCATTATTATTTGAGATGTTATGTAGTATGGAATGTTAGCGCATACAATAATATCGTCAAATTCTTTAAATTCTTCGTTGATAAGCTTTTTAATATCGATGTTAAGTATATTTCCTTTTAAAATTTTGATATTATTAAAGTTTTTTAGAGTGTAATTTAATACAGGAATTAATTTTTTATCAATTTCAACAGCCACAACTTTTTTAGCTTTTAAAGCTAAGTCAAAAGTAAGAACTCCCCCTCCCGGACCAATTTCTAAAACCCCGGTGTGTTTATTTATTTGTGAAAGTTTTACTATTTTTGTGCATATACCTCTGTTTATTAAAAAATTCTGTCCTAAAGATTTAGACAATTTAATATCGTATTTCTTTAAAATTTCACGTAAAAACTTTAAATTGCAAATTTCATTATACATACGTAGATTTTATCACTAAAATAAAGTTTGTACAAATTATTTTAATGTGATTTAAAGGGTTTTTAAAAGCTTTATTTATAAATGATAAAACGCTAATGCAAAAGATATTTTATAAATAACTTTTTTACAGTGGTCCGAGTGACAGGACTTGAACCTGCGGCCTCTTGAACCCCATTCAAGCGCGCTACCAATCTGCGCCACACCCGGGTAGAACTGTATGTTTTCAAACGACATATTGGAAGTACAATCATTATAACACAAGCAAAGCTTTTATAGTTAATTTTTAATTTGACAAAACGCTAATTTTAAAATAGTTTTTAATAAAAATCTGTAATTAAGGTTTTAATTTTTTATTATTTTTAAAAAGTTTTATTGTATAAATTATTGTTGTAATATACAATTGACCTAGGCAAGTTATAATAAATATATTGTATTTTTTGTATTGTTTTATTTACGAAATTTTGTTTGATTGTATAATTTGTGAAAGAAGGAAAAATTTTATGAAATTTAAAAGATGTGTTTTTAAAAAAATTATAGTCATTGTTATTATGTGTGGTGTTTTTCTGCATTCTTTAACTTATAATCAGAGTCAATATTACAATGTTATGGCTTTTGATGTATTTGAAGAAGCTCTAAATAAAGTTACTTTTTGTAGAAAAAGTAAAGAAAATGGATTTAAGGATTTTTTTAAATTTTTTAGTGGTGAAAAAGAAGCTGAGACTGAAAATGGTAAGAAATTGGTAAATATTTGCAATTTAATCAATAATTACAAGCACGATTTAAATGCGAACAAAGAAGATATTGAAAAGAATAAAAATTATTTTTATAAAAAAATCGATTCTTTAAAAAATAAGTCAGATCTTTTTGAGTTATTAAAAGAGATTCAAGTTAAGTTAAGAAGTGTTTTTGTAAATGAATCGTCATCGTTTTATGTTAATGAAGATTTAATTAAAGATTTAAATTTAAATATTGAAGAAGAATTTGAAAATGAGTTTGAAGAAATTTGTAAGTGCGATTTGTTATCGTCTTTAGGATTTCTTAAATTCGACAGTAGTTGCAAGAATAATTTTAACATGGTTATGAATTCTTTTAATAATGAGAATTTAAAGAAAAATTTAAAAAATATTGTAGATTTTGGTGTTAATGAAATTGTATCGTTTATTTTAAGAGTAGAAAAATCTTATAAAAAGGCACAAAGTGTATATTTTGATGATGATGAGCTTGAGGAGCAGCCGATGATGATGGCTAGTCTGGCGGCTACTTATTTTCTAGAAATTGGAGAACTATTAGGGCCTTGTTTTTTAGAATTTGAAAAAGAAGATATTTATAATTTAAAACATTACAATATTTCTAATCCTATAAATTTTATTAACGAAATAACTTTAGAATTAAAAAATTTATATAAAAGTCTTGTTAATAAGTTGGCTTTTTTAAATGAAGATTTAAAAAGAAGTTTATGCAAGAAAATTGATGAAATTCTAATAAATAGTGAAAATAGCGAATATAAAAATTTAAGATTTGAGCTGTTAAATTGTATTGATTTTAATGCAGAAAATGATAGAGCGATATCTAAAATAATTGAAATTAGAAGTGAACAGTACAATGTTTTTAGTGAGGCTTTAAAAAAAATAAACTTAAATCAAAATAGCGGCGATCCTAATTGTGAAGAATTTGACATTCGTAAGAACTTGCGTTGTGATTTTGAACATTTGTTGTTTTTGGAGGTTAGTTGCAATTATAATTTTTTTAATCCTTTTTTAACTTTTTCAACTCATTGTTTATTAGAAGTTGCTAAGATTGCTTCAGATCAAGAAAAATTTGATAAACAACTTTTTTTAAAACAGATGGTAAAAATGATGCTAGCACATGAATTCGGGCATGCTTTGGATTTTTTATTTAAAGGAATTTTGAGTAAGAATCATCCTGAGATTTATGAAGAAGTTACGAAAGTTAAAAATAAAATAGGCGAAATTTTTATAAAAAACTTTAATAATTCACCTTATAAAGATATTTGGGAAAAATGTGTAGAAACAGATGAGAAAAATGCTAGTTGGTTAGAAGAGGTATTTGCTGATTTTTTGGCGATTAAAGCTCTTACAACACAAGGAGAATGTAAATATAAGGAAATTGTATATTTCTTTGTTTTGATGGATACTGGGTTATTTTATTTAGACAAAAAAGATTCTTACCTTGACTTTGCAAAGCGTCTAAGTCAAGATGTACATCCACCAATAGCAGCAAGAACAATCGTTTTAGGAAACTTTAATTGGATGTATGAATTTATAGATAAAAATGATTTTATTTTTATTGAAGAAAATGAAAGAGTGAATTTCTAAGGTAGAACTTTTGATGATTTAATATAATAATAAATATATTGTTGAATAATTCCTGCATAAAAATGATTTAAATCTAATTTTCTATATGTCTTTAGAGCTTTTTTAATCCAAGTATCTATTGGAAAAGCATTTAAGCGATTGTAGCCGTAAAGCAAAACACAGTTTGCAATTTTAGGCCCAACTCCTGAAATTTTTGTTAAAGTTTTTATTATATTTTCTGACGTTTCATTCGATAAATCTTCTAAAATAATTTCTTTTTTTGAAATTTTTCTTGCAGCGTCAATTATATATTTATATCTAAATCCACATCGTAATGGTTTTAAGTCCGCTTGAGAAAGATTTGCAAGCTTATAAGCCTCTGGAAAAGTGTAAGTCTCATTATTTATTTTGTCGCCGAAATTTTCACAAAGTGCTTTTATAATAGCTTTTATTCTAGGAATATTGTTATTTTGCGATATTATAAAAGAGCATAAAGTTTCCCATGGATCTTGCTTTAAAATTCTTATTCCTTCTGAATACTTAATTATTGGCCTCAAAGTTTTGTAAAATTTTAGTAAACATTTTTCTACTTCCGAATAATTAGTGTTTAAGTCAAAGTATTTTATCCATATATTTTTAAAATTATTTTCTGATGTATTTTCAAAAAATATTTGATCTTTTTCACAACTAACAACAATGCTTTTTGAAAAAGCAACTCCTTTGTAAGAATTTTCTGAAAGTTTTTGCCATCTGAAACATTGTCCACATTCAAAAGTTTTTTTAATGTCAAAAGAAATATTTTTTATGCAGATTTTTTTAGAATTTAAAAAGTAACTTAACACAAAGTTTACATCCTATATCTTTAAATTTATAATTTACAATTTTACTATGCTATAATTTTTTTATCAATTGAATTTTAAATTTAAAATTTTTTAAAACATCAGACTTTAAATTTAAAGTGATTTATTTAAATTTAATTTAGAAAAACCTATTGCATGGGCATGACAGATGGCTATTGCTAAAGAATCAGCTGCGTCATCTGGAGTTGGAATTTTTTGGAGAGATAAAAGCTTTTTTACCATGTTCATTACTTGAAGTTTAGGAGCCTTGCCAGAACCCGTAACAGACATTTTTACTTGAAGAGGGGTATATTCGTAGATGGTAGTATTTGCCTTTTGACTTGCTAAAATTGCTACGCCTCGTGCTTGAGACACATCTATAGCTGTTTTTTGATTATTTTGAAAATAAAGCTTTTCAATTGCAACAGATTCTATTTTATGAGAGTAAAGCACTTTTTTTAGTGAATCGTAGATGATTTCAAGTCTTTTAGAAAATGCAGTTGAAGAACTTGTAGAAATAATGCCGTGATTGATTTCTTTTAAATTACCATTTTTATATTTTATCACGCCGTACCCAAGTGTTGCATATCCAGGATCTATACCAAGTATCGTCATTTGTATCTTATCCTTCTTTGTATTTTAAATTTTATTTTTCTAAATGTTTTTTTATTAATTGTAAAAAATATAAGACATTAAAAGCAAAAAAATAAAGCACATTGTTAACCGAAAATAATTTGAAACAAATTTAATTTCAAATACATCCTACTATATAAATTTTAAAATAAAACATGAATTTTGTTTATTGTTTTTATTCTTCGTTTTCTTCTATTTTGTTTTCATTACTTTCTTCTACGATTTCTTGATTGTTTTTCTTTTCTTCTTCTATACTTTCTTCTACGATTTTTTGATTGTTTTTCTTTTCTTCTTCAATATTTTCTTCTATATTTAAATTGTTTTCTTCTGTGTCTAGTTGTTTGTTTTCTTTTTGACAGTTTAAGTTGTCTAAATTTTCAGAAGTTTGTTGATTGTTATTTGATTTTAGAGGAAAAATTAATTTATTAACTAACACCGCAATAACAATACCCATACAAGTGTCTAAAACACGATTAATTACATAGAAATGAGCTCCTGAAATATTTCTATCTTTGTTAGCTAACAAGCTTAAAAGTACCACACAACCTATTTGAGAAGAAGATTTTTTGTTTACTATATTTAAAAAATATATCATAAATAAAATAATTAATGGAGTAAAAATTATATTTATAATATTGCTGTATATGCCAAAATTTTGTAGAAAAACAAATGAAAAATAACCTAATATTCCCCCGGTTAAAGTGCCAAGAAACCTATGTTTTCCTATATTAAAACTTTCGTCGGGAGTTTGCTGCATACATATAACAGAAGCAATGCTAGCAAAAAATCCGTCTTCTCGCTTTAATAAAAAACAAAAAAATAAACAAAGCATTACAGATATTGATGTTTTAACAGCTCTTAATCCTAATTTATACTTTTTTATAAATAAATCATCTCCTTTTATTAAGTTTAGTTTTGAAAATTTGAAGAAATGCTCAGTAAACTGCGTAGTTTTATTTTTAAATTAGTTAAAAAATAAAAATTTAAAAGCATCTTCGAAAAATACAATTAATCTATTATTATAATTTTAATATGAAAATAAGTCTTTTAAAAATAAAAATACTTCTTATTTAAGATAAAATTTTACACGTAAATTTAAAATACTTATTTTACAAGTCTTTTTAATATGCTTTATGTTTTAGTTTTATTTTTATACAATTTGCTTTAAAAAATAGTAGAGTTTTATTTAATTCTATTATATTTGTTGCTTTTAATAAATAATTATTAAAGATTTTATAAATTTTCACCTTTTTTATTGTAAAACATATAATGCAAAAGAAGAGGTGCTTATTGTTGATGTTTGAGCTTGTATCCAGTTTTATTGTGGCGTTATTTGCAACTATTGGAATTATTGAAGTTTTTTCTGTTGTGATTTCATTAGTTTTCCCAACGAAAATCAAAACAAACATAATTATTACTATTCCGTTGTGCGGTCATGATGAGAAAGTTGAGTTTTTACTGAGAGATATTATAACTAAGTTAAAATGGTTAAATTTGACTGGTACTAGTAAAATAATTTGTATTGATAAAGGTATGGATTCTGAGACTAGAAGAATTTGTGAATTTTTTAAGAAAAAATATGAATTTGTAGAGATATGTCTTTTAAATGAGTTTAAAAATTTTAGCAATTTGTGTAGATTGATTTGTTAGATTAAGAATTAATTAAAATATAAAAATAAAATTTTATAAGTTTTATAGATTTTTTCAAAAGAGTTATTTAATAAAAATCAAGGAAAAAAAATAAAGTTTATAGGTAGGAGATAAATATGATTTTTAAAAATTTTTTAAAAATTTTACTAGCTTTTGCTTGTACAGTTATTTTAATATTTAACGAGCTTATATTTCCTGCTACAATTTTTACTGTAAACGAACAAGAAGATTTTATTAAACCGGGGGTTTTTGAGCCGCCTATAAATGTAGTTATTACCATTGACAGTAATTATGTTAAATTTGCTACTGTGTCAATGACATCTCTTGTTTTAAATGCCTTAAAAGATACTTATTACAATGTTTATGTAATGGTTCCTGATGATTTTACTGATGAAAATAAAAAGCAACTTGAAAGTGTAAAAAATATTAACAACAATATAACATTTGAGTTTTTAAAAATGGGAAAATCTTGCAATATGCTTTCTTACAAAAACGGAGATTTTTCAAAGCCGTATGACAGATTTCTTCCACCAGCATATTATAGACTTTTTATTGCTGCTACTGAAGAAAATAAACACAGTTTGCCAGAAGAAACTGTAGAGAAATTGCAGAAAATAAGTAGATGTATTTATATTGACGTTGATACTATTATTTTAAGGGATTTAACAGAATTATATAACGAAGATCTCAAAGGGAATCTCATAGGTGGTGTAGCTGACGAATTAAGAAGCAATATTTTTAAAAAAGACAATAGCAATCTTGAAACTAGTGGAATATTTAAAGATAATTTTGATGATTATATAAATTCTGGTGTTTTATTGATGGATTTAAAAAAAATGCGTGAGAGTAATATTTCAAGTAAATTTATAGATTTTGGAATCGAAAAAAGAATTAACGAAGGTATTCCTGTACATGATCAGTGTATAATCAATAAAATATGCCATGGGAATATAAAAACATTGAAATTTGAAAACAATGTTTTGACATTCATGCGTGGTATTGATTGTTCTTATAAAGATTTAAAAGTTGATAGTACAAAAGAACTATTTGAAGAGAACGATTGGAATCAGGGCAGGGAAAATCCGAGAATAATTCATTACGCGGGGGGCTTAAAACCTTGGAACAATTTAAATGTTTTTCATGCTGAATATTGGTGGAAAAATGTAGCGTGTTCTTCGTGTGAATCTCAAATATATGAAGAGTATCTTTCTCGAAAGAGCAGTGATGAAAAATATCAGGTTAATAAATTTGTTGTAAAAGAATCAAATATTGAAAAAAGCCTTAAGTCTCATCAAAATCCTGAAATAATTTCTATTATAATTCCTGTTGAAGATAATGAAAGCTGGCTTCGAAAGAATATTTGGAAAATTTTAAATATAAAATCTAGAAATATAGGAATTATTTTTTTGATAAAAAGTAATTCCGACATTAAAAGTGTTGATTTTATTAAATCACATCTTTCAAGTGAAAATTTTTATATTATCGAAAATTATAGTGAAGAAGACGTTGAAAAAAAAGCAGTTGCATATGTTATAAAGGTAGACATAAAGAACAAGAAAATTCAATATTCTTGTCCGAAACTTTATTTAAAAAATATGGATTTAGATTTATTTAGTATAGAAGATAATACAAGTGAAAAAATAAATTGGTTTGTTAAAAATATTTTTAAAAACAAAGCAGATGTGGCTGCGTTGTTAGCTGGAAAAATTTTTAATTTTGATGTTTCAGAATTTTTTTGTAATTTCAAAGAAAGGTTTCAAAGTAAATTTCTTACTAAAAAAAATAACTTGAGTTAGTCTACAAAAGAATTTTGAAATACTTTCACAAGTTTTACATAAGAATTAATATTGCTATAAAAGTTTAAAGGTAAAAAACTTATTTTAATTTTAAATATTTATAAAAATCTACAAAAATTATACATATTAAATTTAATTGAAACTCATATAATGTTGAAATTGATTAGAAAAATCAAAGGAGATAGGTTTATGAAGGAAAATTACAGTAAAAAGAAACTTTTATGCAGAAAAAGTAAAAAATTTTTTCAAAAAAAAGTGGCAAATAAAAATAATTTGCAAAAACATAAAGCTAAAAGATCAATTGATAGCAGCCAAACCCTTATAATAGTTCAATCTGTAATTTGTTTAACAATCATAATAAGCTTTTTACTTTTGAAATTAACATCGAATAAAGCTTATGAAAAAGCACGTTTTTGGTACTTTGAAAAATTAAATGATTCAGTATTCGTCGAGGACAATGACCCAGGATCTCTTCAAGACAGCGCTTTACTTGTAGATGAAAAAAAATGAACTTATTGTTTTATAAAAGACGTATAAAATTTAGGCGGTTTATTTGTTTATAATAAGGAAATATTATTAGGGATTATAAAAAAGTAGAAGGATGAAGAATGACAAATTTTTTGTTGAAAATTTTTAAAAAATTTTACAGAAAAAACGTAAATATAAAAGAGCAAAGATGTAGTTACGGTGTTTTTTGTGGAATTATAGGAATAATATGCAATCTACTTTTATTTTTGGGAAAATTAATGGTTGGCATTCTTGCTTCTTCGATTTCAATTATTGCTGACAGCGTCAACAACCTTTCTGATATTGCTTCTTTTGTAATAACTATAATAGGTTTTAAAATTTCAAGCAAGCCTCCGGACAAAAAACATCCGTTCGGATATGGTAGAGTTGAGTATGTTTGCGGTTTAATAGTGGCTTTTTTAATAATAATTATGGGAATTGAGTTTGTAAAATCTTCTTTTAACGAAATTTTTAAACCTAGTGAAACTGAAATTAGCGCGATAACAATTGCACTTTTAGTATTTTCTATGATTGTAAAATTTTGGATTTCGAGATTTTTTAAAGTAATGGGCAGAAAAATAAGTTCTTCAGCAATATTGGCAACATCAAGAGATAGCTTTAATGATATGCTTGTAACATCAAGCATTTTGATTGGTTTGATAATAGTTAAAATATCAAATATTTCTTTAGACGGATATTTAGGACTTGCTGTTTCTATTTTTATAATTTACGCAGGATTTTCGACAGCAAAGGAAACATTAGGACCAATTTTAGGACAGGCTCCTGATGAAGAATTTTTAAATTTAATCAAAGAAAAAACTATTTCTTACGAAAAAATACTTTCTATAAGCGATATTGTTGTGCATAATTATGGTCCTGGCAGGGCTATGATTTCGTTATATGTAGAAGTATCTCGTAATGAAGAGTTAATTAGTATTTACGATAAGATTATTGAAATTAAAAAAGATTTGCAGGATTTTTTTTCTTGTGAATTTATTATTGGGGTAAATTTATCTTCTGAAATTTAAGTAATTGTGTAAGTTAATTTTATTTTTTTGCAATTTAATATGTTTTATAAGTTATATTGCTGTTTTTTATTTTAAAAAATCGTAAAAAACTTATAAAAATTATTTTCAATTTATAAAATTTTTAAAAAATAAACAGCGCTTAAATACTGTAATTTTAAAAGTTAAACTTTAAAAAGTTTTTTAATAAAACCGCTTTGGGCTTAAATTTATAATAGTTTTTTGCATTTTTAATTTAGCGTTTATTAGTCGTTGACAAATTTAATATTTGCAAATAATATTGGTTTTAGGTGAGTTGTTAAAAGTTATATGAAAGTTGTTACAAAAAGAAGGATTTGATGTATAAAAATTTCAAGTTGTGTGAATTTTGAGTTTTGTTGTTGAATTTTGTTTTAAAGGAGTGTTTTTTGTGGTTCTTGAAAAAGTAAAAGCGGTAATGAGTGAGTGTTTTAATTTAGAGGAGGGTGAAATTACAAATGATATGTCTATTGATAAAGATTTAAACGCAGATTCCTTAGATATTGCTGATTTTATAATGGCTTTAGAAGGAGAGTTTAATATTGATATTCCAAATAATGATATTGAAAATATAAAAACTGTTAATCAGTTAGTTGATTATATTAAAAAGAAATCTAAAAGAACTATTTAAGGTATATGTGATGTTGAAGATCAATGTTGTGTGTTTAAAGTTTTATTTTGTTTTAAAATAGAAGAAAATATATTTTTATAAGTTAGTATTTTAAAAAGTAATTTTTATTATAATTAAGAAGCTTAATAAGGAAGAAATTATGTTTAGTTTTATATGTAAGCATTAGATGTTTATTTTGTTGATTTGTGAGCGGTTAATGTTTTTTTATATAAAGGAGATTACTTCAGAACAATGGTAAAGCAAGAAAAGTTAGTTGAAGAAATAACATCAAGAGATGTAGATTTTTCTAAATGGTACACAGACATAGTAAAAAAAGCAAAACTTATGGATTATTCAAGTGTAAAAGGTTGTATGATAATTAGACCTTATGGTTTTGCTATATGGGAAAATATTCAGAAATTTTTAGATAAAACTTTTAAATATCTTGGCCATGAAAATGTTGCTATGCCGTTATTGATTCCTGAAAGTCTTTTGCAAAAAGAAAAAGATCATATAAAAGGATTTGCTCCGGAAGTAGCTTGGATTACGGAATGTGGAAGTGAAAAATTACCAGAAAGGTTATGTATACGTCCGACTTCAGAAACACTTTTCTGCAGTCATTATTCACAAATAATCGAATCTTACAGAGATCTTCCAAAATTATATAATCAATGGTGTTCCGTTGTCAGATGGGAAAAGACGTCTAGGCCCTTTTTAAGATCTGTTGAAATTTTTTGGCAGGAGGGGCACACTGTCCATGAAACTGCTCAAGAGGCAGTAGAGGAAACAAAAAAGATGCTGGATGTGTATGTTAATTTTTTTAAAAATCAGTTATTAATACCTGTGATTTCGGGCGAAAAAAGTGAAAAAGAAAAATTTAGTGGGGCTAAAAACACCTATACTGTTGAAGCTTTAATGTATGATGGCAAAGCTTTACAATCTGCTACTAGCCATTATTTTTCGGATAATTTTTCAAAAGCTTTTAATATAACATTTAGAGATAGAAAAAATAAAATAAGCTACCCGTTTGGTACATCTTGGGGTTTGGCAACCAGAGTTATAGGTGCTGTAATAATGGTTCACGGAGATGATAATGGTCTTGTACTTCCACCAGATATTTCGCCAATACAAGTTATAATTATACCTATTACATTAAAAAATGATTTTGTAATTAAAAAAACTTATGAGATTTTTGGAATTTTAAGTTTAAATTTTCGTGTTAAATTAGACGATTCTAAAAGAAGTCCTGGATGGAAATTTTCAGAGTATGAAATGAAAGGTGTGCCTATTAGATTAGAATTAGGCCCTAAAGATATAGAAAAAAATCAATGTGTTTTAGTAAGGCGCGATAATCAAAAAAAAGTTTTTGTTTCTATTGAAAACTTGAAAAAATCAGTGCTTAACACTTTAAATGACATAAAAAAAAATATGTACGAAACAGCAAACAACAGATTAAGATCTCGGACTTACGAAGCCACGGATTTGCAAAATTTTTTAGATTTGTCAAAAAATAAACAAGGTTTTATAAAAGCAATGTGGTGTGGTGATGTTGCTTGTGAAAATAAACTTAAGGAGTTAGCTTTAGTTTCTTTGCGTTGTATTCCTTTCAATCAAGAGCGGATTTCAGAAAACTGCGTTTGTTGCAAAAAAAAAGCTGAAAGTATGGTTTATTTTGGAAAATCATATTGAATTTTGTCAAGGAGGAACTGTCAATGAATAATATTATAAAACGTGATGGAAGAAAGGTTGAGTTTGATATTAAAAAGGTATCCTCTGCCATTTTTGAATCAGCAAAATCAGTTGGTGGTAAAGATTTTAAAATAGCTATGGGGCTTGCTATTAAAGTTGAAAAATTTTTAGAAAAAGAAAAAAATTTTACTCCCACAGTGGATCACATACAAGACATAGTTGAAAAAATTTTAATTGAAAATGGTCATGCTAAAACTGCAAAGGAATATATTTTATATCGTGCTGAAAGAACAAGAATTAGAGAAATGAATACGAGTCTCATGAAGATTTATGAAGATTTAAGTTTTAAATTAGCAAAAGATGACAATAAAAAAAGAGAAAACGCTAATATAGATGGCGATACTGCTATGGGAACGATGTTGAAATATGGTTCTGAAGGCGCCAAACAATTTTATGAAATGTATGTTCTAGATAAAAAACACGTAAAAGCTCATCGTGAAGGAGATATCCACATACATGATTTAGATTTTTTAAATCTTACCACTACATGTTGTCAAATAGATATTGATAAACTTTTTACAGGTGGTTTTTCAACTGGGCATGGTTTTTTGCGTGAGCCAAATGATATTTCTAGTTATTCAGCTCTTGCGTGTATAGCGATTCAAGCAAATCAAAACGATCAACATGGAGGTCAAAGTATTCCAAATTTTGATTATGCAATGGCGAAAGGAGTCAAAAAAACTTTTTGTAGGATTTATAGGCAGAATTTAGAAAAAGCTTTAGAGCTTTTGACAGATTCGAAAAATTTTGTTCAAAATGCAGAAAAAATTATAGAGAAGTCTGTTTTGAATTCAAAAGATTCTTTTGCGCCGCTTGAAGGAAAAAATTCTTATACTGTGTCTGAAAATAATATTTTGTCAGAAGATTTTGGGAAAGATGTTGCGAATAAAATACAGAATTTTGTTATAAATCGCACTTACAAAGAAACAGATCGCGCTGTTTTTCAGGCTATGGAGGCTTTTGTTTATAATTTAAACACGATGCATTCAAGAGCAGGCGCGCAAGTTCCTTTTAGTTCGATTAATTACGGAACAGACACAAGCAAAGAAGGACGTATGGTTATAAAAAATATTTTACTAGCGCAAGAAAGAGGGCTCGGTAACGGGGAAACTCCTATTTTTCCGATTCACATATTTAAAGTTAAAGAAGGAATTAATTACAACTCTGATGATGTTAATTATGATCTTTTAAAACTTGCTTTAAAAGTAAGTGCTAAGAGGCTTTTCCCAAATTTTTCTTTTATAGATGCACCCTTTAATTTAAAATATTACAAAAAATCTAAACCTGAAACAGAAGTTGCTTATATGGGTTGTAGAACCAGAGTTGTTGCTAATAATTTTGATCCGTTTCGTGAAATAATATATGGAAGAGGAAATCTTAGTTTTACTTCTATAAATTTACCAAGAATTGGTATTAAAAGCAATAAAAATATTGAATTTTTTTATGAATTGCTCGAAAAGCAAGTAGATCTTATTATAGAGCAGCTTCTTGCAAGGTTTGAATTGCAATCTAAGAAAAAAGTTAGAAATTTTCCATTTTTGATGGGTCAAGGTGTTTGGATAGATTCTGATAAATTAAGTATTGATGATGAAGTTGGTGATATTTTAAAACATGGAACTTTAACTCTTGGCTTTATAGGTTTAGCCGAATGTTTAAAAGCTTTAACAGGTTTTCATCATGGTGAAAATTTGAATTCTCACAACATTGGACTTGAAATAGTTGGATATATGAGGAAAAAAGTAGACAATGCTTGCAAAAAGTACAACCTTAATTTTTCTCTTATAGCGACTCCTGCAGAAGGACTTTCTGGTAGATTTGTGTTGATTGATAGGGAAAAATATGGTAATATTAAAGGGGTTACAGATAGAAATTATTACACTAATTCCTTTCATGTTCCGGTTTATTATCCGTTGACTGTTTGGGATAAAATTAAAATTGAAGCTCCGTATCATTCTCTTACAAACGGTGGTCATATTTCTTATGTTGAATTAGATGGAGACCCTACAAACAATTTAGAAGCTTTTGAAAAAATTATTAGATGTATGAAAGAATCTGGCGTTGGATATGGTTCTGTGAATCACCCAGTAGATAGAGATCCTGTTTGTGGATATACAGGGATTATAGCAGATAATTGCCCTAGTTGTGGAAGAAATGATGAAAATGGAAGTATTCCATTTGAAAGAATTAGAAGAATTACAGGTTATCTTGTTGGGACCCTTGATAGATTTAATGATGCAAAAAAAGCGGAGGAACACGATAGAGTAAAGCATTCATTGATCGAAACTGAAAAGGTAGAAAAACGAATATCATGATAAAGAACGGTAAAAATATATTAAACAGCAGAACTATTGCACGTGTTTTTGGAATTGTGAAGGAATCAATAGTGGATGGCCCAGGCCTTCGTTTTGTAGTGTTTTTTCAAGGTTGCCTATTAAAGTGCAGGGGTTGTCACAATCCCCTTGCACAAAATCTTAAGGGAGGGAACGAAAAAACTGTTTTTGAGATTGTTGAACTTATCAAGAAAAATCCGCTGTTATCAGGAATAACATTATCAGGAGGCGAGCCTTTTCTTCAAGCTAAGGCTTCTTATGAGATCGCGAGGTTTGCAAAAAAAGAAAATTTAAATGTTATAACTTATACAGGTTACACTATGGAAGAACTTTTTAAAGGATTGTCAGATCATTCTTATTGGAAAGAACTTTTGGAACAAACTGATATACTTGTGGATGGTCCTTTTATTTTTAGCAAAAAAAGTTTGCTTTTAAAATTCCGCGGCTCAAGTAATCAGAGAATTGTTGATTCTAAAATTTCTTTAAAAAAAGGTAAAGTTATTACAAAAAAAGATTTTTAATTTATAAAAGTGTTTTTAAAAGACATTTTAATTTTTTATTTTTAATGAAAGATGAGAAAAGAATTTCCGTAGTTTGAATTGTAGTTTTATATTTTTGAAACGTATTTCGCGTAGTTTTTAAAGAGTTTAAACATATTATTAATTTTGTTGGTAGTTTTATGTTAAATGTTGTAAATAACGAAGCAGCTTGTTTTAAGTTTAATTACACTATGAATTGACAATTTGTTTGCAAAAATTTTTATAGTTCAAATTAATGCGAAAAAGGAATGAATTTTGATGGGCCTTATTAATAAATTTATGTCTTGCATATTTTTGTTTTTGTTGAGTTTTTTTATTTTAAGTGGATGCGTTATGAATGTTGGAACAAAAGATTCAAAAATTAGATCAAATTCATTGATTTACGCTCAAAGTGAAGAGTTGTGTTCTCTTGACCCTTCTAGAGTGGGAGATTTTGCTTCTGCCACTATAATTTATAATATATATGAGTCATTGTTAAAATTTAAAGAAGGAACTTTAGAAATAACTTCTAATCTTGCTGAACGTTGGGAAGAATCTGAAGATCATATTTCTTTTACTTTTTATTTAAGGAAAAATGTAAAATTTCACGATGGAACAGATTTTAATGCGGAGGCCGTTAAATTTAATGTTGATAGGCAATTAAATTCAGATGAGAAAATGCCGTATGCAGACTTTGTTTATGGTGTCGTTGAGTTAGTTAAAGTTATGGATGAGTACACGGTTACATTTGTTTTAAAAGAGCAATGTAATTATTTTTTAAAAAATATGGCTATGGATATAGGTGCTTTTTACGCAAGTCCAAAGGCTATAAAGGAAAGCGTTGATAACGATATAACGAAAAATCCTGTAGGCACAGGTCCTTATAAATTCGATTACAGAAAAGCTGGTCAAATTACTAGACTTGTGGTTAATGATGGGTATTGGGGAAAAAAGGCAAAAATTAAAACCCTTATATTTAAACTTATAGTTGACCCTTCTGCTAGGGTTTTTGCACTTGAAAATGGTGAAGTTGACGCTATAGAAAAAATTGATATGGATAGCATGAATCGAATAAAAGCAACAAACAACAATATTGCTGTTTCTACTTCGAATGTTTTAGGGACCCATTATATGGCATTTAATACTAGAAAGCAACCTTTTAATAATAGAGATCTCAGGCGTATTATTTGTCAAGCTTTTGATGTAGTGAGTCTTACTAAAAGTATATGCAAAGATTACGTAACTGCTGCTAATTGTTTGTTGCCACCAGAAATTCCAGGGCACGACCCAAATATTAAATATTCTTCTTACAACAAACAAGCGGTTGAAGAATATTTTAAAAATTTTAAAGTGGAAAAAATTAAAATATTAACTTTATCAACTATCGGAACATTCGGAAGCAATCAGCAATGGGCCGAAGCTTTGCAAGCTTATTTAAAAGAATACAATATAGAAACGCAGATAGAAGCTTGTGATCTTAAGGCTTATTTAGATAAAATATCTGACAGTTCTCGAGATTACGATATTTGCTTCTATCGTTGGATTAGTGATAATGGAGATCCAGATAATTTTTTTCAAATTTTATCTAAAGATAATACAGAAATTAATTGCTCTGGGTATGATTGTGAAGAATTTGAAAATATTTTAAATAAAGGAAAAAATACTTCTCGCACCGTTGATAATATCGAAAATTTTAAACAAGTTTATAAAGAGGCTGAAAATATTATAAAGAGAGATCTTCCCATATTGCCTTTATATTACAATAAAGAGTGGTTGGCAAATGTTAAAGCTTTAAAAGGATTAAAATATAATTTAACAGGAACTATTAATTTTTCTTTAGCGTATTGGGAATTTTCTGATTAGTTTTAAGGCAAATCAAATAAATTTTTAAAAATATCATGTAATTTTATAAATGATTTGTATATTTTTTTTATAAATAGTATAATAAAGGTAAGTTTCATGCTGCACATAAATAAGTTACGGAAGTTTAAGTGAGAGTTAGGCTTAATTTTAAATGATTATTTTAAAATTTGTTTTGACGTTCAGTTTAGTGGTTAAAAAAATTTTATTACTATGTTTTATCTATTTTTGTGTTTTAATTAGTAAAATTTTTGTTTAAGCTTTTTAGACTTTAAATATTTAGAAAGTGTGTTACTTAATTATTTGTTAAATTTTTTAAGATTTTTTAAAGGAGGAAATGTTGTGAAAATTTTTAAAAAGACGACGTCTTTTATGCTTTCCTTGTTTTTATTATTTACTGTGTTTTTCTGCGGTTGTTTTAATAAAAGCAATGAAAACGGTGGTACGGAAAAAAAAGATTCTAAAAGCGAGACACTTACTATTGCGATGACAGCAGAGCCTCGCACACTTAATGTTCCAAAAATGGAGGATTCAACTTCTTCTTTTATAAACTATAATGTTTTTGAAACTTTAGTTGATTACGATAAAGATTTAAAATTAAGGCCTCGTCTTGCGACTAGGTGGGCGGTGTCTGAGGATGGACTTGTGTATACTTTTGACTTAAGAGAAGGTGTCTCTTTTAGTGATGGTACATCTTTTAATGCAGAAGCTGTAAAAAAGAATGCAGAGAGAATGCTTGCTAATAAAGAAGAGTGTGCTTTTTGTGAAGTGATATTTGAAGGATTAAAAAAAATAACCGTTGACGGTGAACATAAAATTTCATTTCATTTGGACAAAAAGTGTGCTTTTTTCGTAAAGAAAATGGCTATATGTGCTTTTTCCATTGTTAGTCCAAAATCTTTTGAAGGTAAAGATATAAACGACACCAATCTGAAACAAAGTGGTACGGGGCCTTATACTCTTGCTCAGACGGGAACAGGATTCGTCAAGCTTATATCGAGAGAAAATTATTGGGGAGGCAAACCTTTAATTAAAACATTAATTTTCAAATCTATGCCCGAGTCTACTTCTAGGGAAGTTGCTCTTAAAAATAATGAAGTAGATATTATTGAAGGCGTTGACGTTAATTCTATTGAAAAGTTAGAAAAAGAATTTACTGTTAAAAAAACCGTTTGTGTATCTTCTCATTATATAGCACTTAATTGCGATAATATTGAAAATCCTGAAATAAGAAAGGCTATATTTCAAATGATTAATATTCCTGAAATGGTAAAAACTATTTCAAAAGGCACGACTCCTCATATAAAACAATTTCTACCAGAAATTATAATACCTTTTAGTAATGTTATAAAATACCCTGAGTTTAACTTAGAAAATGCAAAAGATGCAAGTGAAGCTATAAAAAAACTGAAAAAAGAACTGAAAATTTTGGCTGTATCTAGTTCTGGATCATTTGGTGGGGGTAGGGTTTTAGCAGAAAAAGTACAAGCTTATTTGGAAGCCGCGGGAATAAAAACTAAGATTGAATTAGTTGATTGGAAAACTTATCAGACAAAAACTAAAGGAGAAGGTCGCGATTTTGATATTTGTTTTGGAGGATGGATTTGTGATTTCATGGACCCTCATAACTTTTATTCAATATTTTCGGAGAAAAACATGGACCTTAATTATCCTGGTTTTAAAAATGCCAAGTTTGAGGAGCTTTTAGAAAAAGGCGTTACTACATTTGATGAAAATGAGAGAAAAGATATTTATTCTAACGCAGAAGACGTTTTAGCTACGGAATGTCCAATACTTCCACTTTACAGTGCACCGGCTTTTGCTGCGTTCTCAAAGAATGTTAAAGATTTTGTTACGACTCCAACAGGCTCATGCGATTTTTATAAGGTCAGCAAAACTAAAGATTAATTTTTAAGATAATAAAGTTATTTTAAGTTTTTATAGCACTATTTTTGCGACCAAACTATTGTTAATTTTTAAAAGAGATTAATAAAAAAATTGGTCGCATAACTTTTTTAGATATTAAATTAATTTTAAAAAGTAATTTGTAACGATTTAAGTTCGACAAAAAGCACGTTTGTTTTGGAAAGGTTGTTATATTTTCGATGTTTAAATATATTTTAAAAAGATCTTTACTTCTTATTCCTGTCTTACTTGGTGTTTCTTTCGCAGTTTTTTTAATAATGAGAGTTTTTTCAGCCGACCCTTCAGTAGGTGAAGGTGCTGCAGGCAAATATGCTAATGAAGAACAAAGACAAGCTTGGAGAGATTCTCACGGGCTAAACGATCCCATACCCAAACAATTTTTTTTATTTGTAAAGGGAGCTGTTACAGGAGATTTAGGAAAATCTTACAAAACAAAATTGCCTGTTTTAGAAGAAATATTGGCAAGGTTGCCAGCAACCATTGAATTAGCGATTGCATCTACATTAATTTCTTCTGTTCTTGGAATAATAATCGGCGTAATATCTTCAATAAAAAAGAATACAATTATAGACAATTTGGCTATGATTTTTGTGTCTTTTGGAATTTCTATTCCGATGTTTTGGTTTGCGATAATGTTGATAATAATTTTTTCTGGACAACTGCATTTATTTCCTTCAGGAGATGTAATTGATCAGTCTTTAATTGTCGAAAGTATCACAGGGTTTTACTCTATAGATACTCTTTTGACAGGAAATTTTGAGGCATTTTTTGATTTTCTAAGGCATTTAACTTTGCCTTCTATTGCTTTGGGTTTACATTCTATGGCGGTTGTAGCTAGAATGACAAGATCTAGTATGCTAGATACTTTGAATCAAGATTATATAAGAACTGCAAGGGCTAAAGGTTTGTCTGAAAAGAAAGTTATAACAAATCACGCTCTTAGAAATGCTTTAATTCCTGTGATAACAATTATAGGACTTCAATTAGGTGGATTGTTAGGCGGTGCTGTTTTAACAGAAACAGTTTTTTCTTGGCCTGGAATAGGTAAGTATACAGTTGAGTCCATTTTAAACTCAGATTTTCCTGTTGTTCAAGCAGTAGTTTTGTTTGTTGCTGTTATTTTCGTTATAACAAACTTGGTGGTTGATGTACTTTACGTAGTTTTAGACCCTAGAATTAAATTTACAAAAAAAGGAGCTGTTTAACATTTGAAAGATGAAATTAATAAATCTGAAAAAGTTGCTAATTTACAAGAGTTTGTTGAACAAGATTTTAAAGCAGAAACAAAAATTAAAATTGTTATAGATTCTTTCAAACAAAATAAAGCGGCTTTAGTATCTTTTTTTATTGTTGTGTTTCTAATTTTTATTGCTATTTTTGGAAGGTATTTAATGCCATATGATCCAAATATTCAAGATAGAAATGTTATTCATCAAGATGCTAGTTTAAGTCATTTATTTGGTACAGATGAACATGGAAGAGATATTTTTAGTAGAATTTTGTATGGGACGAGAACATCTATTTTTGTTGGTATAATAGCTGTTTGTGTGTCGTTGTTTGTGGGTACAGTATTTGGATCTATTGCAGGTTATTACGGGGGAAAAATTGATTCTGTGATAATGCGTGTTATGGATGTAGTTTTATCTATACCTTCGATATTGCTTGCAATTGCACTGATGGCATCTTTAGGTAAAGGTATTGATAAAGCAGTTCTTGCCATAAGTATTGTTGCTATACCTGATTATGCTATGATTGTTAGGGGATGTTTGCTTTCAGAAAAAGAAAATGATTATGTTCAAGCGGCGAAAGTTGTTGGAGCAAGTGACTCTTTTATTATTTTTAAAACTATTTTGCCGAATATTGCTTCTTCTATAGTCATTAGGGCAACGCTTGGTGTTTCCTCTGCAATACTTGAAGCTGCAGCTCTTGGGTTTTTAGGTTTAGGCGTTCAACCTCCAATTGCAGAATGGGGTGATATGCTTGGTAGATCAAGAATGTTCATGCTTTCATATCCTCACGAAGTGTTTTTTCCTGGCGCTGCTATTTCTTTAACAGTGTTAGCCTTTAATTTATTAGGTGATGGCCTAAGAGATGCTTTTGATCCAAAATCCAGAAGATTGTAATTGTAAAAAAGTGTTTTTGATTTTATATTGCAAAAAATATTGATTTTGTGAATAGAAAATACGTTTAAAAGTAAATTAAATTTAAGTAACTTGAACTGATTGATAGTGTCCACAATAAGTTCAAGTTATTATTGTTTTTTGCTTTAAATTTATTTGTAAAGTTTTGCAAATCTTGTAATAAAACATATATGTGATATAATTGATTTAAGATGTTGCTGTGCATAAGATTTATGTAAAGGGGCAGCTTTATATTGTAATTTTTGATTTAAGAGGTTTTTATATTATGAACATTTTGAATTTGATTAGTGACGACTGTAGAAAAGAAAATTTGTTTGACTTTAATATTGGCGATACAGTTTCTGTTGGTGTGAAGATAAAAGAGGGCGAGAAGGAAAGATTACAAACGTTTGAAGGTATAGTTATTTGTAAAAAAGGCTCTGGTATCTCAGAATCGTTTACTGTAAGACGTATTTCTTATGGAATTGCAATAGAGCGTGTATTTCCTGTTCATTCTCCTGCTGTTGCAAGCGTTTCTGTTGTAAGAAGAGGTAAAGTACGCAGAGCAAAGCTTTATTATTTGCGCAGCAAGGTTGGAAAATCCGCTAAAATTAAACAAAAAATTGTTTGATTCTAAAATTGTTTGTTTAATATAGAGTTTTAAATTTTTCAGTTAAAAAATTTGAAATTGAGTTTGTTAAGGTGAAGTTTGTAATTTTATGTTGCCATAGAATTTCTTTATTAAATGTAATTTTTTTTAACTATTAAGTTTATTAAAAATAAAATTGTTTTATAAAATATTTTAAAAGTATATTTTCAAAAAACTAAAGTTACTTAAGTTAATTTAAAAATTTATTTTAATTGTTTGTTAATTTTACTTGGATAAAATTTTTTGTGTTTAAATATTAATTAAAATTCTTTAAACTGCGTAGATTTAAAAGAGTTTTTGTATTACAGCAAGTGTTGAATATTTTTTAATAAGTGTAAGTTTGAATATAAACTTTTGGTTGTAGTAGTTTTTGTTTTGTAAGCCATAAAGAGAGATTTTAGTAAAAATTAGATTTATTAAAGTTTAAATTTAAAATAATAAAAAATTTTTATTTTTATAATTTAGCATTGTACAAAAATGAATTACTACATTTTAAAATAAACTTAGTTGAATTGACTTTAACAGCACAAATAGGTGGAGGTTTTTGTATTGAGTAAACTTATCAAAACAAATAAAAAAGACGATAAAATTATTGTACTTTTATTTGAATGGATAGAAGTAATTATTTTATCAACGGTTTCTGTTTTTTTCATAACAACGTTTTTATTTAAACATGTGACTGTTAGTGGCGATTCTATGCTACCTACATTAAAAAATGAAGATCGCGTAATTTTAGCTAAGTATGTTGTCACTTCTCCACGAGTTGGAGATATTGTTGTTGTTACAAATTCTGGAATACCGGGGCATGATAATCTTATAAAAAGGATAATAGCTGTTGGTGGGCAAAAAGTTAAAGTAGACCCTAAAAAGGGTGAAGTTTATGTAGATGGCATTTTGGAAAAAGCTACTTATACAAAAGAACCTACAAAAACAATTGAAGATATGATTCCTGATCAAGAAATTACAGTTCCACTGGGCTGTTTTTTTGTTATGGGAGATAATAGAAATCATTCTACGGATAGTAGATCTAAAATAATTGGATGTGTTGAAAGAAAAAAAGTTTTAGGTAAGGCGTTAGTAGTTATTTTTCCGTTCGATAGGTGGTCGCTTCTGTGAGTAATCTTTCAACCATACAATGGTTTCCTGGCCATATGGCTAAAACTAAAAGGTTAATTTTAGAAAAAATTAAATTTGTTGATCTGATTGTTGAAATTATTGATGCTAGGATTCCAATAAGTAGTAGAAATCCTATTTTTTTAAATATGGCTATACAGAAAAAAAGAATTTTGCTTTTAAATAAGTCTGATCTAGCTGATTTTAATAATACAAATAAATGGATTTCTTTTTTTAAATCTAAAGGTTTATTTGCTGTTGCTACAGATTGTAGAACCCTTAAAGGTATCAAAAATTTTATTGTTTTAAGCAAAAAAATGTTTTGCGGACAAAATAATATAAAAATATTAGCATGTGGAATACCTAACGTTGGAAAGTCTTCATTTATAAATAGAATGATGGCTAAAAATAAAGCTAAAGTTGAAAATAGACCGTCAGTAACCAGAGCGTTGCAGTGGTATCGTTCTGATTTAGGGTTTGATATTTTAGATACTCCAGGGGTTCTTTGGCCTAAGTTTGACGATTTAGAAATTGGTGAAAATCTTGCTATTATTGGTTCTATAAAATACAGTTTGCTGGACAATGAAGCTTTAGCTATAAGTTTGATAAAAAAATTAATAAATATTGATAAAAATCTGGTTGAAGCAAAATTTAAAATTAATATTTCAAATATAGATGACCCAAAAGAAATTCTAATTTTAATAGGTAGAAAAAGAGGGGCTATAAAGTCTAAAGGAAAAATAGATGAAGAAAAAGTAGCAAATATTGTTTTAAATGAGTTTAGATCCTCGAAATTTGGAAGAGTAAGTTTAGAAAAAATTTAATTAAAAGCACATTTTTTATGTGCAAGAGTATTTAATAGTTTTTATTAGATGGAATTTTACAGCTTTTTCTGAAATTATTTATCCAAGCTTGTTTGTTTAAAGTGTATTTAACTCCAGTTGTGTTGTACGGACACGGCACAAGAAGTTATTGAAATTGAACTTTAGATTACAATATATTAAATGCTGATACCGTTAGAATTTAAAAATAAATTACAAAATATTTAAGCTTTAATTTTTAGAATATTTTAATCACAAATGAAATTTATTAAAAATTTAAATTTTAAAATTAATTATAAGATTTATTTTTTAAGACTCTTTTTTATTTTTTAAGTTTATTTTCTGCGAAGACTTAGAAAAAATAGACTTAACTTTTTCCAAAAAATCTGGAGCCATATCTATTATTTTATCTAAAGAACTGTGAAATGGTTCTACTTGAATTAATTTTACATTATCATTTTTTACAACTAAAACAGCGATTGGTGAAATACTTATGCCCGCACCACTTCCTCCTCCAAAAAGATTTTTTTCGTTGTTTTTTTTATTTAAAAAATCAGATCCTCCTGCTCCAAATCCGTAAGTCACTTTAGAAATAGGTATTATACTAACATTTTCAGCAACTAAGATAGGGTCGCCTACGATAGTGTTAACATCCACCATTTCTCTTATTTTCTGCATACTAGATGACATTAAATTTTCTATTGGGTGTTCTGCCATAATTATACCACCTTATCTTTATTAGACTTTTTAATAGTTCTAAAACAAAAAAATAAAAGTTTTGACAACTCAAATAAAACTACTCCTGAACGAATGTTGAATTTTATATCCATGTAAAACTTTAAATTATTTAAATTAAAATCAGGATATATATTCACATTAATATTTTTAATATTCTTATCTTTTGTAAATCGATAAAGAACAGGATATATTATGCCGCATATATTCGCGTAAAGCAAAGCAGTTTCATTTGCTTCTTTGCAAGAAATGCTTAAGTTTAAGTCAAATTTTTTTACTTTAATAGACTTGTAAATATTCTTCAAACATTTTAAAAATTTTGATACAATTAAAAATATTTTTGACAATAAGTTTAAAAAACCAAACTTTTTAAGTTTTTTTAACAACATGTTTTTTTGTCTTACAATTTGTTTTCCTCTTTGGTCCTCCTCTATAATTTCTTCAATTTTAGAAATATCATATTTGTAAATTGTAAAAAATAAAAACTTTACGGTTAAAAGAAATTTTTTTTTAAAACTTAGTTTTATGTATAAAGGAGAAAACAATAGTAAAGACGAAGAAAATAAAAGAATTAAAAAAATAATAATTAATAACGACATTAAATTCACCTTTATAAAACGATATTCATTTAAACTAAAAATTCAATTTAAGAATTTTATTTCTTTTTCGTACACTGAATATATTAGAATATAATGCAAAGCACTGCCAAACAAAACGAATAAATGCCAAATAAAGTGCATATATTTTATTTTTCTTCCTAAGATGTAAATTACTGCTCCAACAGTATAGAAAAGACCGCCTATTATTAATAATAAAATTTGATAAAACGATGAATTAATTAAAACAGGTTTTGTTGCAAAAACAATAGACCAACCTATGGTAACATAAAATGCTAAAGAAAACTTAACAAATCTATTTACGTCTATTGAATTTAAAATTATTCCTAAAATAGCTGCTAACCAAACAATTATAAGTATATTAATGCCAGTCCTTCCTTTTATTAAAAAGATGCTAATAGGAGTGTAAGAACCTGCTATAAATAAGAAAATACAGCAATGATCAAATTTTCTAAATATAGCTTTTAATTTTTCAAAATTATATGGAATAAGATGATAAATTGTTGATGATGCATACAACACAAAGGATGTAAAAACATAAACAATAGAGCAAATTAAAAACGCAAAATTAAAACTTTGTAAGCTTATGCATATTAAAAAAAACGATCCGATTAAAGAAGCGATAGATCCTATTCCATGAGTAATTACATTTAACAGTTCTTCTGTTTTTGTGTAAATGGGAAGAGTTAAGTTTTTTGAAAGTTTCAAAAAAACACATCCTTTAATAATAAAAAATTTTTATGTTTTCTGTGTTAAATTTACTAAAAAACATTTTAATAAAAATTTTTTGCACGATGAATTAAGTAAAAATTTTAAAATTACGCAAATTTCAAATGTAAATTCCAAATTTAGTTCCAACACCAACTAAATGAAAAATACCATGTAGCAAAGCGCTAACCGTTTTCATCATTGGAACTCTAAGTATACCTGTAAAAACAGCCACGATCAATGCCATTTTTATAAACTCTTGATATCTGTATATAATGTTTGTAGCGGCCTCAGAAAAAAAGCACTGCATTACACCAAAACCATCGAGTGGAGGAATTGGAATTAAATTAAAAATGGCGCTGGAAATGTTTAAATATATATATTCAAAAAAAAGTAAAACTACAAAATCGTAGAAACTTGAGTTAGTCGAGTAGAACAAAAGCATAATTCTCAAAAAAATTGCACCAATTAAAGCCATTAAAAAGTTAGCAATAGGTCCTGCGGCGGAAGTTATAGCAAGGCCAGTTTTTTTATTTTTGAAATTTGTAGTGTTCACAGGTACAGCTTTTGCCCACCCGTAACCAAAAAAAAGTAAACTAATTGCGCCAAATATATCTATATGTTTTAAAGGATTGGGGCTAAGGCGACCTTGAGAAAAAGCAGTTTTGTCGCCTAATTTATAAGCTGCGAAAGCATGTGCATATTCATGCAGTGGAGTTACAAAAAATATAATGACTAATGATGCAAACACTCTACTAATAAGTTTCAAAAAAGTAAAATTTTCATTAAATAAACCCAAACTTCATACCTCTAATCTTTTAAAATAGTCATTTTTTGTAAAAATGTAAAATTTTAAATATTTAAATCTACAAATAAAATCAAATAATACTAAATTAAGAAAATTATTAAAATTAACTAAAAACACAGATTAGCATTGAAGAAGATCGCTTATAACGCAGCAAAAAATATTTAAAAGTCTTTAATTAAAAGTATATATGATGTAAAAAAAAATACAAGAACATTCACTTTATACGATTTTTAAAACTACACTTTAATTTTAAATTTAAATAATGCAATTTTTACAAAATTATTGTTAATATTAAAACATAAAGATTTTAAAAGTAGAAATATTAAATTTTAACAAAGGGTTTTTAAAAAGGATTTTTTAAAATCAATTAGTATTTAAAAATTTTTTGAATGAAATTTAGATGAAAGTTAGGATATTTTTTTAAAAAATTTAAAACTACGCATAAAGATTTATCTTAAAATTTTAAGAAATTTACTCTTAAAAAATTCAGTTTAAAATATAACGTAATGTGGGTTGGTTTGTGTTTACACAACCGTCACATGTTTTTTTGTTTTTAGAAAAATTTGACATTTTGCATCTTGAAATGTTATAATTTAGTCATGTTAAACTGTTAAGCTTTTGTATTTTGCAATCTTTAAGGGAGTTTGACGTAATTTTATATAATTGGGAGTTGTTATTTATGAAGTTTAAAAAGGTATTAGCGGCGATTGTAGCATTAGTTGTTTCGGCGAGTTCAGTTCAAAATACGGTTAGTAATGCTTTTTGGTTTTCGTCATCAAAAACTAAATCTAAATTAAGTGTAGCAAATGTACAAAATAATTATGTTCCTGTGGATACTTCTTCTAATCAACAAAGCACTATAGAACTTAGTCTTTTAGAAAAGAAGGAATCATTTTCAATATTTTCAAATGCTCTTTACAGCAAAGTTTTAAAAGAATATTTTGATTTATTAGAAAAGGCTAAAAAAACTGTAAATAGTGAAAGTTTTTATTTTGCTTCGCAATGTTGTGAGTCAACATTTTCTGCAAGTTTAGAAAGTAAAATAGGATTTTTTTACGATTGTTTTAGTTTTAAAAGTATTAATAATTATAAGGGAAAGTTAGAAGAATTTAAAAAATCTATAAATGAAACCTTTGGAAAAATTGGAGAAAAAATATTAAGTGTAGAAAAGGGAGTTTTGGGTTTTACAAGTAGCTCAGAAAATAAAAAATTAAAAGAAATATTAAGTGATGTAAATGATTTTAAGTCTCTTTTTGAAAATAACAATGAACAAAAAATTAACAGCAGTTTACAAAAAATTATTAATTTTTTAATTGAAAGTACAGCTAAAGAATTTGAAACAAATATTGAGCCGTTAGTTCAAAATAAAGTTGAAGAAATGGTCGGTTTTTTAAATTTACTTTTAGAAGAATCGAAAGAAATTAAAGATAGCCCAATATTTAACGTTGTTAAGAAAATACATTATGTTTTTTACGATAAGTTTATTAATTTAAACAATGAAAAATATGATGATTTGAGCGAAGAAGAAACAGAAGTTTTAGTAAACTTTCTTTCTACTTTTGTATCAGATAGACAATTATTTTTGCTTAAAGGATTTAATGCGGGCAACAAAAAACTACCTTCGTGGTTTGGCGGAGCTAATTTACCAGTTTCATATCAAAAAATTATTGCGGTGTTTTTGTATGCTATGACAAATGGGTGCAATTTTGGAGCAAATAATTCTGGTTATTTTAAACATATTAAACCTTCTAGTTTTGATATAGATAAATGGAATGAAGGTTATAAGGCAAGCATTGATAGTTGTGATAACAAAATGTTTAAAGCTGCCTTAAAAGGTCTTTTTGATACGTTTAAAAACAAAGAAATGAGTTTTAATTTACAACAGGTGCATTCTGAATTGAGCAAGAATTTTAAATAAATTTTATCAAAATATTTTGTTAATTGATTTGCAAATAAAACCCGCAATATAAGTTTGTGTTGTGGGTTTTTTATGCTCTGGGAGTATAGCTCAGTTGGGAGAGTGCTTGCTTCGCATGCAAGAGGTCAGGGGTTCAACTCCCCTTACTTCCACCAAGTATTTAGTATAAGTTTTTAAGTTTGCTTCTGTATGCAGAAATTTAAGCTTTAAAGTTTTGCATATCTCACAAAGCAGGTTTTGTATTATTATTTTGTCAACTTTGTAAATTGTAACAAGAAATTTATATTTTCTGAGTAGTAAAAGTTGAATTTATAACCTAATTTGAAGTTTATAAATAAAATTAGTATTTAAAAGCATATTTTATATTTTGATAATGTAGAAATAAACCAATGTTTATGTTTTACTATTTTGTTTTTATAATTTTCTGTTTTTCATCTTTCGTCCAAACAATTATACCGTAAATATTTATTATTAACAAAAATACATCTAAAAATGCTCTTCCATATTGTTGATTTTTAATATCAATTATAGTATGAAATATTGCAGTTATTTTCCACAAATAAAAACAAGCAACTTTTTTTTTAATATTCAAATACGAAGCAATAATTGATATTGCAGCAGTAATCCATGTATAATCAAAATTATCCATTTTTAACCTTTCTTTCTATGTCATTACTTTCTATTCTATTTTCTTTGGTCCAAAGAATTATGCCGTAAATATTCATACCAAAACTAAATATATCTAAAAATGCTCTACCATATTGATAGTTTTGAATGTCAAGTATGAAACATATTGCTTCACATATTGACCACAAGTAAAAACAAAACACTTTTTTTTTAATATTGAAAAATGTACCCGTAATTGAAATTATAGCAACAACCCATGTGAAATCAAAAATATTCATTATTTGCACCTTTTATCTTTATTTTTCTGACTATTAATATAATGATTGGTTTAGTTTTAAAAGCTTTTTGAATAACTTTTATTTTAAAAGTTGTGCAGCTTTAGATTTACTTAATCAAGATAAAAATTTAAATTTTAAGTTTTATGTAGTGTTGATATTAAATTAAATCGATTTGCATTTTCATACCTAAACTTTGTAACAACATTAATCTATGACACACTTTTTGTGTTTTTGCAAGTTCTAAAAGTTCTTTTGTTTTGGGGATACTAATTTAAATAAAATTTCTACATAGGTTTTGTAAGGTTAGTTAAGATGAAATTTATTATATTTTAAAAAGTGCAGTAAAAATGATTTTTACAATTTACTACTTTAAAAACCAAGTATTTAGCGTTTAAATTTAATAAAAAATTTTAAAGTTCTAGAGTTTATTTTACCTGTAAAAAAATAGTTACTGCGGGGCTTTAAAACTAAAATTAAGTAGTTATTACGGGGGTAATTTTATTTAAAATTTTAATAATATATGTTATCGTTAAAGTGGTGTTTAAATTTAACTTGAAAATATTTATTTTTTATGCAATTGTGTTTAATTAATTACACTTAAAAGTATAAGCGTTTTTGCATGATTAATGTATATTTAAACTGCAAGATGCTTGACATTTTTATTGCTTATGGTATAAAATTTAAGAAAGCTTTTTAGCTTTAATTTTCTAGAGAAGAAGAATGTTATTATAGTACTTAATTATAGGAGGATTTTATGCGCAGAACCTTTCAACCTAAAAAAATTCATAGAAGAAGAGAACATGGTTTTATGAAAAGAATGTCTAGCAGAGGTGGGCGCAAGGTATTGTCTCGTCGCAGATTAAAAGGTAGAAAACAACTTTGTTCTGCGTAGAATAGGAGAGATATTTTTGATAAAAAATAAAATTTTAACAATAAAGAAAAACAAAGATTTTCGCCGTTTATATAGAAGCGGAAGGTTTTTTGTTTCTGAAGATTTGGTTACTTATGCATTGAGAAGAAAATATGTTAAGATTACAAGACTTGGTATAACTACTAGTAGAAAAGTTGGTTGTGCTGTAAAGAGAAATAGAGCGAGAAGAGTTATTAAAGAATCTTATCGTAGAATTTTTCCTAGAGTATATCCTGGATACGATATAGTTTTTGTAGCACGTGGTCGCACTACTTCAGTCAGTTGCAATAACGTTTTTTTTTCCATGAATAAGCATTTGTTAAAGTTAGGTTGTGTTGGTAAATATGAAACGCTTAGTAATATTAGCAATTAATTTTTATCAAAAAGTTATTTCTCCTTTTAAGACTCCTTGCTGCTGCTACTTTCCAACTTGTTCTAATTATGCAAAAGAATCGATAAACAAATTTGGCGTTGTTAAAGGGATTGTTAAAACGTTTTTTCGTATTTTAAGATGCAATCCGTTTTCTAAGGGTGGATATGATCCTGTTTGAAACAATTAAAAATTAATTTTGATTGATGGGAGAAAATAGGTATGGCGTGGGACCCTTTAAATCTTGGGCCTTTTCTTGGGCATATTATTCTTTGGTTTTTTAATTTAACAAATAACTATGGTTTTGCAATTATTTTACTTACGTTATTTATAAAAATTCTAATGTTTCCTTTAACTATAAAAAATCAAAAGTCTGCTGCTAATTCTATGAAATATACAGACAAGCGAAAGGAAATTAGAAATAAATATAAAAATGATCGAAAAAAGATGAACGATGAAATTTTAAAGCTTTCTCAAAAGGAAGGAGTTAATGTTTTTGGAGGATGTTTACCCAGCGTTTTATCTGTTGTGATTTTACTTGCCATAAGTTCAATTGTAGCTTATCCATTAACTAATATTCTACATATAGAAAAGAATAAGGTTAGTGAAGCATTGAAAATTGTGGATTCGAAGGATAATGGAGAAAAAAGTGCCTATAGTGAAATAAGACTTATAAAAGTTTTTTCTGAGGAAAAAAGTAATTTTTCTATGTTTAATGATGATGAAGCAAAAAGTATAGAAGAACTTTCTAAAGGTTTTAATTTTTTTGGTGTTGATTTATTAACGACTCCTAAAAATAAATTTTTTAATAGTTTTCTTTGGATAATTCCAGTATTGAGTTTTTCGACTTCTGCATTTAGTTTTTATATTTCTAAAAAATTAAAACAAATACCAGTTCAAAATGACCAGGGTTGTGCAAAATTTAGTATGTATCCTCTTTTTATTTTTAGTGCTCTTTTTGCTTACAATAATCCAGCTGCTGTAGGTTTTTATTATATAATCATAAATTTAATAGATTTGATTCAGAAATTTGTTATGGAGAAATTTTTTAGTATATATTTAATTAATGCTAAAAAAGAAGCTTCAAGGGTTTTAATGAGACTTATGGAAGAAAAAAAAGTTAAGTCATTATCGTGAATGTTGTTATTTCAAATTAAAGTTTTTAAATTTGAAGAGTTTTGTGGAAGAGTGAGTTTTAATAGGTGAATTATCAGAAATTTATTAGAATTTAGTTTAGATTTGTTGTTTTGTTTTTGAAAGGAAGGTATAAATGGCGGAAGACACTTACAAAGAAGAATACATAAGGAATACAACAAATCTTGTTGAGGTTGCTTATGATTACCTTGTTGAGATAATTAAGGGCTTTGGTTTTGACAATTTGTTAGTGGAAAGAAAATTTTTGGAAGATGGAGTTGAGTTTAATATTCAAGGGGAAAATATAGGAGTTGTAATAGGAAAACATGGTGGCGTTTTGGATTCGATTCAGTATTTAACAAATTTAGTTGCAAATCAAAGAGGAAACGGTTATTTTAGAGTTAAAATTAATGCTTGCGAATATAGAGAAAAAAGAGAAAGGGCTTTGATGGCGCTTGGAGAAAAAGTAGCTCTGAAGGTAGAAAGAACTCTTAAACCTTATAAATTAGAGCCAATGAGTGCATATGATAGACGTTTAATACATTTAGCTATTAAAGATTTTTCAAAAATCACTTCTTTTTCTGAGGGAGACGGTTTAAATAGGCATGTAGTTATATTGCCTATTTATAACGAAGAAAATAGTTGATTTTATGTTTTTTTGAATATTTGTTCTTCAACTTAAAATATATAAATTGAAAGTATTAGTTTTGAAATTAAAAAATGAAGGCTTTTTAAGTAAACTTATTATATTTAAGGAATTATTAACATGGAAAATGAAACTATAGCTGCAATAGCAACTAGCGAGGGTGTAGCTTCTATTTCTGTTATACGTATTTCTGGAGATAAATCTATAGCCATAGCAGATAAAGTTTTTAAATCGAACTCACACCAATCGTTAATAGCTATGAAAGGATATACAGCAAGCTTTGGCAAGGTTTACAAAGAAGGAAACTTGCTTGACGAAGCTGTTGCAATTGTGTTTAAAGCTCCCAAAAGTTATACTGGGGAGGATGTAGTTGAAATTTGTTGCCATGGAGGCATTTTTGTTACAAGACAAGTTTTGAATAGTTTGATTATTTCTGGAGCAGCACCTGCAGGCCCTGGAGAATTTACTAAACGTGCTTTTTTAAATGGAAAGGTGGATCTTACAAAGGCTGAATCCGTAATGAATTTAATATCAGCTAGAGGCAATCAAGCTTTAAATGCTGCGGTTGTTTCTTGCAAAGGTGAGATTTATAAAGGACTAAAAAATATAAAAAAAAAGCTTACGGATTTATGTGCAAAGTTTTTTGTTTCTGTTGATTATGAAGAGCTAGAAGAAGATGTAGATTTAAGAGAACTTGAAAGCACGCTGAGCTTTATTGAGGAAGAGCTGGAAAATTTAGTTTTAAATTATGAAAAAGGGAAAATTATAAGAGAGGGGATAAGAGTAGCTATAATCGGTTGCCCGAATGTGGGCAAGTCTTCTCTTATGAATTTTTTACTGGGTTTTGAAAGATCAATTGTAACTAATATTGCAGGAACTACGCGAGATATTATAGAAGAATCTATTATTATAAATGGCATTGTAGTTAATCTTTTGGACACTGCAGGAATTCGTGAAACATCAGATCCAATAGAAGAAATTGGAGTTAAAAAAGCAAAAGAAGAACAAAAGCAAGCAGATTTAATTTTAGTTATATTTGATTCTTCAAGACCTTTAAGTGATGAAGATTTAAAAATTATTGACAGCTTAAAAGATGGTTTAGTTCTTGCTATTATTAACAAGATAGATCTTCCTTGTGAATTAGATAAAAATTTAATTAGATTTAAGTTTAAAAATGTATTAGAAATATCTTTTGTTTCAAATTATAATGTCGAACTTATCAAAGAAAATATATTTAAGGTGCTTAGTATTTCAAATTTTGATTCAAATCAAGGATTTTTAGCTAATCAACGACAATTTTCTGCAGCAAATTCTGCTTTATCTTTAATAAAAAAAGCAAAAACTGATTTAAAATCAAGTGTTGCGATTGATATGGTGTTTTTGTCTATTGAGGAATCTGCTCAGAAAATAGGCGAATTGACGGGTGAAAACATTAAAGATTCAGTTATTGATGAGATTTTTTCAAAATTCTGTGTTGGGAAATAAATTTGTTTTATTGTTTAAAAAAGTTGTGTTTTAAAGTTTTTAAACTTTGTTTTATATTTATAGTAGAAAATATATTTTCAAAGTTTTAAAAATAAAGTAGGTGTAAATAAAATTGCTTTTTTGTGAAGAAAATTTTGATATTGCAGTAATAGGAGCAGGGCATGCGGGCATAGAAGCTTCTCTTGCTGCTGCTAGAATTGGTTGTAAAGTTGTTGTTTTTACGATTAATGTAGATTTTATAGGCAATTGTCCATGTAATCCGTCTATTGGTGGGACAGCAAAAGGACATCTTGTTAGAGAAATTGATGCTTTAGGTGGAGAAATGGCTAAAACTACAGATGCTTGTTCTTTGCAAAGTAGATTATTAAATGCAAGCAAAGGTCCTGCTGTTCATTCTCTTAGAGCTCAAATTGATAGGCGGCACTACGGAGAAATTATGAAGAAGAAATTGGAAATTCAAAAAAATTTATATATAAAGCAAACTGAAATAGTTGATATTTTACGTGACCCAAAAGAAAATTGTTTTTTTTTGAAAACTAGAACAGATGTTAAATATAAAGTTAAATCAGTGATTTTATCAACAGGAACATATATGGGGGGAAAAATTTTTATAGGGAAAACTTCGTTTAATAGTGGGCCAGATGGTATTTTTCCTGCGATGTTTTTAAAAAAATCATTAGAAAAATTTGGAGTAGAATTTAAAAGATTTAAAACCGGTACACCCGCCAGAATTTTAAAGTCTTCTGTAAATTTTGAAAAAATGATCCCACAATTTGGAGATAAAAAAGCACTTGCATTTTCTTTTGAAACAAATTCCTCTGAAATTAAAAATCACAGTCTTTGTTTTATAACTTGGACCAACGAAAAAACAAAGGATGTTGTTCTTAAAAATTTATCTAAATCTGTTTTGTATTCAAGAGAAACAAAAGGAATTGGTCCACGGTATTGCCCTAGCATAGAAGAAAAGTTTCTGCGTTTTAAAGACAAAGAAAGACATCAAGTTTTTGTAGAGCCTTGCGGATTAAACACAGATGAGATGTATCTTCAAGGATTGTCAAGCTCATTACCAGAAGATGTTCAAGTACTTTTGTACTCCACTATTTCTGGTCTTGAAAATGCTCATATAGTACGCTGCGCTTATGCTATTGAATATGATGTTGTTGACCCTTTACAATTGACGAAAAGCCTTGAATTTAAAAATGTTCCTATGCTTTTTTGTGCTGGTCAAGTGGCTGGAAGTTCTGGTTATGAAGAGGCAGCTGCTCAAGGCATATTAGTTGGGATAAATTCAGCGAGAAAAATTTTAAAAAAACCTTGCATTACTTTAAACAGACAAAATTCCTATATTGGTACTTTAGTTGACGACATGACAACCAAAGGGGTCACGGATCCTTACAGAATCATGACTTCTCGTTCTGAATATAGATTATTGCTAAGGCACAGTAACGCTGATGAACGTTTAACACCAATTGGAAGAGAGGTTGGATTAATTTCAGATGAAAGATGGAAGAGATTTCAAAAAAAATTAAGATTAAAAGAATTAGAAATGAAAAGAGTTAAAAGTACTTTTATTTTTCCTTCTAAGAGAAACGACGAAACGTTAAAAAGTTTTGCTATATCAAAAATTGAATCAAAAATAAAAATTATAGATTTGTTAAAACGTCCTGAAATAAACTACAAAGTGTTGAAAGCGTTGAAAGTTTCAGATGTAAATATTTCAAAAGATATTTTAGATCAAGTGGAAATAGAAATAAAATACGAAGGTTATATTAATAGACAAATTAACAACATAAAAAAAACACAACGTTATTTATGCAGAAAAATACCTAATGATATAAATTATAAAAAAATAAAAGGTCTTCGCTTAGAAGCTGTGGAAAAATTATCTCAAATGAGACCGACAAATATTGCAAAAGCTTCAGAAATATCTGGCGTTAATCCTGCTGATATATCTGTTCTAATAATATGGCTTATGAAATTGTCTAAAAAAGCTCTTTAGTTTTTATAATTTAAAACAATAAAAATTTTTATCAATTGCTTTTAAAATTTTTTTTTATAGTTATTGCAGTTTGCGTTTTAGTTACTACTGTTTCTAACGAGTTTTAATGTTTTCATTAAAATTTTTAAGAGCTTTTCTTATGTTTTTATTAGTTTTAATAGAATTTTCGTCTAAAATAGTAGTAGTAAGGAATAGATGTTTTATATTTTTTCGCTTTGTTTTTTCTAAAGGTCGATATTTTCCGTCACAAATGTTTATATAAGAACCATTAATGTTTAATACTACAAAAAAATTACCTTTTTCTTTTCCAGCAGCAGCTTTAACCACCAAGCCTTTTTTTATATTCATAACTTGCACTCTTTTCTACAACTAATTAATTTTCTACATAAGATACAATTAAATATGCTAACTACAAACAGTTAATATAATCGGAGAATCTTCTGTTATAGCAATTGTGTGTTCAAAGTGAGCAGATAAACTTCCATCTTCAGTAACGGTAGTCCATCCATCGGGCAAAATTTTAACATCACAGCCTCCTAAATTAACCATGGGTTCAATAGCAATGGTTAGCCCAGGTTGCAATAAAAAACCTTTTTTGGGTTTGCCGTAATTTGGAACATTGGGTTTTTCGTGAAGATTGTGTCCAACTCCGTGACCGCAAAAACTTCTAACCACCGAACAACCGTTGCTTTCAACATATTGCTGTACAGTACTGCTTATATCGCCAATATAATTTGAAGACAAAGCATTTTCTATTCCTTTTAAAAGACTTTGTTTTGTTACTTCTAAAAGCCTTTTTGCTTCTTTGGAAATATCACCACAAGCGAAAGTATATGCATTATCCCCGTGAAAACCGTCAAAAAAAGCCCCAACATCTATACTGACTATATCTCCCTGACGTAGAATACAATCTTTTTGAGGAATCCCATGAATTACAACATCGTTTACAGATATGCAAGAACTATTTGGATAACCATTATAATTTAAAAATGAAGAAACAGCGCCCTGGCTTTTTATATATTTTTCTACAATGTCATCTATTTCTAGCGTGCTAACGCCTGGCTCAACAGCCTCTCCGGCAATGCGCAAAGCATTTGCTGAAATACCGCAAGCAATCTTCATTTTTTCTATTTCTTGTTTTGTTTTTATATAAACCATAATTAAATTAAAAACTCCAATACAAACGCAGCAGAACTTATTAGTTTATTAATACCATTTCTTCCGTTAATTGAAGAAAGTTTATCTTGTTTTTTGTAATAATCGATTAAAGGTTCTGTTTCTTTGTGATAAATATCTAAACGATTTTTTATGATTTCTGGATCGTCATCTTTACGCTTTATAAGCCTACCTTTGCAAAGGTCGCAAATACCTTTATCATTCGGAGGTTTGTTAATAAGATGGTAACTACTTCCACAATCTTCACAGACAACACGGCCGGACATTCTTTCAATTATTACATCATCAGGAACATCTATATTAATTGCCACGTCAATGTGAACATTCATATTGTCTAAAGCTTCAGCTTGAGTAATAGTTCTGGGAAAACCATCTAATATAAAGCCTTTTTTACAAGCTTTGCTATTAATTTTTTCTTTCATAATATCTATAACTATATTATTAGGAAGAAGTTTGCCAGATTCAACAAATGTTTTTGCTTTTCTACTAAGCTCACTTTCGGTTTTTAAAGTTTCTCTTATAATATTTCCGGTCGAAATTGATGGTATAGAAAAACGGTTTTCAAGAGCTTCTGCTAGAGTACCTTTACCAGCACCAGGAGCTCCTAGAAGAACAATATTCATTTTACTACCTCCATAGTTTTTAGTTTTGTTTAAAGTTTTTTAATTTTTAAGTTTTTTGTTTAAAACGGTTATATTAGATTTAAAAAGTACGTATTATATATTTTTTAAAAAATTAAAATTGAAAATATATTGTTATATTAAAAACTTATTAATAAAAATATAAAATCAAAACTTCTGTATAATTAAGTATATAATATTTTTTAAATTTAAAAAAGAAATAAATTTTTAAAATTTAATATTAACAAAACAAAAGGCCTTTAAAATAAAAATTCCTCAAAGGCATTTATAAATTTAAAATATTTTTTAAAAATTCTTAACTATTTAAAAGTTATTTATTTAGATAATTTTTATTTTCGTAAATATTATAAAAATTTTATTAAGATTTTTCTGATTTAAATTAAGTAATGTGCAACTTTTAAATTTTTCAAACAGGTTTAATCGCCTATTGGCACGAAGTAAATAAGAAATTTTAATAAATTTTATATTTTTGCAAAAGTTAAATCACTTTATTTAATATTAAAATTATTTTTATTAACTTTACTACTAGATTAATTGAATTTAAAAATTTTTCATCATTTATATGAAACAGTTGCAAAGAATTGTAGAAGACTTTTTAAGAGCTAGAACTCATATTATCAATTTTCTTATTATTTAATATTGCATTGAATCTATTTATAATTTCATTGCATTTTTTATTTCATCATACTTTATTTTCTAAAACTTTTTTATACTATTAAATTTAAACTTTTTGAACTGTTGTTTGCTAGATATAATTTATCATCAAAGCAATTAATATAGCAAAAACATTTTTTTAATTATCACAAACACAAATTCTTTAAAGTTTATAGCTTCGCTTAATTTTAAAATAGTTTGATTTTAGAGATTATTATTTTTAAAGTTAATTTTTTTATATTTTGACAAGATATATATATGTTTTTTATGGTAATGAAAGATTTTTTAAACAACTTTTTTAAAAAAAAATTTAAAGTACTAGTTAACACTATTAGTTTTTCAAAATAAAAATTTTACTTTAGAATTTGCATTTGCAAAATTTATAGCGTAAATACTTGAAACTTTATATTATTTGCAGTACAATACTGATACGCGAAGAAAAGATGTGACAATTATCAGATAATAAACACTTTTTTAATGTTTAAAGCTTTAGTAGCAGAATAAACAGAAAGTTTAGTTAAAAAATTGTTTTAAGTGCGAATTTTATGTTTTTATTGTTTAAAATTAAAGTTAAGCTTAAAATATTGTGGTTAAAGAAAGGAAACTATTAATTATGAAAAATGTAAAGAATGAAAAAAAGTTGTCTCGTACAGCTAAAAAAGGTCGACTATCGCTTAAAGCTCTAAGTTTAATTAGTGCTGTTATTTTTTTAGGTACTTCTGGTTTTACAAATGTAGATACTAGTTTTAAAGATAACAGCAAAGTTGAAAAATCATCGCTTGGGGGAAAAACTAAAAAAGTTTTAAATAATAAAAGTAAGCCAGTAAATCACGTTATTTCTGATGAGAATCTGATTAAGTTGTTTGGGCCAGGTAAAGGTTTAGGTTATGAAAAAATTGTTGAAAAAGTGGATCCTTATCTGCATTACAAAATGTTTTTACCAGAAGAGAGTAAAGATAAAGAAGCAAACCTTAATATTGAACAAGAAAAAGTGCAAGAATCAAAAAGTGAAATTAGTTTTGAAAAAGCAGTGTTGCCCTTATCTAAAAATGTAAATAATTTTCAGAACAATAACGAAATTCAAAATCAGTTGAAGGAAATTCAAGATCAAAAAAATGAAATTAATTTATTGAAAGAAGAAAACAATAATCTTAAATTAGAACTTGAAAAATTTAAAAAAGAAAACGAGATATTAAATAAACAAATTTTAGAATTGAAAGAACAATGTAAAAAATTGACTGGACAAATATCTAATTTGCAAAGTCTATACGCTGAACTTGAGAAAAAAAACCAACAGCTTTTAAGTGAGAAACAAAATCTTATAAGTGAGAATCAAGATCTTAAATGTCACCAGTTTGATAAACAAATTTTCGGGAAAATGGAACAACGAAATATACAGCTTGAAAGTAATGAAGAAGGGCTTTTAAAAAAGATAAATCAGCTTAAAAGTAATAAAAAAAGAAGATTTAAAAACAATATAAAACAGCTTAAAGAAAGAATTAAAGAGCTTGAAAACACTATTAATCAGCTGCTAAATCAACAGATTCAAAATCCTACTGAAGAAAATATTGCATATGATTTGGTTTTTTTGTTTAAATTAATGACCAGGTTTAAACAAACAAGGGGGTTTTTTGGGTATTTTTTAGTAGCGGGTAACAAGACACTTTAACGGCTGGGCATCATCAAATCTTCAAAACGTGGAAAGTCGACTTGAAGTTAGAAAATCAGCCGTTAAAATAGCTTTTTAAGGAGAGGGTTATACCCTTTGCAGGCATCAGGAGCTTTAGAAGAACAATATTCGTTTTGTTATTTACATAGTTTTTAGTTTTTTAAAAAGTATTTTGATTTTTAAGTTTTTGTTTTAAACAGTTATATTAGATTTTAAAAATACATATTATATATTTTTTAAAAAATTAAAATTAATAATATATTATTGTATTAAAAATTTATTAATATAATAAAATAAAATTAAAACTCTGCACAATTAAAGGATATAATATTTTTAAATTTAATATTAACAAAACAAAAACCCTTGAGATAAAAATTCCTCAAAGGCATTCATTAATCCGAAAAACTAAACAAAAAATTCATTTTTTATTTTTTGAAAATTCTTTATATTATTAAGCTCAAATTTTCTGAACTGTTTTTTGATGGTTTTAAATTAAACTTTAAGTTTTAAAATCAAATCCCCTATCAATTATGCTCAAGATATAACCAATTATTAAAGCGTTTAACATAACGAAATAGTGCAAATAAAAATTTGCAAATATAAAATTGTTACCAACGATAGTGTGCGAAAGCTTGATTCGCTTTAGCCATTTTGTGTGTGTCTTCACGTTTTTTAAAGGAGCCGCCAGTGCTATTTGCAGCGTCAAATATTTCGTTTGAAAGCCTTTCTTTCATGGTTTTTTCATTTCTAAGCCGAGAATATTTGGTTATCCATCGAAGAGCTAAAGTTTGGCCTCTTTCCGGACTAACCTCAATAGGGACTTGATAAGTCGCACCACCAACGCGTCTTGCTTTAACTTCAAAAGCTGGTGTGACGTTTTCTATGGCTTTTTCGAAAATTTCCAACGGCTCAGTGGAAGATCTTTCTTTAATAGCACTAAAGGCTTCATAAACTATTTTTTGCGAAGTCCCGCGTTTTCCGTCAAACATCACATTATTAATAAGGCGCGTAACTATTTTTGAATTGTAAAGTGGATCCGGCAGAACATCGCGTTTCGAAACAGAACCTCTTCTAGACAACTTCCTTCCTCCTTAAATTTAAAATATTAGCTAGCTTTTATCCCTTAGTTCCCCCTGTTTTAGATCGTTTGGCACCGTATTTTGATCTTCCCTGCGAACGTTTAGCAACGCCCTGAGCGTCAAGAGCGCCTCGTATGATATGGTAGCGAACACCAGGTAAGTCTTTAACTCTTCCACCACGAATTAAAACGACACTATGCTCTTGTAAGTTATGACCAATACCAGGAATATAAGCCGTAACCTCGGACCCGTTAGAAAGTCTTACTCTTGCAATTTTACGCAAAGCTGAATTTGGTTTTCTTGGGTTAGTAACTTTAACCACAACGCAAACCCCACGTTTCTGCGGAGACTCTTGTCTTATAACTTTACGTTTTTTAGAATTCCAACCTTTTAAAAGAGCAGGAGACTTTTCTTTTTTTTGTATACTTTTACGACCTTTTCTTACTAATTGATTCACAGTTGGCATATTTCACCTCGCAATTAATTTGTTTAAGCTGCTGTGCTGAAACAAGCATTTCAGTTTATAAAATATTTAAAACACTTTCTTACTGCAAAATAAATTTTTGTTAAAAAACAAAAATAATAGTGCTTATTTGTACAAAAGAATTTTTTATTGACAAATCACTTTATTGTTGCCTATTAAGCGATGTTATCATTAGATAACAATATTTGTCAAGTTAAATTTTTGATAAAAAGATAAAATGGCAAACGTTACTGTTTAGTTTTAAAAAAATATATACTACATTTAACTTTAGTGTTTCAAAAAGTTTAATTAGTAGAAAATTATTTAAATTTTTTATACAAGCTGTTAGTATGTGCGCAGTATTTTGTTTGTGGTTTAATACAGTGACTTTATGGATTTTAAAAATAAAAATTTTACTTTTAAAATTTATATTTTTAAAATACATAAAGTAAATACTTGAAATTTTATATTGTTTATTGTACCATGAATGCATGAGATAAGGAGGTGGCAATTATTCAGAAAATAAACTTTATTTAGTGCTTAAAGCTTTAAGTAGCAGAATGAATGAACAGAAAATTTAGTTTAAGAAATAGTTTTGAGTGAGCTTTTTAAGAAATTTAATTTACTTAAATAAACTGAAAAAGTGTTAAATTTTTAAACATTCTAAAGCTTTAAATTAAAACTAAAAACATTTGAGTTCATAATAGTTAAAATTGCTTAGACATAAAAGCTAATTTAAACTAAATTTTTGTTTAGGTAAGTTAAAACTTAAAAAAATTTTAAATCTAAATTGTTTATCTTAAAAGTTAAAGTTAAGTTTAAAATATTGTGATTAAAAGAAAGGGAACTATTAATTATGGAAAATATAAAAAATGAAAAAAAGTTATCTCGCATATCTAATGGAGGTCAATTATCGTTTAAAGCTTTAAGTTTAATTAGTGCTATTGTTTTTTTAGGTACTTCTGGTTTTGCAAATCTGTATACTAGCTTTAAAGGCAGCAGCAAAGTTGAGAAAGCATCGCTTGGGGCGAAAACTAAAAAAGTTTCAAAAAATGAAGAAAACCCTATTTCTCTTACGCCTGAGAAGGATTTGACTAAAATTGAAAATGAAAAAGTTCAGTTAAACTCTGAGTTTAAAAAAGTAAAGGCGCAAAAATTAAAAAATAAAAAAGATTTTGAAATTCACCATCCAACAAGCGTGAATGAATTGCAAAGATTAAATACCAAAATTAAAGATCAGGAAAATGAAATTAATTCATTAAAAAAAGAAAACAAGACTCTTAAGTTAAAACTTAAAAAATCAAATAAAGAAAAAGAAACATTAAAGGAAGAAGTTTCAAAATTTAAAGAAAAGTGTAAAAAATTGACTGACGAAAATATTAAGCTTGATGCTGCATGTGTTGAACTTAAGAAAAAATATCAGCAGTTTCAAGTTTTTGAAAATAAATATAAAAATTACTCTGAAAAGCTTGTCAATCAGAATAATCAGCTTAAAAGTCAGCTGAAACAGCTTGTAAAGAAAAAAGAACAATATAGACAAAAGACAGTACAGCTTCAAAATGAAAAAACGGATCTTCAACAGAATAATAAAATTCTAGTCGGGCAGCAGAATAAGAAAGTCTTGATACAAGAATATATTGAAAATTTAAATTTTGTTAATAATTTAAATAGTGAAATGATTGATAATTTCAAAGGATTTTTAGCGTGGTTTTCTGCAAACTATAGTGAGGTTTACGAAGCATCTTTCGGGGAATATACAGCTTTTGCTCAGAACCTTGTAAAAGATGAAGAAACGGGATTAGAAATACAACAATAGTATAATAACTTCGAGCTTGTGTTAAGCGACGTTCAACACAGGCTCGGGTTGTTATTTTTAAAAATTGCAAAAATTTTGATGACTTATTTTGAGTTAAAACTACATAATAGTAACAATGTGTTAATACATAAAAAAATTAGAGTTGCTTTATAGATAAAGTTTTGATAAGCTTCGATGTTTAATTTAAAGATTTTGTACCAGCATTTGTCAAGAACGCTTTTAAAAATAAATTTAAAGACGATTGGATTACAAGATTTTCAATTTAATTTTAGTTATTTCAAAAAGTTTATTTTAACGATTTATATGATTTTTTAAAAGTTAAGATTGTTGAGGGGGGGAGTGCTGTAAAAAAATTAATTGAAAAAATATTTAAAAATTAAAAGAAAAAAACTAAAAAATGTTTTTTAAACATGGAAGATTTAAAAAAATTTAGATTTGATAGTTTTTAATTAAATTTTTAAAAACAAATACTTTGTTAATGGTACTCTTCGCTTAATTTTAAAATAGTTTGATTTTTAAGACTATTATTTTTAAAAGTTAATATTTTTACTATATTTTTTTGTTGTTTTAAAAATACTGAAAACATAATAATGTAAATAAGTAGTAGAAAATTATTTAAAATTTTTATATAGGCTGTTAATATGTGCGTAGTATTTTGTTTGCGGTTTGATGTAGTGATTTCTGGCTTTTTAAAATAAAAATTTTACTTTAGAATTTACATTTGCAAAATTTATAGCGTAAATACTTGAAATTTTATATTATTTATTGCACAATGCTAATGCATGGAATAAGGAGGTGGCAATTATTCAGAAAATAAACTTTATTTAGTGCTTAAAGCTTTAAGCAGCAGAATGAACAGAAAATTTAGTTAAGAAATTGTTTTGAGTGTAAATTTTATATTTTTGCCAGAAGTAAATCGAATAATTTTCGTGTGATTAAAAATTTGTAAAGTTATGGTAAAAATACTATGAAATTGATGTGTGATTAAATATTTTTGAGTGAGCTTTTAAGAAATTTAATTTACTTAAATAAACTAAAAAAATAATATTATTAAATTTTTTAGGCATTTTAAGCTTTAAATTAAAATTAAAAACATTTAAGTTCTTTGAAATAATAGTTAAAATTGCTTAGACATAAAAGCTAATTTAAACTAAATTTTTGTTTAGGTAAGTTAAAACTTAAAAAAATTTTAAATTTAAATTGTTTATTTTAAAATTAAAGTTAAGCTTAAAATATCGTAATTAAAGGAAGGAAACTATTAATTATGGAAAATATAAAAAATGAAAAAAAGTTATCTCGTACAGCTAATGGAGGTCAATTATCGTTTAAAGCTTTAAGTTTAATTAGTGCTATTGTTTTTTTGGGTACTTCTGGTTTTACAAGTGTGGATACCAGTTTTAAAGACAACAGTAAAGTTGAGAAAGCATCGCTTGGGGTAAAAACTAAAAAAGTTTCAAAAAATAAAGAAAATCCTATTTCTCCTACTTCTGATAAGAATTTAATTAACTTGTTTGAGTCAGATAAAAGTCTAATGTCTAAAAAAATTGCTGGCAAAGTTGATCCTTTTCTGTATAATAATAAAATTAGCAAAATTAGCAAAAAAATGTTTTCTAAAGATGAAAAGCTTTCACAAATTGAAAAAGAAAAAAGTGAATTAAATTTTAAACTTGAAAAATCGAATAATAAAAAAGATCAACAATTAAACTCTAAGCTTGGAAAAGTAAAAGCACAAGGATCAAAAAACAAAATTAGTTTTCAGAAAGTAAAATCACCATTGTTTGAAAATGTATTAAAAAATAAAAAGGATTTTGAAATTCAGCATCCAACAAGTATAGATAAATTGCAAAACTTAAATATCAAAATTCAAAATCAGTTGAAGCAAATTAAAAATCAAGAAAATGAAATTAATTCATTGAAAAAAGAAAACGAGACTCTTAAATTAAAATTTAAAAAATTAAATAAAGAAAAAGAAGAATTAGAGAAAAAAATTTTAAAATTGGAAGAACAATATAAAGAAATGAGTGGCGAAAAGCTTAAGTTTGAAACTGCATATATTGAACTTGAGAAAAAACACTACTATCAACTCGCAAGTGATAAACAAATTCTTAAACAACAGTATTTAACTGATACAGTAAACCTTCAAAACGCGAAAAAACAGCTTGAAAATCAGTTGGCACAGCTTGAATTAGACAATAAGCTGTTAAAACATCTTAATCGGTCTGATAATAACGATCAGCAAGAGCTGATACAACAGCTTCAAAATGTTAGCAATAAACTGAAACAAAAAAATCAAGAGATTAACCAGCTTAAAGCAACAATTCAAAAGTTTACAAACGAAAAGCAACAGCTTCAAAATAATAACAAACAGCTTATATGTGAGCAAAAAGATTCTGAACAACAGGTTTTACTTATTCAACAGAATGATCAAAATATGAGTAACAACACAGTTCTGAAACAAGATCTAGAGCAAAAGAATATCACTTTAGTGCAGGAAAATATCCAACTTAAAAATCAGCTGAAACAGTTTGATCAGTTTGTAAATGAGAATAAACAGCTTACAAACAAGAATAATAAACTTCAAGAAGAGGTTTATTTGTTAAATCAAAAAAGTCAACAGCTTCAACAAAGTTATAATCGGTCTAACGAGCAGTTTCAACAACAGATTCAAGTTCTTAAAGAAGAGAATGTAAAATTTAATCAAAACATTCAGGATCTTAATAGTCAATTAAGTCAAAAAGATCAACTTAAAAATCAGCTTCAACAAAATGTTAATGTTGAGATTCAAACTCTTAAAAATCAGCTGGTACAACTTGCAAACAAGAAAAAAAATTATAAGAAATTAGCAACACAGTTTCAAAACAAGAATGTAAACCTTAACAACCAATTAAAAACTGATCTTGCAAACCTTCAAAAAGAGAAAAACCAGCTTAAAAATCAGCTAATACAACTCAATCAGTTTGTAAACGAAAATAAACAACAACTGTCACTACTTCAAGATGAGAATACAAAATTTCAAAACCTGAATCAACAGCTTCAACAAAGTTCTAACCAGTCTAACGAGCAGTTTCAACAACAGATTCAAATTCTTAAAGAAGAGAATACAAACCTTAGGCAAAATATTGAAGATCTTAATAGTCAATTAAACCAAAAAGATCAACAGCTTCAACAAAGTTCTAACCAGCCTAACGAGCAGATATCACAGTGTCAAGAAAAGATTAATCAACTTACAAATAAAAAAGAACATTATAAACAAAAAGTAATACAGCTTCAAAGTGAAAAAACGGACCTTCAACATCAGAATCAACAGTTTATCAATCAGCTTCAAATTTTTCAAGACAAAAACATTTATCTTAAAGAAAAGAATACAAATTTTCAACAGCAGATTCAAGCTTTTCAAGAAAATAATAACCAGTTTTTAAATCTTCAACAGAATAATAAAATTCTAGTCGGGCAACAGAATAAGAAAGTCTTGATACAAGAATATAATGAAAATTTAAATTTTGTTAATAATATAAATAGTGATATGATTGATAATTTCAAAGGATTTTTAGCGTGGTTTTCTGCAAACTATAGTGAGGTTTACGAAGCATCTTTCGAGGAATATACAGCTTTTGCTCAGAACCTTGTAAAAGATGAAGAGGCACTATAAATACAATAACAGCAAAAACTTCGAGCTTGTGTTAAACGACGTTCAACACAAGCTCAGATTGTTTTTAAACTAAAAAAATTACATTAACATAAAAATTTATTTAGTTGTTTTTTATTGTAAAAAGTTTTAGTGACTTATTTTTAAGTTAAAAACTAAGAACAACAATAACGTGTTAGTACATAAAAAGTTAAGAGCTGCCCTTTTAATAAACTCTTGTGAAAATTGTTTTAATAATTAAAAATGCTGTTATTAAGAAGGTTTTTAAAAGTAAACAAAATGGTTAAGATTTTAAAGACGATTGAATTATATAGATTTTTAATTTAATTTTAGTTTTTAAAAAAATTATTTAACAATTTAAAGAGTAGATTCTAAAAAATTAAGATTTGTTAATGTAAAAATTACTACGCAAAAAAATAATTGCAGAATATTTAAAAATTTTCTAAAGAAGAAAAACTAAAAAATTTTAAGATATTGCTTTTAAATATTGTTAAAACAAATTATAAATATTAATTTTTAATTATGAAATATAAAAAATGTTTTTTAAATTTAAATCGCATTAAGCTATTTTTTTGAAGTTTTGCGCTTACTCTTTTTTTTGTAAGTTTTATCTACCATATTGTGAAGGCAAGTGATGGCATCGGAAATGTTTCCTAAAGAGTCAATAATCCCTTCCTTAACGGCTTGACTTCCGTCAAGAGTGGAACCTATATCGGTAGAAAATTCTTCAGTATTTGACATAAGTTGCACTAGTTTATTGGGTTTAATGTTTGAATTTTCTGAAATAAATGAAGTTATTCTATTTTGTATTCTTTGAAAATATCTAAAAGTCTGTGGAACCCCAAGATTTATTCCGTTCATACGTACGGGGTGTATAATCATTGAGGCTGATTTTGCAATAAAAGATTTTTTAGCAGCAACAGCGAGTGGCACCCCTATAGAATGACCTCCACCTATTACTAATGAAACAGTAGGTTTCTTCATTCCTGATATTATTTCAGCTAGCGCAAGTCCTGCTTCAATATCACCTCCTATAGTGTTAATAAGAACTAAAAGGCCATCTATACTGGGTTCCTGTTCTATGGCAACTAGTTGCGGAATAACATATTCGTATTTTGTAGTTTTAACATTTTCTGAAGAGTAATTATGCCCTTCAATTTCACCAACAATTGTTAAGCAATGAATTTTATATTTTCCGTTATTAATGATAATTGAAGCAGGATAATTCATTTTTTGTATCTGACTTTCAGAATCATTTTTATCTTGATTACTATCATCTTGATCAAAAGGTGATACAATAACTTTACTTCCTTTTTTGCTTTTAATTTTTTTCACGTAATCACACCTTTAAATGATCAAATACGAATATTTTGTTTTATTAAAAAGGCGAACAATAAAAATTTTTATGTATTATTGTTAAATTAATTTGTAAAGAATAGTTTAAAAGTAGAATTTAATTACTAATATGTTCACAGGAGTCTTCTAAAGTTTTAATTTTTTTCTCTATTGCTGTTAATTTAATACATATACAAAATAAATGCATGGCTAAAGCGAGCTCATTTGCGGGCAAACAAGTAGGAGCGAGTCTTATGTTGCTGTCGTTAGGATCAATTCCGTTAGGAAAAGTTGCACCCGCATCTGTAAGTTTGACCCCTGCTTTTTTACACATTTTTATAACTTGTTTTGCAAGTCCAGGATATAAATCTACACTTACAAAATATCCTCCTTTTGGTTCACTCCAAGATGCTATATCTTTGTTTTGTTCGGAAAACTCCTTAGATAAACAGTTTATAACAACTTGAAACTTTGGTCTTAAAATTTTTCTATGTTTCTTCATATGTTCTAGTATATTTTCGTAATCTTTAAGAAATTTTGCATGTCTTAATTGATTTAGTTTATCAAATCCAATAGTTTTAAAACTATAAAATCTTTTTATTTCTAGCAGATTTTTTTGAGATGCTGCTAATGCTGCAACTCCTGAGCCGGGGAAAGTAATTTTAGAAGTAGAACAAAACATAATGGGTAAATCTTCAGTTGAGTTCTGCAAACATTCATTCATTAAACTAAGCAGAAATTTGCAAGAACCTGTTAAATCGTGAACAGCATAAGCGTTGTCCCAAAAAATTCTAAAGTCTGAACTTTTAGGAGATAAGTTTGAAAATCTTTTTACGGTTTCGTCAGAATAAACAATTCCTTGCGGATTAGAGTATTTTGGCACACAAAATATTCCTTTTATGAGCTCGTCAGATTTTACAGCTTCTTCTATAATGTTCATGTCTGGTCCGTCTTTTTTCATAGGAATTGGTATTTGTTCTATTCCGAAATGAGATAAAATTTTAAAATGTCTGTCATATCCAGGAACAGGACAAAGAAATTTAATACCTCTTTCATAAGAAGACCATGGTCTTTTTCCGCATGCGCCATGGGTCATATAAAGAGAAATGACATCAAACATCATTGAAAGACTAGAATTTCCGCCAACAAATACATCAAAAGGTTTAACGTTTAAAATTTGAGCGAACATATATCTTAATGTCCAAATTCCATCACTAAAACCATAATTACGATAATCAATACCACTGTCGGAAGTAAAATTCGAATCGTTTGATAAAATATTTAACATTGGCATTGAAAGATCTAATTGTTCTTTTGAAAGGGTACCTCTTGACATGTCGAGTTTTAAATTTTTTAGTTTGAAGTTTTGATACCGCTTTTTAAGTACATTTAATTGTTTTTGCAGTTCGTCTTTTGTCATGAAATCATAAGAAGACAAAAATTCTCACCTCCACTTTCTTAAGGTTTATTGTATATCTAAAAATAAATATATTTTTTAAATTTTAGATTTACGAATTAATTAATAATGTTTTAAAATTTACTTTAGATTTTTAAAAAATTAAATTAAATAAATTTTTGAGCAATAGTTGCAAATTTTAAAATTCAGCATTTTTTACAGTGCGTGGAAAAGGCATAACGTCACGTATATTGCTAAATGATGTTAAAAACATTAAAAGACGCTCAAATCCTAAACCAAAACCTGAGTGCTCGACTGTACCGTACTTTCTAAGTTCAAGATACCACCAGTAATCTTCTTTTTTTAAGTTTAATTCTTTTATACGTTTTAGCAATAAGTCAAGTCTTTCTTCTCGTTGGCTTCCTCCTATCATTTCACCTATGCCAGGAAAAAGCATATCCATAGCCGCAACTGTTTTTTCGTCGTCATTCTGCCGCATATAGAATGCTTTTATGTTTTTTGGGTAATCAATAACGAAAATAGGTTTTTTAAATATTTTTTCTGTTAAATATCTTTCATGTTCCGATTGTAGATCTTTCCCCCACGAAACTTCATATTCAAAATTATTTTCGCTATCTTCTAATATATTAATAGCTTGAGTGTAAGTAATGACGTCGAAATCTGTTTGCAAAATATTTTCAAGACGTATTAGTAATTTTTCATCATAAGTTTTATTTAAAAATTCAAGATCTTTTTCACAAAAGTTTAGTACGTGCTTTACAATATATTTTATAAGACGCGATGCCAAGTTAATAATGTCGTTTAAATTTGCAAAGGCTATTTCTGGTTCTAGCATCCAAAATTCTGCAGCGTGTCTTTGCGTGTTTGAATTTTCAGCTCTAAATGTAGGAGCAAATGTGTAAACCTTTGAAAGAGCAGTCGCCATACATTCAGCCTGCAATTGCCCTGAAACTGTCAACATAACGTGTTTCCCGAAAAAATCTTTAGAAAAGTCAAACTTCTTTAATTTTTCATTTTTTAAATCAAACGACGTAACCGAAAAAGCTTCACCTGCACCTTCAGCGTCGTTTCCAGTTATAATGGGAGTGTGAATGTAATTAAAATCATCTTCCTGCAAAAATTTGTGTATTGCATATGAAGCAGAAGATCTTATACGAAAAATTGATGAAAATGTATTAGTTCTTGCCCTTAAGTGCGCTATAGTTCTCATATATTCTAATGAATGTTTTTTTTTCTGCAAAGGGTAGTCAGAAGTCGACGCTCCTTTAATACTTATGGATGTGGCGTGAAACTCAAAAAGCTGTGCCGCCAAAGGAGTTGAAACTAAAACTCCCAAAACACTTATACAAGCTCCTACGCCAATATGAGAAATTTCTTCAAAATTTTTAAGCTTATCTTTGAAGACAACTTGTAGTGAAGATATACAACTTCCGTCATTTAAATCTATAAAACCTATTTTTTTTGAACATCTTAGACTTCTCACCCAGCCACAAACAGTTATTTCGTTTGTTTTGTTTTCATATAAATTATTTTTTCTGTATAACTTAGATATTTCTACGCGCTCCAATTAAACCTCCATCCTACAGCTTTTTATAGCCGATTTATTTTAGATTAATTTGCTTTTAAATATTATTTTAAATTTTAAAAAACAAATGCAAAGGGACACAGTAAATAATAATTTTAAAAATTAAAATTACTTTAAATTGCTTTTTAAAACAAGTGCTACTTTAAAATTTATTAATTTAACATAAGTTTTAAAAGTAACTAATTACTTAAATTTTACAACTTAATTGCTGTTTATGCAACAGTTCTATATAAGCAAGCTCTTTGTTTGATGCAAAATTTGTTAAGCGATTATTATTAATGAATTAAATAATTTAAAATTCTGAATTTCTAAAAATTTAAACAAAAATTCCTTTTTTGTATATAATATTTGCAAATAACTTATATAATTTTATTATAATGATGTTTTTTGACTATTTTATTGAGTTATGTTATATTTATACTTAGAGTAAAGTAAGTTAGTGAAAATAAAATTAAAAAATTTTAAATTCTTAAGTTTAATTTTATTTTAAAAAAGGAAATTTTAAAAAGGAGATTAAAATTTATGAAGTTAAAAACAAATAATGATGTTTTTTTAGATTTTAAAAATCGAGGTATTGATTGTAGGAAATTATCGCTAGATGAGCTTTTTTACAAAAACGGTGGAAATATATTTAATGATAAAAAAATGTTTAAAAATTATAAAATTTTATCTTATATTTTAAGCGCGGCTTTATTGTTGCCAATTTGTGAAACTGAAGTAATTAAAAAGAATGAAACAACTACAGAAGCTTTTAATAATAAAAATAATACTGACGGTTCAGAATTTTTATATTATGAAGGTGAGAGTGGAGTATCTATTTTTGGATTTAAAAATAAAGATAAAAATTCTGAAGAAAGTTTTTTTATTATATATTCCTGATGAAATTAATGGGAAAAAAGTAGTTTCTGTAAATGGTTTTAAGAACAGTAATTTTGAAAGAGTTTTAATACCGGCGTCTGTTGAAAGTATAGGAAATGAGGCATTTTCAGGATGTGTAAATTTAGAAAAAGTTTTTTTCAAAGATGGAAGCAATTTAACGTGTTTGGGAGCACGCGCATTTGAGTCGTGTTATAAATTAGAAACTATTTTTTTACCGCATTCGCTTGAGTTTATACATGATGCTGCTTTTTTAAATTGCAAGAATCTCAAAAAAGTTTTTTTTGAAAAAAATTGTGACATAAAAAAACTAATTCTAAATTGTATATAGGAAAAAAGGCTTTTGAAAATTGCATAAGTTTGAATAGGATTAATTTTCCTGAGTCTCTTTGTTCAATAGACAATGAAGCCTTTTTAAATTGCAACTCACTAGAGAGAGTTATTTTTTCAAATAAAAGTATTTTATATCGAATAGGAACAAAGGCTTTTAAGGATTGCGTGAAGTTAGAAACGATTGATTTTCCCGAGTATCTTTTTTATGTAGGCAAACAAGCTTTTTCGACTTGTGTTAATTTACATTTTGTTAGTTTTAGCGAAGAAAGTAATACACATATAGAAAGCCGTGCGTTTGAATTTTGTTTGCGCTTGGAAAAAGTTAAAATATCAAGTAAAATTATTGATAACGCAGAAAAAGATAGTTTTTATGCATGCAACTTTAATTTTAAAATGAGAGTTTCAAGTTTCAACGAGTATGGATATAGAGTTTTAAATTTTTTTGAACTGGAGGATAAAGGCTTTATATTTTTATAAAGACTATTTTTAAAAAATATACAAAACAAAATTTATACGAGTATTTTGAAAGTGAAATCTTTACTTTTAAAATATTCTATAACGTCTGGCAATATTTTTACAGTTTCTTTTTCTCTTTTTGAGTCATGCATAAGCAATACTATCATATCTTTATTTTTTGAAGAGTTTATTATTTTTTTAAAAATTTTATTTCTTTTTTTTTGGCTTTTTTTTATTCTTTTATCACAACTATCAACATTCCAGTCTATCAACGCCATATTGTTGTTTTTAAGATGTTTTTTTAATTCGCTCACTCCATTCCTAGACATACTTCCGCCAGGACATCTAAATAATCTTGTTTTAAAATTTTTTCCTAGTATTTTCTTCATTTGTTCATCTGCTTTATTAAATTCTTCAGTAAAACTTTTAATGTTAATAGAATTATTTGGATAAATATATGAGTATTCGTGTGTGTATGAATGATTTCCTATTGCATGTCCCTCAGTAAATTCTTTTTTAAAAAGCGAAGAGTTAAATTTATTATTAAGTTTTGACCCTATGCAGAAAAAAGTAGCTTTTACATCATAACGTTTTAAAATTTCAAGTATTTCAATTGTATTGATTGAGGGCCCATCATCAAATGTTAAAAAAATTGTTTTTTTATTTTCGCCCGTTTTATATTCAAGAGGTGTGTGATTATTTTTTGATAATCTCTCCCAAATTTCCATAGCATCATAGCCATTTTTTGAGGATGATTCTTCTGTGGCGCCAAAGTTTTCTTTTATATTTGTTATTTTTTTTGTTTTTACTGTGTTTTTAGTAACATTTAAAGTTTTAATTTTTTGAAAAATAATTAAAAAACTTAAGTTTAAAATTAAAAACAGTATAAAAAAAACGTTAATTAAAATTTTTTTATTTAATATTTTTACAATTTTCAATAATAACTCTCCGTTCGATAAATAAAGAGTGAGAAAATATTATTTTAAAATTAATTAGCCATATATAAGATTTAAAATTCATAAATATTTTATATCTTTAGTTTAAATTTTATTTGACACCAAAATGATTTATCCATTAAAATTTTAAAAGTTAATGTTTTTTTATTTTGAAGTTATTTTATATTTATATTTTTAAAAGGAGGTTATTAATGACTAAAAATGATGGCTTGCTTTTAAAAAATACTAGCAAAACTGAAAATATGGAAAATACAATTAACAGTCTTGTTGGTAATGCAAAAGCTGCTCTTGATGAATATATGAATCTGGATCAAATACAGGTAGATAACATAGTAGAAAAAATGACTTTAGCTGTTATTGATAATTGTGTAAAAATTTCAAAACTTGCGATTCAAGAAACTGCTAGAGGTGTTTTTGAAGATAAAATATTAAAAAATATGTTTGCTTCGGAATATGTTGCAGATTCGCTTAAAAATAAAAAAACTGTTGGTTTATTGTGGAAAAATGAGTTTGAAGGTTATGCAGAAATAGCTGAACCAGTTGGTGTAGTTGCAGGAATTACTCCGGTAACAAATCCAACGTCTACAGTTATTTTTAAGTCTATTATTTGCGCAAAGACAAGAAATCCACTGATCTTTGGTTTTCATCCAAGTTCTTTGAAATGTTGTTCTTTTACTGCAAAAATTTTGTTAGATGCTGCTGTTAAAGCTGGAGCTCCTAAATCTTGCATATCTTGGATTGACAAACCAAGTCTTGAAGCAACATCGCTTTTAATGAATCATGATGGAGTTTCACTAGTGTTAGCAACAGGTGGATCTGGGCTTGTGAAGTCTGCTTATTCTGCCGGTAAACCAGCTCTTGGCGTGGGCCCTGGCAATGTTCCTTGCTATGTTGAAAAAAGTGCAGATATAAAAAGAGCTTGCACTGATATTATAATTTCTAAAACTTTTGATAACGGAATGATATGTGCATCTGAGCAATCTGTTTTGGTAGATAAGGAAATATTTAAAGTTTTTGAAAAAATTATGAAGGAAAATGGTTGTTTTTTTCTAAATGTTGAAGAAACGAAAAAAGTCTCAAATTACGTTATGTGTGGCGAAAAATGTAAGCTTAACCCTGCTATTGTAGGGCAGACTGCTGAGTGGATAGCTAGTCAATCTGGAGTTTTGGTTGACAAAAACACAAAAATTTTAATTGCAAAACTTAATGGTGTTGGCAAAAATTTTCCTCTTTCTTATGAAAAACTTTCTCCTTTACTTGCTTATTATATTGTTAAAAATTCAGAAGAAGCTTTCAAAATTGCAGTTGAAATTTTAAACGCAGGTGGAATTGGGCATTCGGCAACTATACATAGTAAAAATAAGGAAATCATTTCTAAGTTCGGGATGAAAATGCCTGTTGCACGAATTATTTGCAATTCTCCTTCTTCTCACGCAGCTATTGGTGGCATTTATAATTTAAATATTCCTTCTTTAACTCTTGGATGCGGTTCTTATGGACGAAATTCTACTTCTTCTAATGTTTCTTTTGTGAATTTAATAAACAAAAAACGTGTTGATGAGAGGAAAAGAAATATGTTGGATTTTGATGTTAAATCTAAAATACATTTTGAAAATGGATGCATCAGCTATTTTGAACATGCGAATATGAACAAAGTTTTTATTGTGACGAATGAAAAAGAAATTAACCAGAATATTGAAGAAGTTTTTAATTTTTTAAGAAAAAAGAGAAGTAAAGTTTCTTGGCAAATTTTTTCTGTTTCCAACGAGTTTTGTAGCGCAAAAGATGTAATGCTTGGCAGAGAACAAGCTAGTAATTTTAGTCCTGATACTATAGTTGCATTGGGTGATGATGTTGCCATAAATGTTGCTAAAGCTATAAGATTTGTACATGAAAATCCGAACATCTCTCTTAAAGATGCTAGTAGAAGTTTTATGGATATAAACAAAAGAGTTTACAGCACTTTTAAAATAAATAAAAGTTTAAAATTTATTGCTGTTCCTACAAATTTTAATGCAGATTCTGCTATTTCAAATTTTGTAATTGTTAAAGATGAAGAAAATGTTAATTACACAATGATCGATAGAAATTTTTGCCCAGATGCAGTAATAATTGACTCTAAAATTGCTGTAAATTTAACTCAAAATCAAATAGCTTTAAATGGCTTAAATATTTTAATAAACGCTTTAGAATCTTTCGTTTCTGTTAAAGCGACTGATTTTACCGATGCTTTTGCTTTAAAAGCTATACAGATAATTTTTAGCTATTTAAAAATTTTTTGCAATGACATTAACGATATTGAAGCGCGTGAAAAAATTTGTATTGCTTCGTGTATGTCTGGCATTGCTTTTAATAATGCTTTTTTAGGACTTAATAATTCTATGGCCAATAGTCTACAAAGAAAATACAATATTTCTCACAATGCAGCTGCCGCAGTTTTGCTTCCTTATATTATTAAATTTAATTCTCAAATTCCAACTAAATTTGTTTCGTTTTCTAGTTATGAAAAATTTATAGCTGATAAGAAATATGAAGAAATTGCTAAAATTTTAGGGATTGCTAAAAGCAGCACAAGAGAAAGTGTTGACAGTTTAATTTTTAAAGTAAGAGATTTTATGAAGAGTTTAGGTGTTTTGTCAAATATTAGTATGCATGGAGTTGATAAAAAAGTTTTTTTACAAGATCTTATGTTATTGTCAGAAGAAGCTTTTTTAGACAAATTTACTGCAACTAATCCTAGATATCCTCTTGTAAATGAAATAAGTGAAATATTTCAGGAAGCTTTTTGATAAATTTCGGCAACTGTTTTAGAAGAAATTAGTTGTTTTAATTTTGTTTTTGATTTTTTAAATGAGTTTTGATATAATTAAAGTAGCATTACGAAGTTTAATTAAATTATTTTTTACAATGCTCGAAGGAAATCGCTTGGTTTATTGGAGGTCTTTTAAATGAGCAGAGGAGCAATGAAGGTTTTATTTAGGATTTTTGTTTGTCTTTTTGTGTTGGTTTTTTTAGTAGCAGCTATTTTTTCTACTGGTTGTAGTCAAAAAGAAATTAATTTTGCAAGTAGTAACGATGAGAAGAAAGATAAAACTGATTTTAAAGAAGAAAAGAGTAGTAAAGTTGGGTATCAACTAGAAAATCCTAAGAGTGGTGACGAAGTTGTTAAGCTCGAAACTACAGAAGGGGATATTTATATACGTCTTTTTGAAGAAGTTTCACCTTTGGCTGTTGAAAACTTTAAAACTCTTGTTAAAGACGGTTATTATGATAACTTGACTTTTCACAGAATTATAAAAGATTTTATGATACAAACAGGAGATCCAAAAGGAGATGGCACAGGCGGTGAAAGTAAGTGGAAAAAGCCTTTTAAAGACGAATTTAGTAATGAAGTTTTAAATTTGAGAGGTGCTGTTTCCATGGCTAACAATGGTAAAAACGCTAATGGTAGTCAATTTTTTATAAATCAAAACAGAAAAGAAGAATTTAAAGGTTTTAAAAGTCTTGAAAAAGTACTTGATATGACTAAAGTTTCAGAAGAGATAAAAAGATTGTATGAAGAAAATGGAGGAAATCCTCACCTTGATGGAGCTTTAAGTAAAAATAAAAGAGGTCACACGGTTTTTGGGCAAGTTTATGACGGTTTGGATGTAGTAGATAAAATTGCGAATTCTTCAATAGATGCAATGGAAAGACCTGTTAATTCTATTCCTAAAATTAATAAAGCTAGTTTAGTAAAAGCGGAACAATAACTTTAGTTTTACGCTTTTTAAAGAGGTATTTATGATACATAAATTTCGTATGAATGGTTGTAATTTTATTTTAGACGTGAATAGCTTGTGTGTTCATATAGTAGATGATTTAGCATATGATTTGGTTGATTATTTGAGCGAAGATAGAAACTTTTTAAGTGTTTTAGAAGATTTTAAAAAGAAAAAAAATGTTTTTGATGAATTTGAAATAGAAGAGTGTTTTAATGAAATTTATGAGTTGAAACGTTTTGGTAAACTTTTTTCAGAGTTTAGTGATTTTTCAGATGCAAATAAAGTTTTGCCTTTTAAATCTATGTGTCTTAATGTGGCTCATGATTGCAATTTAAGGTGCAAATATTGTTTTGCTTCTGATGGAAATTTTGGAGAAGAAAAAATGTTAATGCCTTTTGAAGTTGCGAAAGCTTCTATTGATTTTTTAATAAAAAACTCTAAAAACAGATATAATCTTGAAGTTGATTTTTTTGGCGGAGAGCCTCTTATGAATTTTGAAATTGTTAAAAAAGTAGTAAATTACGCAAGAAATATTGAAGAAAAATATAAAAAAAATTTTCGTTTTACTATTACTACAAATGGAATGCTTCTTGATGACGAAAAAATAGATTTTATAAATAAAGAAATTTCAAACGTTGTTTTATCTTTAGATGGAAGAAAGTTTGTTAATGATAATTTTAGAATAACATCTTTAGTTAAAGGGACTTATGATAGAATTGTTCCTTTATATAAAAAATTGGTAGATAAAAGAAAGAATAAAGATTACTATATCAGAGGCACTTTTACAAAAAAAAATTTAGATTTTACAAATGATATACTACATATAGCAAGTCTTGGCTTTAGGAATATTTCTGTTGAGCCAGTTGTTTCTGTTGGCAATTTAGATTATTCTATAACTAGTGATGATGTTGAAAAGATTTGCAAAGAATATGAAAAACTTGCAAATATACTTTTAAAAGCCAAGAATAATAAAAAAATTTTTACTTTTTTTCATTTTTTGGTAGATATTGATGCAGGTCCGTGTGCTGTAAAACGTATGCGTGGTTGTGGTTGTGGTAACGAATATTTTGCTGTGACTCCTAAAGGAGATATTTTCCCTTGTCATCAGTTTGTAGGAGAAAGCGTTTGGAAAATGGGAAATGTTATTGATGGAAGTTTTAATAGAAAAATAAAATTGATGTTGTCAAAAGTTAATATAAACACGAAGGAAGATTGTAAAAATTGTTTTGCTAAATTTTATTGTAGTGGAGGATGCGCTGCTAATAGCTGGAAGTATGAAGGCGATATTTTTAAAGGTCATAAAATTTCTTGCAAGTTGCAAAAAAAACGCACTGAGTGTGCCATCATGATTCAATCTTTTAAGAAAATCAAAAACTCTGTTTTTAGTTTAAATTAAATGTAATTGTATTTTATTTTTTATTTAAAAGAATTTGTGTATTGTGTTGAGTTTACAGTTTAAAAATTTATTGGAAGTGGGAAAATGTTAGAAATTGAAAGTAATTCACCGGCTCAAACTGAATATATTGGCTATGGTATTGGAAAAAAACTTTTAAGTAACCAAAAAATCATTGCTTTGTATGGAGGATTAGCTGCTGGAAAAACAACTTTTGTAAAAGGTCTTGCAAGAGCATTCGACTTTCTTAGCGATGTCACGAGCCCCACATTTACGCTTGTAAATGAATATGATGGGAAAGTAAAATTGTACCATTATGATATGTACAGAGTGAAAAGTTGGGAAGATTTAGTTTCAACTGGTTTTTTTGATTTAGACAGTGAAGATGTTGCTATTGTTGAGTGGAGTGAAAATATAGACAGATATTTTCCTGATGGTGTTTTAAAAATAAAATTTAAAATAATTGATGTTAAAAAAAATAAAAGAATGATTATTATTAATAATTAGTAAGGAGTTTTGTTTTGAAAATATTAGCAATTGACACTTCATCTAGCCCTACTTTTGTTTCATTATTCAACAGCAATAAAATTTTAGCTGAGTTTTCTGTTAATACTGAATTAAAACATGGTTCTACATTAATGCCTATGATAGATTCAATTTTTAAGTGTTCCAGTCAAAAATTGCGTGAAGTTGATTTATTTGCTGTTTCAATAGGTCCTGGGTCATTTACTGGTCTAAGAGTAGGTATTTCTACAATAAAGGGTATGGCGATGGTTTTTTCTACACCGTGTGTAGGGATTTCAAGCCTTCAAATTTTAGCTGAGTCTGTTGGTAAAACAATGAAAGGTGTAGTTATTTGTATTGTAGATGCCAAATGTGGTAGATTTTGGGTTGCTGTTTTTAAAAATTGTACAGAAAATTTCTTAAGAGAAACTAAAGATTTAATATTAGATATGAGCAAGTTGTTAGAATTGGTTATTAAATATGAAAAGAATAATAAGGTTTTTTTAACAGGCGATGCAGCTTCGCTTTGTTACTGTGAACTTAAGAAAAAAATAAAGCTTGTTTCGAAAGTGTTTTTAGTGAGTGAAGATTTTAGCTTTAACAAAGCAAGTGCAGTTTTTAAAATAGCAAAATCTCTTTTTTTAAATGAAAAAGCAGTTAGCGCTGAATCACTTTGCCCTTTATATGTTTGTGCACCTAAAGCAGAAAAAGTAAAATAACGTTAAAATAAAAATAAATATTTTAAAATTAGAATTTATTAAACTTAGTTTCAAACTTATTGAATCACGAATCGAGCTAGTTTTGAAATTATTGTAATAGCTAATTAATGCAAGTTTTGTTGAAGTTTTAAATTTTGTTTTTCTAGTTCATCTATTGTTGTTTTTTATCGTTTATCTCTTTTAATTTTTTTTGAAGCACAGTTATACATTTATCTTGATTATCACTTATTTTTTGATTTTCTTCCTCTATTTTTCTTGATTCGTTGTTTAGAAAATCTTCTCTTTCTTTAAAAATTTTATTAGCAATATTCTCAGATTCTTGTAAGAAAGAGTTTAGATTTTCTTTAAAAGCACTTTTTATATCTTCTTTTTCTTTAGTTGTTATTTTTGTTTTGTTAAGGCTTTTTAAATTATCTCTTTTTTTACTGAAATTTATTAATAAATTGTTTAATAATTTATTTGTTTCTTCATGTTTTTTGTAATATTTTACAAAATTTTTATATGCATCATGTGAAAAATTTGATTCTTGGATTAATCTATATTCTTCTGCTTCTATTTCAAAAATTTTTAATTCTTTTTCGTTTTGGTCTATATGTGAGTTGATTATATCAAATTTCTTTTTAGAAAATTCTTTCTGTATGTCTTCAGCTTTTTTCATTTCATTTTTTAAACTGGATCGTATCTTGTTTTTTCCTGTGTTTGAAGGTAATTGTTCTATATATTTCAAACCTTGGCTACGAAACGCATTGAATGTATCTCTAATTTTTCTATTATACGGTGTAATAATATTAAATTCTTCATCATCTAAAATATTTTGTAGTTCTTGAAAATCATTGTTTTCAAGTGCCTTATTTTTTTTGTTTTCAAATTCTTTTAATTCTTTTTTAAAAATTTTATTTTCTTCTTCAAATTTATTTGTACAATCTACAAGATTTTTTTTGCTTTCTTTAT